>PMTB01000274.1 GCA_003167475.1 candidate division FCPU426 bacterium | reverse complement strand
TGGCTGATCATCCTCTCAGACCAGCTAACCATCGTAGCCTTGGTAGGCCATTACCCCACCAACTAGCTAATTGTACTTGGGCCAATTCTTAAGCGACAGCTTATAAATAGAGGCCGTCCTTTAATAACACAATCTTGCGATCATGTTACCACATCCGGTATTAGCTCCTCTTTCGAGGAGTTATCCCGGTCTTAAGGGAATGTTACCCAAGCATTACTCACCCGTTTGCCACTAAAACACAATATTGCTACTGTGTTTTCGTACGACTTGCATGTATTAGGCACGCCGCCAACGTTAGTCCTGAGCCAGAATCAAACTCTCCAAAGAGCTATTATCTTGGCCAAGGCGAAACTCAATTTCTATCTCTCTGATAATTGGTAAAGAACAATCTCTATCTCCGCGGCCTCCCGATGGCTGCCGTAGAGTGAATAATATCCCGTCGATTTTGATCGGGTGATTTTTTAACTTTTGTGTCCGAGTTATTCATCGGATTTGCTTTTGGTTTTCTTGGGTTCTAAAAACTTATTTGTTTTACTATAAGTTTCTAAAAACATAAAAAAACAGCAAATAATATCCCATTTCACTTTTTAAGCTTTTTAAAGAACCTCTGGTTAACTTTTGTTATTTCCTTAACCGTGAATACACTATACCAAATTTGCAAGAACCTGTCAAGAGTTTTTTTAATTTAATTCAAATTATTTCTACTCTCAATCTTAATTCTTTTCATCTTTGTTTTGCGCTTCATCCTAGATTCGCTTTATCTTTTTAAGAACGTGTCCGATTTTTTTCTTCGAACGTGGACACAGTATAACAAAAAACAAGAATGTGTCAACAATAAAAAGTGTTTATTTTCATTTTTATTTCAGGACGTAAAAAGGCCTGTTTTAGGGGTAAAACAGGCCTTTTTACGTCTGTTCTAATTGATATTACCGGATTTTATTGTTTAATCCACATTGATATTTTGCTATTTGTGTTGTTTTTGTTTGAATTGGTTTATATCCGTGTTTTTTGTATTGCCGTCATTGCGAGGAGCGAGATTTTCAGCGACGAAGCAATCTCTGTATTTTGGAGGAAAACTCTGCGTTTATAGCTTATCGATAAAACTGAGATTGCGGTTCGACTGGCTCACCGTCCTGAGCTTGTCGAAGGACTTCGTCGCCATGAATCAAGACCGGCTCCTCGCAATGACAGCCAGTCCATAACAACTTATGCCACATTAACAAATATTGCGCCGTTATTATTTCTCCACATTCACGGGCTCAAATTCATTGCCTGTGCTATTTACCGCCCCCACTACTTTCCCGTTCTTATAGCGCATTGTATACTGTTTTTCCCCTGATTCATAATACATGGTAAAATCCCCATCGCGCAGGCCTGCCTTATATGTGCCGTCCAGCTTCATCGTTCCCGTGTCATACAATTCGACATACTTGCCGTCTATCTTATTATTGAGATATTTACAGGCCACATTATTGGCCCCATTCTCATAATTCTTTATATAATCCCCTTCTTTTGAATCCTGCTTATAATTGGCTATTTCAGCTATTTCACCGCTGCTGTAATACGTCTTCCATTCCCCGTCTTTCCTACCGGCGTTATATACGCCTTCCTTTGATATCTTCCCATCCTTAAAATAGGCTTTAAAAGGACCGTTTATCCTGCCTGCTGTATAGCTCTCAACCGCGGAAGTAACGCCGGTATCGGCAAAATGCCAGGCATATGAGCCGTCGACTATACCATTCCTTAAGTATTTAAAGAAGGCATACCTGTCGTTCCCGTCGATATTTGTAGTGATCTTGACGTCGCCTGTAATGGTCACGCCCTGCATGGAACGCTTGCCATTGGTGTAGGTCCACTCGGCCACTTTGCTGACGCCGTCGTAGAACACCTTGGATTCTTCGGTCTGGATAGCGGTCATTTCGGCGAAACAAAAAGAGGCTAGGAACATGAGGACGAATAATACGGTTGTTTTTTTCATTTGAGGCTCCTTTGAAAAAAGTTATTTTATTAAAGGCATTATAACATTTAATTGGACGGGTTTAAAGGGGTTTTGGTTGCGTTTTGGTATTGAATTTCGTAGAGCGGCTGCTTGCTGCCGCTCACCCTGGCTGTTAATAACGGCTTTACGTTTGTAAAGCCCTCGTCAGAGAGGCAGCATCCGCTTCCGCTAAAGCTCCAGCGGTCAAGCGCAGCCTCTCTACACAATCCCTGCCATATTATTTACGGATTATCCAGCGCGGCATCATGCTTGCCTATATTCCTCAGTATTATCCCGTCCTCAACAAACTCAAACGTAAACCTGTATTTCATGGTAATACTACCCTCGTAAATACCTTTGCTACCTTTCATCTTCTTTATCCTCAGGGACGGATGCCCCATGTTTTCCTGCATTATAAGCAATTTTGCTTCGAAAGTTTTTTGGATTTCAATCGGCAATTTGACGTAGCAGCGCTCAAACCTTTGTGTAAAACGTACTATCATTTTTTATTCGCCTTGCGCCTTTTTTCCATGGCTTTTATAAAATCCCCGGCAGTTCCATGGGATGCGGTTTTTCCATGCCTTATATCCTCGTCTGCTTCTTTTTCGCCCTTCTGCCATTCCTCGGTCCAGAACCAAGCCTGATCCTTGTCCATAAAAACCTTGGGCTTAAGCACTATGCCCTCCGGTGTCCCGTATGCCTCGAGATAATCGCCTTCATTTAGGTGAAATTCCTTAAGTATTTCTTTGGGCATATAAACCACGCCTCTTTTGCCTATAGGAATCATTTTTTTTGCCATAAAAACCTCCTTTTACTGTTTTACAGTAATACAGTATAACAGTAAATATCGGTCTGGTCAAGTCAGATAGAAAAATTCTTTGCAGCTTATTTATATGCGGTTCCCTTAAAGAAAGTGTAACAAAACACGCCGTCTTTTCCCGCTGTTTTGTTAAGGTCCCTTATTCCCTTTTCCCAGGTTTTCCCGTCTATCATACCCGAACTGATCGCTTCGTCCTTTACGCCTTTTACCATGGCAATATAGGTTTTCTTCGTGAATCCTTCGACCATCTCCTGCCTTGACGCGTCCGCGTAAACAAAACGCGGGGATATGTCAATCTTTCCAAAGCCGGCTTTGTTTAATAACGGATATAACTGCCTACCTATAAGCGAATTGCCTCCGATTTTAGCCTGTAGTTCTATCAGGCATTTAATCGTTTTCATCGCGGCTTCGCTGTATGGGTGGAAAAGCGAGGTATCGTGGTCACCTTCTATGACCGTTATAGAACCGCCCTTTTTTAGGACTTTTTTAAGGGCATTCAGCGCCTTACCGGGGTCCTTAAGGTGTTCCAGTACAAAACAGACAAATACATGGTCAAATGAGCCGTCTTTAAAAGGAAGGTCAAATATATCGGCTTGTTGTAATCTTACATTCTTTATGTTTTTTCTTTTAATAAGCTGCGCCGCTTTCTTCACTGACACGGGGGAAAAATCAATGGAAGTAATATCCGCTTTCGGGCTGTTCTTTGCCAATATAATAGTCTGCGCGCCCACGCCGCAGCCTGCTTCAAGCACG
>PMTB01000115.1 GCA_003167475.1 candidate division FCPU426 bacterium | reverse complement strand
AAAGAATTACATGGATTTAATGGGTCTACGGACAGCATCATGGGGGAATTGCGAATTGTCGAAAAGCGAATTGGATGAATAAAATACATAAACAAGAAACCTGAAAGGACTGATGATAATGGCAAAAAAAACCGATCCAAAAAAGAAACTTTCAGACCTCATAAAAAAAGGCGTTGTCGTGCTCGACGGGTCTACCGGCGTTGCCATGCAGAGGCGCGGGATGCCGCAGGGCGTTTGTCCGGAAAAGTGGGCCATCGACAACCCACGGCACCTTATAGAACTTCAGAAAGAATATGTCAAAGCCGGGACGCAGATACTTTACACTTTCACTCTCGGCGGCACCAGGCCGAAACTTGATGAATTTGGCCTGGGCAATGATGTGCTTAAGATCAACGAGGCGCTTGCCCGCATTTCAAGAAAAGCCATAGGCAAAGACGGGCTGGTGGCCGGCGATATAGGCCCTACAGGACATTTCCCGAAGCCTTTCGGTGATATGCCGTTTGAAACATGCGTCGGTTATTTCAAGGAACAGGTCAAAGGTCTTGAAAAAGGCGGGGTCGATCTTTTTGTCATCGAGACCATGATAGACATACAGGAGGCCAGGGCGGCTCTGCTTGCATGCAAAGAACTCTCAAACAAGCCAGTTATAGTGTCCATGACATTTGACAAGGACATGAGGACCTTAACCGGAACAGACCCGGTCACGGCACTTATAACGCTTCAGTCGCTCGGGGCTGATATAGTCGGGGTAAATTGCTCAACCGGCCCGGCTGAGATGGTGAAAGTAATAGAACTTATGAAACCTTACGCCAAGGTACCTTTGATGGCAAAACCAAACGCGGGCCTCCCGCGTCTTATAGACGGTAAGACGGTTTTTGACATGGACGCAAAGGCATTTTCCGCTTATACAAAGCCTTTTGTAAAGGCCGGGGTCAGCTTTATAGGAGGCTGTTGCGGCACGTCCCCGGAATGCATTTCCGGTATTTCAAAGCAGTTGAAAAACGTGAAAGTTTTAAAGCGGCAGGCAGCTTCATACAGCGCCATAACTTCGGCCAGGAAAACTGTATTCATATCCTGTGATATCCCGGTGGTTGTCGTCGGGGAACGCATAAACCCGACCGGAAAAAAGCAGCTCCAGGAAGAACTTAAGACCGGGAAGACCGAGGAAGTCAGGAAATTTGCCTCGGAGCAGGCCCATCGGGGCGCTCTGGTGCTGGATGTCAATGTGGGCATGCCCGGTATCAATGAAAAAGAAGTGATGGTAAAAACAATCGAACTTTTAAGCTCATTCAGCGAGCTTCCTTTATGCATAGATTCGCCGTCATTTGAAGTTATCGAAGCCGCGCTCCGGATATATCCGGGACGGGCGCTTATCAATTCCATTTCAGGCGAACCTGAAAAGATGAAAAAGCTCCTGCCGATCGCGGCGAAATACGGCGCAATGTTCGTGCTTCTGCCGCTGGGAAGCAAAGGCGTGCCCGAGACGGCGGAAAAAAGACAGGTTGTTGTGAACAAGGTTTATTCCGCGGCAAAAAAACTTGGATTTACAAATAAGGATATAATCATAGACGGGTTGGTTATGACGGTTTCATCGGCGCAGGAAGCGGCGTCGGAAACTTTAAAACTGATAGCAAGCTCTTCAAGGAACGGATTTAACACCATAGTCGGGCTTTCCAACGTGTCATTTGGCCTGCCTGAACGCGGTTATGTCAATTCCGCGTTCCTCGCCATGGCCATAGACCGCGGCCTTACAATGGCGATAGCCAACCCGTCGCTGGACCTGCTGATGAACATAAAATCGGCTTCCGATGTGCTTTCCATGAAGGATAAGAAAAGCGCGTTGTATGTCAAAAGGTTTTCGGGCCAGGCGCAGGGTGCATCCGTAAAATCAGCGGTGGCGGCGCAGGAAACCATATATGACGCCGTTGTTAACGGTAACGCGGAATCAATTAAGGCCCTCATAGACCGGGCTTTAAAGGCCGGGGAAAAGCCCTCTGATATCGTGGATAAAAAATTAATCCCCGCCATAAGCCACGTGGGAGACCTTTACGAGAAAAAAACATACTTTTTGCCCCAGTTGATAGCGAGCGCCGACGCCATGAAGGCGGCTTTTTCCATTATAGAGCCGCTCTTGAAAGCCGAACCCGGTGAAAAAGCAGAGAAGAAAATAGTTTTAATTGCGACCGTTAAGGGCGACATCCATGATATCGGCAAGAACATTGTGGCCCTAATGCTTAAAAATTATGGTTTTGAGGTCATAGACCTCGGCAAAGACGTTCATGAATTCACCATAATAGAAAAGGTCAGGGAAACCGGGGCGAAACTGGTTGCTTTATCGGCCCTTATGACCACGACAATGATAGAAATGAAAACCGTGATCAGCATGGCAAAGAAAAAAGGCCTTGACTGCAGGTTCATGATAGGCGGCGCCGTCGTGACAGAAAGCTACGCGAAGGAAATAGGCGCGGACGGGTACTCGAAGGACGCGTACGACGCGGTAAAACTGGCTAAAAAACTCACGGAATAAAGTCAAGGTCAAAGGCCCGAGATAGTAGAGAGTTGAAAGTAGAAGGGTGTGGGTTGCTCTTATTATATACGGGCATTACACCAAAAAACGAGGCATAAAATGGCAAAAGAAATTAAACACGTAACAGGCTCGATGGGAATTGACTGGATTGGGATCGGGATTGCGGCCCTGGTGTATATGGCTTTGGGATTTATATGGTATAGTAAGGCTTTATTTTTTCCGGAGTGGTCGCGGCAAATGGGATTGTCAGGTCCGAAAATGGAATGGTACGCCATACCCGGTATGTTTTTTGCCGCTGTTTTGTATGCCATTGGGTTATCACGTGGCATTTTGGCCATGAACCTTAAGAGTCTGACAGGCGGAGTATTGACCGGATTGGCCATGGCGGTCTGCTATGTGTTTATGGCAAATTCAACCAAATTGTTCTTTGCCGGCAAGCCAATCCTGTTTTGGATAGATTTTGGGTTCCAGTCGATTGCCGGGATGCTGATGGGCTCCATAATCGGAGCAAGGGCAAAACTTACATAACAAGCTCTTTTCGGCAATAAATAACACTTTTAATTTAATTTGGCTGTGTTATAATTTAATTCAGAACCCAGGGTGCTGTTTTGCCGATATAGTCTAAAACACTTTCTGGAACCTATAGTCGGCGCTGCAAAAGTGCTATTTGTTTTCTATCGGGAGGCATCATGAAAATAGATTACAGTTATCTTCTCGCCAATAAATTTGTACTCACCGACAACAACATTGAAACAACCATCGAAAAAACCCTTAGTGAAAAATCCAAATTCAGCGTATTCGGAAGGTTCCCCAATGAGGAGCGGGAAGATTTCTTTTTTATAGACCAGGTACATGTCCTAAACGCCACCGTTGACATAGAAAGCGCCCCCGAAGAAGTGTCCAAGTTCAGGAAATGGGACAAGAACGAATATGATATGGGCGAAAAATTCGAGAAAAACATGACAGTGCTTTACATTCTCACGCATCCCGTGCTTGAGGGCATGCGCTCACCAAAGATATTCTATATCATAGACTTAAGGCTCAAGGGTTATGTGGATGTCAACATGGTCATGGCTATTTCACAGGCGCGTGTGGACAGGGAAGAGATGGTTCCCGGATACAACGGATTGAACATACCTTCAGAGTACAGGAAGTACTTAAAGCCGCGCGTCCTGGAAATATACAAGGAGATACAGCTGGCGAAAAACAACAATATGAAGAACGCGGCGGCGCTTTTGACATGCAGGTTCGTGGACGCGTACCTCACCGAAGAATACAATATGGACGTCTTCATGCCTATATATGAAAAAATACCCCTGCTTAAAGATGAGAAACTCAGGAAGATACTTGAGTGCGTCAATGAAAGCGGAAATACATACGCCAAATGCGTCTGCGGAAAGCATCTTAGGGATATAACGGATGAGGATATAGATAAAATGCTTGATTTCCTCCACCTTTTCCTTGAAAATGCCATGAACCCGAAGCGGTCCGCCGACCTGGAAGATATGACCAGGAAAGCCATGGAACGGACAAAAGTCGCTGAAACCAGATAGGCCTGTTTTTTCGCGCCTTATATATCATAAAACCTTTTAGTTTTGCCCTGCTTAACCCGGATATATAATATTCGCTTTACAATATCCGGGACATATAGCAAAATATGACAGTTTGAATACAATTATGTATGCCGGAACAGGCAGGGAAAAGGTGATTAATGGGATCCAGGACAAAACTTATATGCGCTCTCGTTATGAGTTTGGCAGTTGCCGCTCCATTATTGAACGCAGATCCAGCGGTTGACCCATACAAATGGAGCGTAATGCCTCTGCCTGCGCTAGCTATCGCCCCGGAGACCGGAATAGGTTACGGAGTCGCGGCGTTGTTTACGGGATCGCCAGCGTCATTGTCCCTTACCGGAAAGACCGATTCAGCCGTTTCATCCATTCTTTATACCCAGAAAAGCCAGCTTGAGTTTGACCTTGTCGTGGAAAAGTATTTTGGAACCGGGGATTGGTTCCTTAATGCAGAGCCTCTTTTCAATAAATACCCGTCTTTTTTCTGGGGCATAGGCCCTGACACCAAAAGCTCAAGCAAAGAGAACTTCAGCTACACAGAAGGCGGGCTGATAACTTCTTTTTTGAAGGAAATTTCACCCCGGCTTTTTATAGGCCCATATTACAGGCTGCTTGTATATGACGTTACCGCGAGCCAGGCCGGAGGCATAATAAGTTCCGGAACGGTCCCCGGCGGGGACGGCGGCGTACTTTCGGCGTTTGGAATGCGTTTTTTACTGGACAAACGCGACAGGCGCTACTGCACGAGCGCAGGATATTTCCTTGACCTGAAAGCGGCCCTTATGGGAAGGGTGATAGGCGCGTCATCCAACAGTTATATATTCGAGGGTGACTTCAGGAATTATTACACGCTTTTTCCGGAGAATATCCTGGCATATAATGTAGTGGCCAGGTTTACGGGTTATGGAATGCCGCTGCGTGGGATACCCAGGCTCGGCGGATTGTACCTGATGCGCGGATATTATGAGGGCCGCTACATGGACTATGATTATATTACTGCGCAGGTCGAATACCGTTTTCCGCTGTTCTGGACCTTCCGGGGGGCGGTTTACGCAGCTGCGGGGCAGGTGGCGCCGCAATTAAATTACTTTAAAACAGACGGGTTGAAACTGTCTTACGGTTTTGGCCTGCACTGGAAGCCGTTTGACTTCATGGACGCGCCATTACGTTTCGACCTGGCTTTCGCGGATATAGGCCCGCAGCTGTACCTGGATTTGCAGGAGGCATTTTAAAACTTCGATTTCGACATATGCTGTCATTGCGAGGAGCAAGATTTTCAGCGACGAAGCAATCTCTGTATTTTTGTAGAAAGGCCGGTCTTTATGGCTTATCGGTAGAACGGAGATTGCTTCGTCGCCATAAACAAGGAACGGCTCCTCGCAATGACAATCTAATCAAAATAGCTTTTCGACATTCACGACAGCCTTCAGTTATTGACAAAGTCGTGAAATAGCAGTATTATATATGTAGTAAATGATGAGCCGCGAGGAGATTACCTTCCGGTGAATCAAATGTTAAAAAAAATGAATGCGCTGATTCAAGAGGGTTCATTCCCGATTGTGAAGGCAGGATAAAAGATGAGATATACTATTATCATCCCTTCACTGCTATTTTTCAGTGCGGGGAATTTTTATTTATAAGGAGCTTCTTATGGAAACAAGGATAGCGATCGTGAGCATCATAGTGGAAGATCCCGGTGTTGTCGAGGAACTGAATTCCATTATACATGATTACAGGGAATATATAATCGGCAGGATGGGCATACCGTATAAAAAATACGCCATATCCGTTATCAGCATAGTAATGGACGCGCCCAACGATACTATAAGCGCTTTTTCGGGGAAACTCGGAATGCTGCCGAAGATAATGGTTAAAACCGCCTACTCAAGGGTGTTGAACACCGAAGGCGACAACCAAACGCAAATACAGGGCAAATAATAATCAGGATGAGGTGATTTATGTATAACGCAAAATCAATGGACGCGAATGAATTTATCGACGACACGGAAGTACTGGCTTCCATAAGCGAGGCAAAAAAAACCGCTAAAGATAAGGCTGCGGTGGAAAAGATCCTGGCCAAAACCGCTGAATGCAAGGGCTTAACCCACAGGGAAGCCGCGGTGCTGCTTGAGGTTGACGACGATGAAACCCTGGATAAAATGTACAGGACGGCTAAAAAACTCAAGGAAAAAATATACGGCAACAGGATAGTATTGTTCGCCCCGCTTTACCTTTCAAGTTACTGCGTGAACAACTGCAAATACTGCGGCTACAGGTGTGACAATAAAATAGGCAGGCACAGGCTCACACAGGATGAGCTGCGCCGGGAAATAAGGGCGCTTGAGGCCATGGGCCACAAGCGGCTTCTGCTGGAAGCGGGTGAGGACGACAAAGAGTGTCCGATCGATTATATAGTGGAGTGCTTAAAGACTATATATGATGAAAAATTTGAGAACGGCGCCATACGCAGGGCCAACGTGGATATTGCGGCAACCACTTCGAAAAATTATAAAAAGCTCAAGGACGCGGGCATAGGCACATACCTTCTTTTTCAGGAAACC
>PMTB01000139.1 GCA_003167475.1 candidate division FCPU426 bacterium | reverse complement strand
CAATCTTTTGGGGCAGGTCACCTTAATCGACGGAAATGACTGATCTAAATATCTTTCACTGAACAATCGTCCAAGGTAAGCAACAATAGCCTTACAAAAATCCACTCCAATGTCTTTTGTGAGTATTTTATCCCTATTAGAAAAATATTTCGGTATCATCAACCCACCTTATGGATGAAACATTTTTGATAGATTCAACAAAAAACGTGATATAACAAGACTGACAATTCCAAGCACAAAAGTGCCTTTCATTATTTTGTATTGCAACTTATGCTCTTTGTTAATCTTGTCTTGTTCAATAGCCAATAAATAGCGTTCCCCTTCATGTTTTATTTTCATCTCATTAAGAACTTTCTTTGTTATAAAATTATCTGTGTATTCTCTAACATCCTTTACTGCTATAGGTTCTTCTTTTAAATTGTCATTTATAGATTCTAATATATCCTTTTTTATCCTCATACTCGACATTATTTCCCAAGGTTTATATAATTTTTCAATTCTAAGTAGTCCAAAAATACTGGATGTAAACAAACATAACCAAGCACCCATTTCAAACCAAAATTGATAATACCGCATGGTGAAAGTTGCTGACTGTACTGTTAATCCAAGAATTGTGAATATTAATGCGATGAAATAGAATTCAAATTTTTGCTGTATTTCAATGGATATCTCCAAAAAATCAATTCTGCCATCTTTACCCTTCATGTTAATCTCTCCCACCAACTAAACTTTTATCAGCATTATTCTACCCTTAAGTGTCTGATTGTCAATGAAAAACCCTCAAACCTCTACTCTATCCACCACAAGTTATACCACTCTAGACTTATACATATTGACACAGGGATAGAGTATTGTAAAATATAATGGAAGATGAAATTTAGGAAGGTTTAGGAAACCTCTGCTTTATCCACTGAGCTACGAGGGCACGCTGTTATACAGTGGTTTGCTATAAGGTGCAAAATCCGGAACATGACGACCGCCTAATCCGGTGACTTACAACGGCTTAAAAAAACGTCAAACGAATAAACTATTCCTGGTCGCCGTCAACTTCATAAAACGGCTCTATATGCACCAGCACATTCACATCCCCGTACATTTGGGCTATCTTCTCCTCTATCTTTACCGTCAGTTCGTGGGAGGCTTCCACTGTCATGTTTTTGTCCACCTTCACGTGCATGTCCACAAATATTGTCGAGCCGCTTTGGCGGGTCCTTACCTTGTGGAAAAACTTTATATCGGTGAAACACTTGAGCATCGCGTCTATTCTTACCAGTTCTTCGTCGTTCAATCCCTTGTCTATCATCTGGTGGGTCAGCGTGTAGGACAGCCTGATAAATATGCCGATCACCCACAGCCCCACAAAAATAGCTCCGACAGGGTCTATCCACCATATTCCGGTGAACTGCATGATAATAAGCGCGGCCGCTATGCCCAATGATGTGACAACGTCGGCCTTTAAATGCTCGCCGTCCACCTCTATGCCGACCGAGCGCAGTTCTTTCCCTTTTTTTATGAGATAAACGGAAACCAGCCAGTTCACAAGCCCAGAAACTAGCATTACCACTATGCCGGCAATTATCAGCTTCGGGTGCGTTTTGTTGATTATTTTAAGATAGCCTTCGTATATTATCCCCAGGCCTATGATAAGTATAAGGATGTTCTCTATCCATCCCGTGATTATCTCAACCTTGCCGTGGCCGTAAGGGTGGTCCTTATCAGCCGGCGCGAGCGAACCTTTCACACCGAAGTAAGCTATCACCGAAGCCAGCAAATCGTTCGCGGAGTGCAGCGCCTCGGCCACGATGCTGACCAGCCCGGTCATCACACCGACGACAAGCTTCATCAGCACAAGCGCGATGTTCGAGGCCACCGACAGCATTATTATCTTCTCTTTTTGCTTTTTTATCCTGTCAGCAAGCCCTTCGCAGTTATTGTTGTCCAAAATATTACCTCTTCTTGGTGTCTATTGTGAGTTCTTCGTTCTTTCCCCTGTTTACCGTGACAGCCACGGCTTTTTCCTGTATAAAGGTGGCCTCAACCGTGATGACATACGCGCCTATGGGCAGGGCCGTGAATTTAAACCTTCCATCCTGGTTTGTGTAAGTGGTATACACTTTGTCCGTATGTTTGCTCAATGCCTTCATTTTGATCCCGTTGGTAACCGGGTTATTATCCATGAACACCCTTCCCGTTATATCAGAGCGAAGCATTAGATCAGGGGTTGCGGTCGGGATTGGGATTGGCGTGGCTTTTTTCTTCGCTTTCTTTTTTACGGGCACCCTTGTTGCCGTGTCCTCCGGCGTCGGGGTTTTCTTCGGGACTTTTGTGGCTGTTTCTGTTGGTATGGGTGTAGCCGCCGGTACAGGTGTGAATGTTTTGGTAGGCACTGCTGTCGGGACGGGTGTCGGCCTTATCTTCCTAATCTCCAGGAACTTGGGCGCGCCAGCAACCGCTATTTCGGTGGTTATTTCACCGGAGTCCGGGTTTATGACCGCCACTTTACCGGCAGCGGCGCCCGCCTCATGGCCCGCCACAAAGATCTTCGGGCCCGAGGCAACTTTACCGAAACCGCATCCATATACGGGGTAATCAAGCCCCACCGACGACGGTTTTGTGAAACCCCTTAGTTCAAATATGTCTATTCCGTTTGTGACGGAAACATACAGCATGTTGTTATACGCGGCCATTCCCCGCGGCATATCGGTGGTCACCATCTCGTTTATGACTGTATTTTTCCTCATATCAATGACAGAGACGCTGGCCATGCCTTCATTTGACACAAAAAGAAGCCTGTTATTATAAGTGCACATTGCCCATGGGTCCGTGCTCACCGGGATCACGCCTGTCACCTTATTGGTGCTTAAGTCCAGCAGCGCCACTCCGCCCATATCTGAGAGGGCAATATATGCTTTCCTGTCGTCATCGGTTATCACGATGGCTTTCGGGGAGCCCGGCAGGCTTATGGGGTCTCCCGCGGCCTCAAAGGGATCCGTGTTAATCATGGTGACATTATTTGACTTGCCGTTTATGACATACACGGCTTTATTGTCGTTCCTTACCGCAAGGCCCGTGGGCCCGTAACCCACGCTCACAAAATCAGGATCCACAGTTAAGTTTTTGCACCTGATCCTGTATAGCGCATTTGTATCCGCGCTGATGAAGTAGAGGTATTTTTCATCGGAGTCGAGCCTTATATCCACCACCGACATTTTCAGGGGGATCTCGCTTAACACCTCATTGACAGCCGTGTCTATGACCGTTATTTTTTTGAGTTTTTCGTGCGATACGTAAAGGTTCGGAGCGGCCGTTAAAACAGCGGCAAACAGGGCAAGTAATGCGATCAACAAGGTTTTTTTCATGTGTCCCTCCGTGCTTATTTTTTATTTTTTTTTGCGGTTTTTTTCAATTTTTTTATCTTTCTGCCTTTCATGAGGGTGGCGGCTTTCTTGGTGGTCCTTCTTATCCTGTAACTTAAAAATTTAAGCAGTACGTCCGTCACCTTAAACCCGGTCCTGGCATACTCGCTTTTCAGCCTGGCAAAGCTCTCTGTGGAAAGTTTTACCAGTTCCACGTCCCCCGAGGCCTCCACCGTTGCCGAGCGCGGCGATCCGTCTATTAGGGCAAGTTCGCCGAAAAATTCCCCTTCGGTGAGCGAAGCTATGAATTTCTTTCGCGCCTTGTTTTCCTTGAAGATCTTTACAACGCCTTTCTTTATAATGTACATGCCGTCCCCGGCTTCGTTTTCCCTGAAAACAGTTTGTCCGTTTGTGTATTTATTTTCCCCGCATATCTTCGCGAGGATCTCAATATCGTCCGCGTCAAAATCCCTGTATATCGGGTACTCGGGCAAAAAATAAAGATCCGCCATATGTTCCTCCTTGTCGTATCCGCTTTTTACCGCGGACATAATTATATCACAATTATTTTCATTAAAAACCCTAATTCCTTCTTTTTCCAGCGCTGCCGCCAGTACCCCGTCGCCGTTTGTGAGTTTCCCGCTGAAAGAACCGTCATATATATCCCCAAACCCACATGTGGGGCTTTTTGACTTGAGTATCACGGTATCGGCCTTAAACTTTTTCAGGGCCTTCACGAACTCATCAACCCCGGCCAGTATTTCCGCTGTATGGTCATTCCCTTCCTTATCCAGGACCCGCGCCCTGCCTGACAGGACATCGTAACCGTCCCCGCCGGATATTTCTACCGGCTCGCGCGGTATGGGCCTGCCGCCAAGCACCTCGGGGCACAGCGGAACGGCTTTCTGGTCCGCGATCAGCCTCATTACTGTTTCATTTGTCCTGCTGGTCCCGTCATGCCGGGTCCTGACCCCGGCAAGACAGGCGGAAACTAGGATCATTGGCCGCTCCAATCGAATTACAATTAAAAATTCAAAATTAAAAATGTAAAATTATGGTGTCGCTTTGCGACTTATTATAATATTGCAAGGGCAAAGCCCGCGGCAATAGACCATAATTTTTAATTCTTAATTTTAAATTTTTAATTGCCTTTATTCCCTGTACTTATTGGTGATCGGCATCCTTCTGTCCCTGCCGAACGCTTTTGGCGTGATCTTTATGCCCGGCGGGGCCTGCCTTCTTTTATACTCATTTATATCTATCATCCGTATAACTTTACGCAGCGTCTCGTCGTCATATTTGCCTTTTAAGTCGCCGTAAGTCCTATCATTTTCGACGTATTCCTCCACTATCCTGTCAAGCACCGCGTAGTCCGGCAAAGAATCTGAATCCTTCTGGTTGAACTTCAGTTCGGCGGTGGGAGCTTTTTTGATTATATTGTCCGGTATCAGGCCGTATCCGGCTTTTTTATTTATCATGTTTGATATCCTGTAAACAAGCATCTTTGGCACGTCCTTTATGACGGCAAACCCGCCGGCCATATCCCCGTAAAGGGTGGCATAACCCGTGGACATCTCGCTCTTGTTGCCGGTGGTGAGCACGAGCCAGTTGAACTTGTTTGAGAGCGCCATATTGATGTTGCCGCGGATCCTCGCCTGCAAATTTTCTTCCGTGGTGTCCGGCTTTGTACCCTTGAACTCGTCCATTAATTTGCTCAGAAGCATGTCCACGGTTTCCTGGATGCCTATTGTCTTCATTTTTATCTTAAGGTTTTCGCACAGTTTTTCTGCGTCCGCGCGCGACTCATCGGAAGAAAATTTTGACGGCATAAAAACAAGGTTCACGTTTTCCGCGCCCAGCGCCTCAGCCGCTATAACCGCCACAAACGCCGAATCTATGCCTCCGCTTAGCCCCAAAACCACCTTCTTAAACCCGTTTTTCAAAACATAATCCCTGGTCCCCATCACGAGCGCCTGGTAAACTTCCTCCTCGACCGACATGGGCACGTACTTCCCGATTGGTTTTAAATTTATTTTCAAATTTCCTTTAGGCTCCAGCCTCTTGTCTTTAAAACTCATTGGATAGTCAAAAATAATATCCTGTTCCGCAAACTGCCTTCCCTGCAGTAGTATCGAGCCTTTTTGGCTGATGACCAGGCTGTGTCCGTCAAAAACCAGTTCGTCCTGGCCGCCGGTAAGGTTGCAGTACACAAGAGTGGCGGAATATTTTTTTGCCTGTTTTTTGAAAAGGCTTATCCTTTCCTTCCACTTTTCCATGTGGTAAGGCGACGCGCTTATATTTATCAGGAAATCCATTTTGCCTTTGAGTTTTTCCAGGGCTTTGCACGGCTGCCACAGGTCCTCGCATACCGACAATCCGAACCTTGCGCCTGAAACTTTGAATACCAGCCCTTTATGCCCGGCCGTAAAATACCTCTTCTCGTCAAACACGCCGTAATTCGGAAGGTTTATCTTGTCATATGCCGCGGTTATTTTTCCGCCGGAAATGACCGCCGCGGAATTATAAAGGCAGCCTTTTTTCAGGTCGACGTATCCCACCACGGCTGTTATGCCGCTCGTTTCGCGCGCTATTTCTTTTAAAGCCTTTATGTTGTTTGCCACAAACCTTTTCTTTAAGAGCAGGTCCTCCGGCGGGTATCCGGTTATAGTCATCTCCGGAAAAATTATTACATCGGCTTCCATTGCGGCCGCCTGTTTTATCTTTGAGATAATAATTTCCTTATTGCCGTTTATCGACCCGACCGACGTGTTGATCTGAGCCAAAAAAAACCTGATATGTTTTGTTTTATTTTTCATTTATTATTCTCTTTATCTCTCTTTTTAGTATTTTCCCCGTGCCTGTCTTCGGCATTTCCTGCCAGAACTCAAACCTGTGGGGAATCTTATAATTCGCCAGGTGCTGCCTTAAGTATTTCCTCAGTTCCATATCGGTTGCCGACCTGCCTTCCCTGAATTTCACCACCCCTATGGGTATTTCACCGTGCTTTTGGTCCTTTTTCCCGACAACAGCCGCTTCTTCCACGCTTTCCAGCTTATAAAGTATTTCTTCAATCTCCCTCGGGTAAAGGTTCATGCCGTTCACTATTATAAGGTCCTTTTTCCTGTCCATGATGAATATATAGCCGTCTTCATCCATCCTGCCTATGTCGCCCGTAAAAAGCCACCCATCCTTTATGGCTTCCGCGGTTTCAAAGGGCTTGTTCAAATACCCTTTCATCACATTCGGCCCCTTCACGGCTATCTCGCCGACTTCATTGAACCCGGCGGATTTTCCATCTTCGTTAATGATGGACACTGTGACACCGGGTATTGCCGGCCCGACCGATCCGGCCTTCCTTACCCCGACGATCGGGTTTACCGAAACGACCGGCGATGCCTCGGACAGGCCGTATCCTTCCAGAAGCGGCAGGCGAAACTTTTTTTCAAAACTTTTGAGCACTTCCCCGGATAAAGGCGCCGCCCCTGAAACGCATATGCGTATTTTTACGAGCCAAAGGGCTATTTTCGGTATCCTCTTGGCCGCCAACACGTTAAATACCGGCGGTATGGCCACAAATATCGTTATCCTGTCAAACACCAGGGACCTGACTATGTCTGAAAAAGGTCTGACCGACCTTAAGAACCTGGTATAGCACATTTTATACACCGGTATCAGTATGCATACTGTGAAAGAAAACGCGTGAAACATCGGCAGGAACAGGATGAACCTGTCGCTGTTCTTTACATTTATAGCCTCGCATGAAGATTCCACATTTGTAAACATGTTCCTGTGGGTGAGCATCGCGCCTTTCGGGAACCCGGTGGTGCCCGATGTATATATTACCGCGGCGGTGCTTTCTTCGAGCGCCATGTTCTCCGGCGGCGTCAGGCAGCTGTAAACGCTCCCAAAAGCAATATGGTTCATATCCAATTTGTCCGCGCCTATAATTGTTTCCAGCGACGGTATGCGGCTCAGGTCAATATCTTTTATTATACCGGCAAAATCCGAGGACGTTATGAATATTTTCGCCGAGCAGTCGTTCAGGATATAATTCACTTCCTCAATTTTTAGGAAAGTGTTCAAAGGCACTATCTCTGCCCCGATATAAATGACGCCGAAGTAGGCAATAACAAACTCAAAGGAATTATTCAGCAGCATGGCGACCCTGTCGCCTTTTTTTACGCCGAGCGACTTAAGCCCTGTCGCGAAGGAAAGAGCCCCGCCGTAAATATCCTTAAAGGTTTTTTTCTGCTTTTCATTCTGTAAAAAAACCTTGTTTGGAGCCTTTTCAGAGGCTGTTCGCAGCATGTCTATGAGGGTCATCTAAAGCCTCCGGGTTTTAAAGGGAACAAAACGCTCCTGTAGAGAGGGGGCTTGCTCCCTCTCGCCGCGGGCGTCGGCAAAAAGGCCTGCTGTGAGAGGGGGCAAGCTCCCTCTCTACAAATTCAAGACCTTAAACCTTTTCGTACGGGTCAAAAAGCTTCTTATACTCCTCCAGTATGAACCTGTCCGTCATGCCGGCTATATAATCGCATATGACGCGCCTGATCGAATCCTTGCCCAGCCTTTTGCGGGCCTCGGGCGGCAGGATGGAGGACTCCACCCCCCTTTTATCCTTGACCGAGCCGCGCTTGTCGTATATCTGGAATAATTCCTCTATTATTTTCTCGGCCTTGTATTCCATTCGTATGACCTTGTAATGCTTGTAAAAATTCCTGTATAGGAATGATTTGAGGTCCTTATGGGTTTTTTTCATGTCTTCATCGAACTCAACCAGGCTTTTTTTATGTTTCCTTACTTTTTCAACCGAATCTATGCCGTGTTCCCTGATATTTGCGATGGTATTTTCGGTCAGGTTGGTAACCTGCAGGTTTATAAGGGCCCTGCATATGTTATATTTTTTCATTTCAAGCGGCAGGCTCTCAAATTTCACCCTGTCAAGAGTCTTTTCTATTTTTCCCCATATCAGCGTTTCCTTCAGCATTTCCACGTTAAGTATCCCGGAAGTGATTCCGTCGTCCATATCATGGGAATTGTAGGCTATCTCGTCCGCGTAATTTACTATCTGGGCCTCCATTGTGGGGGACAGGTTCGGGTCATAATCCCTGCAGGCGGGATTATCATAATCTGTCGAGTGTTTTATGATTCCTTCCTTGGTTTCCCAGGTCAGGTTTATGCCGTCGAAATCAGGATATTTCTGCTCCAGCTCGTCCAAAACCCTTAATGACTGCCTGTTATGCTCAAAACCGCCGTCATCTTTCATGAGCCTGTTAAGCACCGTCTCCCCCGAATGGCCGAAAGGGGTATGCCCTATGTCATGGGCAAGCGCTATGGATTCCGTGAGTTCCTCGTTCAAACGGAGTGTCTTCGCGACGCTCCTGGCTATCTGGGCCACTTCACTTGTATGGGTCAGCCTGGTCCTGTAGTAATCGCCTTCCAGGTTCACGAATACCTGGGTTTTGTACTCAAGCCTCCTGAAAGCCGTGGAGTGTATTATCCTGTCCCTGTCCCGCTGGTATACGCTCCTGAAAGGATGTTCTTCTTCCTTATAAGTGCGCCCCCGGGTCTGCGAACTTTTCATGGCATAGCTGGCAAGCGTCTCTTCCTCGAACTCCTCCAGTTTTTTTCTGGTAAGAAGGTACTGGGTTTCTTTCATTTAATCCCCCTGCTTTAGCGAGGTGCTTGGCACCACCTGCGCCATAAAAAGGTCGTTTATCTTTTTCCCTAAAACGCCTTTCTGCATTATCTGGTTTATTTTCACAACGAGTTCGGAAACCATCAGTTCCTTTTTATCAAGTGATGTGGCCACTTCGGCGGCCACGATCCTCCCGTCGAATATTTCCCTCAGGCCGGCCGTGAATTTCAGGGCCTTCTGCGGTTCGGGTATCGCAAGCGCGTTAATATTGGCAATGAGCCTGGCGGACTCGAGTATGCCGTCGTTTTTCAGGTTTCCACTCCTGTCTGTAATAACCCGTTTTAATACATCGGGCATCTTTTTTTCAGCGTCCAGAACGGCCTTAAAAAATATGGATTGCGCCGTTTTCTTGTCGGTCCTGGCTGCCAGTATGGAAAAAAAGGCTTTCTGCGCCTCTTCAAAGAGCTCTATCATGGAGGTCATCTCGTTGTAATTAAGCGTTACTTCGTTTAACTTCCGCTGTAAATCCATACTTTGCGTCTTCACCGAATCAAGCCTCGCCATTATTTCCTGTTTTTTTCTGGCCCTCTCCTCTTCCATTTCCTTTTTTATCTCATCCTTCATTTTTTTCTTCATTTCCTCTTCCTGCAGCTGCTTCGTCTCGGTTTCCACTTTTTCTATGAAGTTGAGTTTCCTCATGATTTCTTCCTTTTTTGCCCTGTCCCGCTCCTCTATTTCCTTTGCCATGTTTCTTATCTCTTCATCCCTGTTTTTGAGTTTTTCATCCTCCATCTGCTTTAGCACCTGGAGTTTTTTCAGTATTTCCTCTTTTTTATTTTTTTCCTTTTCTTCCATCTCTTTCCTTATTTTAATCTCGATCTCGGCCTTTGATTCCTCCACTTTTTTCCGCGCTTCCTCCTCTAGCCTTTTGCGGAATTCACCCTCGAGTTTTGCCCTTGTTTCTTCCTCTATTTTCCCGCGCAGCTCGGCCTCCATCTCGCGCCTCATGGTCCGGGCGTCTATGACCGTTGTCTTTTCCCCTATCACGCCGAACTCCACTTCCTGGTTTATCTGGGACTTCATTTCCTCCTCTACAGCCTCGTTCACCTGTCTGGTCATGGCTCCTTCGACCTCGTTCTCCATGACGGATTTTATCTCGTCGGCGAGCTCGCGTTTGACCTCGTCGCGCACGTCCTGTTCCATATTTGATTTTTGTTTTGAACGCTCCTGCTCAAACTCGCGGAGCAGGGCCTCTTCCTCATCTGTGAGCTTCTTTTCTTCTGGTGTCATGCCTTATTCTCCGGACTTCATTGTTGTGTTCGGGACCGCGTGCTCCATGAATATATCCTTCAGCCTGCGGCTGTAATTCCTGCCGAATACAGTGTCGGTTTGCATAATCGTGGCTGATATTATATCGTCTTTAACCTCTATGGAAGTGGCGATCTCTGCGGCAATAAGCCTCTCCTCAAACAGCCCCCGTAAGGCCATGAAAAACTTTTCCGTCCTTTTTTCCTCCCCGGTCATCATGGCGTTGATATTGGCCATGACCCTGGGTATTTCCAGCGACCCGTCTTCCCTTGTTTTACCCGCCTGGTTGACATTGGATTTTTTAAGGACCTCGGCATGGACCTTTGCCGCCTTTTCAAGTGTGCGCGCCATCATGGTCTCCACCGCCCTGCGCTTTATAAGCTTGCTGAGCAGCTTCGCAAAGACCTCCTGTGATAGTTCGAACATCTTAAGCAGTTCCAGTTTTTCAGCGTGAGTGGTTATGGCGGCGGATGTTTCAAGGACCGCTCTTTTAGCGAGTGACGCCTGATATTCGGCGCTTTGTTTTTTTGATTCCTCAAGTTTTTTCAGCGTTTCTTCGCGCCTGCGCATGCGTTCGTGCTCTGTCACCGGCGGCGCGGCCGGTTTTAATTTCAGTTCTCCGTCCACCTGGGGCAGCCCGAATTGGTCAATTGTTTTTTCCACGGCAGGCGCCGGAGTTATAATGTCGTCTTTTTTCAAATCCGGGCCGGGCTTTGTCCCGGCCGATAAAGCTGAAAGAATTTCATATGTCCCGCTTAGCGTATCCTGTTTCGCCTCAAATTCTTTAAGCAGCCGTTCTTCCTCATCCGAAAGGACCCCTGTTGCATGCTGCGGGGTTTCTTCGGGGGCATTTTCAAAAAAACCGAGCATTTCCTCTTTTAATATTTTTCTGGCTTCATCGGTATCGACCTTGTTGACCTTTTCGCCGAATAGCTCGGAAACCATATCCTTAATATCGTCCATGCTTATCTTGAAATCGCCGTCATCCACAAAAAATGCCCCTTTCCTGCGGATTTTGTTCTATTTGATTAATTTAACACAATAAACATGGGGTGTCAAACATACTTTAAAATTGCAATGGGGTCTGGTTTGCGATTTTAAAGTATGTGAAATAATACGGTTTTTTATGTGCTACTGGTTCGGAAAGGATTTATACAAAGGATTTGGTGTTTTTATTCCTTTATATTCTGGTTTAACACATATTATAACCGCAAACATGACCCCTGTGCGATTTTAATGTTATTCGCCCAGCATTTGTTCCTCTGCTTTTTTGCCGCGGTGCGGGGCGTGCACCAGGTCTTTGGGCAGGAAAAACGCTATGGGTATGGTACAAGCCACCACTATGGAGCCGATAAGGAAAACATCCTGGAATGAGAGCACCATAGCGGATTTTATCATAGACTGCATCACCATACCCCTTGAGGCGGCGACCGCGTTGCCGTAACTGAACCCAAGTCCGTGGACGCGCTGCATTACGTTCCCGAAAGCCGATAGGAACGCGGGCGTGTTCATCCTCACCGACTGGCCCACCACTGTCATATGAAATGTGGCGCGGTTCGACAATACAGATCCAAAAAACGCTATCCCGAGGGAAGCGCCTACCTGCATTATAATATTGTTCATAGTGGATGTGACGGCGACTTTATTCTGCGGCACCGAGTTCATTACGGCGGTCATAATGGGAGCCATAAGCAGGGCCATCCCAATGCTCCTTACCATCATGGGATATATAAGCCCCCAGTAACTGGTATTTAAGTCAATAAACCTGTAAAGATAAAGGCTGTATGCGACTATGATGCATCCTATGATTGACGGGGTCCTCGGGCCTACCTTATCGGCAAGGCCTCCGACAACCGGAAATAAAAAGGCCATGAAAATCGATGATGGAAGCATGAGCAGGCCGCTTTGAAGGGATGTCATCCCCATCTGCTGCTGCACAAATACCGGTATAAGGAATAGGGACCCGAAAAGACCTATTGAACGGGCAACTGTAATAGCGGAGGCCGCGGCAAAAGTTGGTATTTTGAACAGACTTAAGTCTATGATCGGATTATCTACGTGCAATTCCACCAACATAAATCCAATAAAACCCAAGACAGCCGAGGTGAAGCACGTCAATATATAAATGGATGTCCAGCCTTCTTTGTTTCCCTGGCTCATTCCAAGGAGGGCGCCGACAAGAAAAACCCCGAGAAAACCGAATCCCCAAAAATCAAAGGGTTTTTTTACCATCCTGTGGGGTTCGTCATTCATCATCAGTTCCATGGCTGCGAAAGTGGCTATAATGCCTATGGGGAGGTTTATCATGAATATAGAGCGCCAGCCAAAATAATCAGTGAGGTATCCGCCGAGCGTCGGTCCTATTGCCGGCCCGAGTATTATGCCTATGCCCATCATGCCCATGGCTCTGCCGCGTTCTTTTGGCGGGAACAGTTCTGTCAGCAATGCCATGCCCGTGGGCTGCATGGCCCCTCCGCCTACGGCCTGTATAACGCGCGCAAGGATCAAAGTCGGCAGGTTCCATGCCATTCCGCAAAGCACCGAGCCAAGCGTAAATATAAAAAGCGCTCCCACATATATTTTTTTATATCCTATCCTGTCCCTGAGCCAGCCTGTCAAAGGCATGAGCGTGGCAAAAGCGAGCATGTATCCGGTAAGTATCCATTCTATATCGTCTATGTTCGAGCCGAAATCTGCCATGATCTTTGGGATCGAAACGTTGACTATGGATGAGTCAAGGGTTGCCATCATGATGCCGAGCATTATGATCCCCATAACGGTCCACTTATAACCCGGTGGAACTACCTGTGGCTTTTGCAGCGTATTTTCCATTATATTATCCTGTCTTTATTTTTTTTGATGTATCCTTAGAACTTACCTTATTTTTATTCGTATCTGGACCGATTCCCCGACCCTTAAGTCCTTGTCAGGATGCGGGTCAAGTTCTATTTTTATGGGTATCCTCTGTTCGACTTTCACAAAATTTCCCGAAGCATTGTCTGAAGGTATGAGCGCGAACATGGAAGCCGAAGCCTTGCGCACGTCAACCACTTTTCCTTTAAGCTCGCCGCCCTCATCGACAGACACATAAACCTGCTGTCCGATCTTTACATTGGAAACAGATTTTTCCTGTATATTCGCCGATACCCACGCGTGCCCCATATCAGCTATGATAACAGCTGTCTGGTTTGTCTCGAGTATATTTCCCTCTTCAGCGGTTTTCTGTATCACGACACCGTCAACCGGGCTCTTTATATATGTCCTGTCGAGCGCTATCTGGGCCAGTTTTACGTCAGCCTGGGATATTGAAGCCGCCTGGAAAGTCCTGTCCACCTGCTGCTGGCTTATGCCCTGCTGTGAAGCCACATTTTTTGTCCTTTTAAATTCCATAGCCGCAAATGCCGCGGTAGCCTGTGTCTTTTCCAGCTGTGTCTGCGCCATTGTATGGTCGAGTTCGGCAAGCAGATCCCCCGCCTTGACCTTGTCGCCTTCCTTTACGTATATCTTAATTATCTGGGCGCTGAATCCGAGATTGGCGGCTTTGATGACATTGGCATCCACTCTGGCGTCGTCTGTCGCCGTATATGGCATAAAAAATATGACCCACATAACTAAAGCCGCCGCAAAAAGCACTCCCAGCACGGTTCCGGCAGTTCTCGCCCCTTTATTCTGGTACCACGGCCCTTTTACTGCAGCAGCTGGTTCATGATGATGTACATGTCCTTCTTTTTTATCCGGCATAATCCACCTCTTTGTTTTTGGCGCTTTTTAGCGCCTTGATTTTTAATATTTTACAGCTGCTTCCATTTCTTCAAACGTTGCTATTATCCTGCCGCACTTTTCCTCGCCTAGTTTTTTTTCAATGTCAGCGCCTACCGCCTCAATGATCTTCAGTTTTGACTTTTTCATCCTGTTCGTCAGGGTGAGGTTAACAGTCCTGCGGTTGTCAAATGGCCTTTTGCTTTTAACTATGGACATCTTGACAAGCTGGTCGACGATCCTCGAAACAGTGCTTTTTGGAAGCGCAAGCGCGGTCACAACGTCGTGCATTGACGCTACGCCGGCTTTTGAAAGCTCATATATTACCATATACTGCGGCACGGTCAGGCCGGAATCCTTGGCCTTTTCCATGACCCTGTGCTTTAAGGACATCTGCGTGGACCGCAGCAACGACATAATCCTTTGGCCCTTTGTGACTTTTACCTGTTTTGCTTCCATTTTCGCTCCGATAAATTGTTCTATTTAGAACAGTTCCAGATTGAACAAAAATACCATATCGGGCTAAATTTGTCAAGTTTTTAAAAACAGCCCCGGCAAAAACCGTCGCCCGCCGTAAAATTTACGGAAACAAACAGCGTGGCTGGAACGTCTAATCAGTGTTATAATATAAAGGATAAAATACCAGGAGGTTTATTATGAAAAAGAATGTTTTTCGTTTATTTCTGCTCGTTTGCCTGATATCATCCCTGTTCTTCCAGCTTTCTTTCGCTTACGGAAGGTACCACTGGCACGGCGGAGGCTGGCACAGGTGGTACGGGCCTTCATATTTCGGGGTATATATGGCCGCCCCAAATCCAACTATCGGAGTGGTGGTGGATACCCTGCCGCCGGGATATACGATAGTGACTTCCGGCGGTTACCCTTACTATTATTATATGAACAATTATTACAGGCCTTACCAGGACGGATACATAGTCGTGGCCCCGCCCCAACAGTCTGCCGCTGACCAGGCAGTTGCTCCTGCCCAGACTCCGACGGTCCAGGCGGAAGATCAAACCCCGGTTTCGCAGGGTAATATTTCTCCCTATGTGCCTGTCACAACCCCGAAAATAACGGAAGTGACATTGAACGTACCCAATGTAAAGGGCGGATTTACGCCGGTTAAACTCAAAAAATTCAAGAACGGCTATATAGGCCCGCAGGGCGAGTTCTACCTGGGCAATCCGACGGTTGAACAGCTGAAAGTTTTATATGGTAAATAGAAACTAAGGCGGGGTTCGTTCGATAAGGCCTTGGATGAGCGGCAGCAAGCAGCCGCTCTACGCGTCCTAAATGAGGCTGTCCGAAAACCCACATTAATATAACGTATTCCTTTGTCGTACCTGGTGCTGACAAAATTTTGACTCAGGCCTTTGCGCGATACCCCTTTATAATACAAGCGCAAAATCCTGAGGTAAAATTTTGTCAGTGCCAGGTACGACTTAACATAAATGCATTTCGGACAGGCTTTAAATCTTTTCCAATCCGGCGAACTTCGCCGACAAAACCTTTTTTCCCGCGCTGCGGAAAAGCACTGTTATTTTAAAGTCGTCGCCGTAGGGTTCTGTTTTCAATATCGTGCCCTGTCCCAGTTTTGCGTGTTTCACTTTCTGTCCGGCCATGTATGGGTCTTCCTGCGGCTCGTCATTATAGACCGGGTCGGCTCCCGGAGCCGGGCATGCGTCGGCCGCCGGCTCGTCATCGGGGCCGTTGCCGTAGAATTTTTCCTGCGTCTGTTTCACAGGAAGCCTTCCTTTGCGTTCCAGTATGTCCTCGGGGATCTCATTTACAAACCTTGAGATGGCCCCGACTTTTTTTGTGCCGAACTGCCTGCGCGAAACCGCGCTCATTATATATAATTTTTTCCTCGCCCTGGTGATGGCCACGTAGGCCAGCCTGCGCTCTTCCTCTATGCCGCCCGGTTCTTCCATGCAGTTCTTGTGGGGGAAAATGCCCTCGTCCATGCCGGTCAAAAACACCAGGTCAAACTCCAGCCCCTTGGCGCTGTGTATGGTCATGAGCGTTACCGCCTCGTCGCTTTCATCGAGCTTATCCGACTGGCTCATCAGCGCCACCTGCTGTAAAAAATCATCCAGGTTCGCGTCAGGCTTGCCTTCCTCATACTCCGCCATGGCCGAGACAAGTTCCTTTACGTTCTCTATCCTTTCCTTAGCCTTCGGGGACGGATCGTCCTCCCAGTACGATATATACCCTGTTTCTGTGATTATCCTCGCCATTATTTCTTTCATGGTTGTCGTGTCTTTGTTCGTGTGCATGGAAAGTATAAAATCGTGGAAGTTTTTCATGGCAATCTTTGCCGCGCCCTTCACATCCGGCATGGCCTCGGATTTTTCCATGGCTTCCAGGAACGGCAAATCGTTTTCGAAGGCGAACGCCTCAAGTTTGTCGACGGTGGTGTCGCTGATGCCCCTTGGCGGCACGTTTATTATGCGCTTGATCGACATGACGTCTTTTGGATTTGATATGACCCGCAGGTACGCGAGCATATCCTTTATTTCCAGCCTTGCGTAGAAAGACAGACCGCCAACCAGTTTATACCTGACACCGGCCCTGCGGAAACGGTCCTCGATCACGCGCGACTGCGCGTTTGTCCTGTAGAAAACCGCTATGTCCTTCAACTTTATGTCCTGCGTGTTTATGATCCTGTATATCTCCTTTATGACCGCCTCGGATTCCATGGTCTCATCGTCCGCGTAATAAAAGGTTATTTTTTCTCCGACATCATTCTCTGTCCAGAGTTCCTTTCCTTTTCTGCCTTCGTTATTTTTTATGACCGCATGCGCCGCTTTCAGGATGGTTTTGGTGGAGCGGTAGTTCTGCTCGAGCCTTATCACCTTCGCGTCCTTATAATCCTCCTCAAATTCCAGGATATTGGTGATGTCCGCCCCGCGGAACCGGTAAATGGACTGGTCGTCGTCGCCCACCACGCAGATGTTCTTGTACTTTTCAGCGAGCATGGATATGAGAGTGTACTGCGAATTGTTGATATCCTGGTACTCGTCTATGAGTATATATTTGAATTTTTCCCTGTACGCCTCGAGTATGTCCGGATTTTTTTTAAGGAGTTCTATGGGCTTTGATATCAGGTCGTCAAAATCCACGGCGTTGTTTTTTGCGAGTTTAAGCTCGCTTAAGGTGTATATCCGCGAGATAGCCTTGGATTCATAGTCCTCGGCGTAAAGGTCCTCGAACTGTTTCGGGGTTATAAGCTCATTTTTTATGGACGAGATGCGCTTAATAATGTCATAGGGACGCATTTCCTTGTCGGACACCTTGCAATCGTGCATGCACTCCTTGATGAGCCTTTCCCTGTCGTCCTCGTCGTATATGGAAAAACTTTTTGTATACCCAAGCCTCTCTGCGTGGGCCCTGAGCATCCTGCAGCCCAGGGAGTGGAAAGTGGATATGACTATTTTATCCGCGCTTTTTCCCACGGCCTTTTTTATGCGGGATTTCATTTCCTGCGCCGCCTTATTGGTGAAAGTTACGGCAAGTATATTCTCCGGCTGTATTCCGTGCTTGTCCATGAGGTTGGCCACACGGTAGGTGATGACCCTGGTCTTTCCGCTCCCGGCCCCGGCGAGTATGAGCAGCGGCCCGTCCTTATGGCATACGGCCTCATACTGCTCTTTGTTCATCAATTGTTTTATGTCCATGTTTTCCTTTTGTATATGGGATATTTTATATAAGTTTTTAATTTGGCATACTTTTTTTATCGTTATAAAAATTATCCCATTGATTATATAATTGTTTGGGCTTTTGTCAATAAAAAGAAAAAGGAGCGGATAAATCCCGCCCCCTTATATTATTTTATGCTACTTTTTTGCCGATTTTAATTTCAAAACGCCGGCATTTACAAGCGACATTATCGTGCCCGTAGCCACGCCTGTCTTTATGGAAACATCCATTACTGACGCCATAGGATTCTTATCAAGGAAAGCCTTAACCTTCTTAATCTCCTCCATATTGTTTTCCTGTATAAATTTCCTGACTTTTGCCCTGTCATCGGTCATATTGTAATCCTTTCAGTACTTTATATATATATATCGGAAATATCTTACAAGACTTTAACGTAAAAATATACTTAAATTATTTAAAATGTTCTATTAATATTTTAACACCAATTCCTATTAAAATCAACCCGCCCAATACTTCCGCGCGTTTCCCCAGCATTTGACCTGCTTTTCTGCCTATTATCCCTCCGGCAATGGTAAAAATAAAAGAAACCGCACCGATAAGTATTACAGGCAATAAAAGCCCTTGTTTTAAAAGTGAAAAACTCACTCCCACAACCAGGGCATCGATGCTTGTGGCGATTGAAAGCAGAATAACCGCTTTTACGCCGGTATAATCGCTTTGCCTTCCACCGCCCTTATTAAACCCTTCCATAAACATTTTAGATCCCACAAATACCAAAAGCCCGAACGCTATCCAATGGTCAAAACTTTTTATTATGGGCATAAATCCGGTGCCTGCCAGCCACCCAAATACGGCCATGAAAGACTGGAACCCTCCGAAAGATAAGGCCATGATAAAAAGATTCCTGAACCTGAACCTCAGCCCTGTGGTGCCCGCGCATATTGCCACCGCAAAACAGTCCATTGCCAGCCCTATGGAAATGAGTATTATGGAAATGAGGTCTATGGTTTTTCTCCTTAGGTCAGTTGGCGAGCTTGACTGTCTTTGAAAGTTCGCCTAAATCGTTGGTATTGAGCGCGCGCTTGCCGCTGTCGCGTTTGCGGGCCATGCGCGAAAGGAAGGTCCCGGGGCCGACCTCGACAAAAGTATTTACACCGTTCTTCAGCATGGTTTCCAGCGCAAGGTCGATCCTGCAGGGCTTATAGATATAATCAGTGAATTTTTCCTTTATTTCCTGCACATTGTCATAATACCCGCCTGTAGTCTGGCATACTATCCTGTGTATGGGCTTGTCCATCTGTATTTTCCCGAACTCTTCCTTTAACCTGTCGGCCACCGGTTTCAAATCGGAAAAGCACGCTGATTCTTCGTAGGGAATCGCGATTACCGCGCCGCCCATTTTTTTGAAGAGCTCCGCGAGTTTTTCCTTCGCCGCAGCCTCGCATATTATTATATTCGAATCCTTGCCGTTGTAGCAGACTATCTCCGCCCTTACCGAACCTTTAAGCTCTTCAATTACTTTTTCCACCTGGGCGGTCGGCACTGTATTTATGAGGAAGTGGTGGTAAAAACCCATCTTCACCACTTCAATAATCATCTGCCTCTTTTTGAACAGGAAATCAAAAGCGTCCTCGAATGATATGGCTTCCGCGCACACCAGCGCCATAAGTTCGCCTGATTTATACCCGAACATCTGTTCAGGATTAACTTTATAATCCTTAAGCACGTCAAAAATACCGCGTTGATATATTGCATTTATGATTATACCGTTTTCCTCCCGCATCAAGTCCTCCACCGGTCCTATGAACGACATCTTGTTTATCCTGAACTCAGGATATTTTTTTTCTATCTTGTCATAATGCTGCCTGACCAGCCATGAGGAATCATAGGCCTTTTTTCCAAGGTTCACATACTGATATCCTGCTCCTGTGAATAAGTAACTGATGACTGACAAATGGCCTCCTTTTGTTCTTTGTTCTGTGTTCTCTGTTCTGTGTTCTCGTTCGGGGGAACGTAGAACAAAGAACATAGAACACAGAACAGTGTTTATTTCTTAGTGATAACCATCATACCGAAATCCCCCAGCGGCAGGTTCAGCTTTTCCAGCATGTCGTCCGCGAAGGAGAACATATAACCTATGGTGATTGGCAGATACAGCGTGTATCTCAGCTGCACACTGTAATGTTTTTCCCTGCCCGCAAGCGCTTCCCTCACTATTTTCAGGATTTCATCTCCCGAAAGCGGCGCTGAATCGTTATATACCGCCCTGCGCTCCCTGACCTTGAATATTTTTGTCAGGGAATTCCTGTTCAGAAAACCTATAGCGATCTTTTTTGACGCCACGCGGTACGCTTCCCTGAGCGCGGCAGCCTTATTGCCGGCAAACCCGAACGTGTTCATAAAAATCACATTGTCAAAGGAGTTATCCCCGAGCGGCAGGGAGTCATACTGGCACCTGATAAGCTGGTCGTTTTTTATCGTTGATTTTTGCCTGGCCTTTTTTATAAGCTCCTCCACCGGTTCCACGCCCACGGCTTGGAGGCCCAGGTCGCCCAGGTATTCCAGGTTCCTTCCTGTTCCGCAGCCTATCTCCAGCACCCGCTCGCCCCTTTTAAAACGCATGGTGTTGATAAGCAGGTCCTTTTCCTTATCGTCGGCGTACATGCCGGCGGGGGTCAAAAACCATCTCTCGTAATTTGACACTATGTCCCGCTCTACAACCATTTATTTAGTCTCTTTTGCCCAGTTTATTACATCCTGCAGGCCGTCCTCAAACTTTATCCTAGGGTTCCATTTCAGCATCCTTGCCGCTTTTGATATATCAGCCTGCATGTGCCGCTGATCCCCGGGCCTGGCGGCTTTATAAACAATCTTGTTTGTTTTCCTGTTTTTCCCGAAACTTTTAAGGGTTATGTCTATCAATTCGTTGACCGAAACGCGGATCCCGGACCCCAGGTTAAAAACTTCCCCGAACGCTTTTTTATTGTCTATGGCGCCTATCCACGCGTTTGCCACGTCGCTTATGTGTACATAGTCACGTGACTGCATGCCGTCCCCGAATACAGTGACTTTTTCCCCGCGCAGCACATTGCCGATGAATATGGAAACAACGCCCTGGTATGGATTTGTCAGCGACTGCCTGCGCCCGTAAACATTGAACATCCGGAAAGCCGTGGCGTTAAGTTTAAAACCCATGTCTTCCCTTAATCCTGTGGCCAGCACGTAACGCTCGCCCGCGTATTTTGTGATGCCGTAGTAGGCTATCGGCCTTGTGCTGAAAGTTTCCTTAACGGGGACCGCGTCAGGCACGCCGTATGAGGTCATGGATGAGGCGTATAAAAGCCTGCTGACCTTGTGCTTGACCGCGTAATTGATGATGTTTATTGTCCCGCCAACATTGGTATTTAAATCCGCCGCCGGGTCGTCAAACGACTTTATGGTGGAAGCGCACCCCGCGATATGGAATATAACGTCGATCTTATTCTTGAAAACCTTGTCCAGGTCTTTCGTGTTCCTTACGTCGCCTTTGATGTATTTGGCCTTCCTGTTTATATTCTCCGTCAAACCCGTGGAAAGGTTGTCTATGATGACAACTTTGTACCCGCGGTCTATCAATTCATCGGCTATATTTGACCCAATAAAACCCGCGCCGCCGGTGACCAGAACTGTCTTCGACATAAAACCTCCTCGATAAAATATAATTAAGGTGTCGCTTTGCGACTTATTATAATATTGCAAGGGCATGCCCTCTGCCCGCAGCAAAAGACCATAATTTTTAATTGCTTTACAGCCCCAACTTCAACTTCCAAACAATCCAAGCCGCTTCCGATATAACCTTCCGAGACATCTTTGATGAGCCCGCGTGGCGGTCCACGAATATTATGGGGGTTTCCTTTATCCTGAAGCCTTTTTTCCAGGCTTTGTAATGCATCTCTATCTGGAAAGCATACCCGTCAGAATGGATTTTATCAAGGTCAATCGACTTTAAGACTTCTCTTCTGTAGCATTTGAACCCGCTGGTCAGGTCCGTCAGCGGCAGTCCTGTTATGGTCCTGGCATAAAAATTCGCGAATTTTGAAAGTATCAGCCTCCTGATGGGCCAGTTAACGACAGAAATGCCGTTTATATAGCGCGAGCCTATGACCAGGTCGCTGCTTTTCATCTTTTCCATAATCTCCGGGAGATATTTTGGGTCATGGGAAAAATCAGCGTCCATTTCAAAAATATAATCATACCCGTGTTCCAGGGCGTATTTAAACCCGTCTACATAGGCTGTGCCGAGGCCGAATTTGCCTTTTCTTTCAATGAGCTTTATTCCTTTGACGGAACGCGACAAAGCCCTGACTGCCGCACCCGTCCCATCCGGGGACTTGTCATCCACAACCAGCACATCGGCCGCCGGCAGCTGCCTTTTTATCATGGGTATGAGCCTTTTAATATTGTCCTTCTCATTATAGGTCGGTATTACTATCAGCACCTTCATTTTTTATCCTTTAAAGTTTTTCTTTCCCTGATGAATATTATAATGTATGCCAATATCCCCAGAAGGGTCAGCAACAGCCCGCAATAGAACCCGGTTTTTGAGTAATACAGGTCAACTTCATGGGTTCCCTGTTTTACCGGTATGCCCATGAAAGCGTAGTTAACATTATAGATTTTCCCGGCTTTATTATCAACTTTTACTTTCCACCCGGGATAAAATGAATCCTTCACTACAAGTATCCCGTCTTTACCGGCCTCTACCGTCATTCTTATCCGGTTTGGCGAATATTCCCTGAGGGCGATATTATATGAAAGCGGCTCTGCCGAATGTGCCAGGTCAATGTCTTCCTTTACCAGGGCGCTTTTAAGGTCATACCTGCCGCTTTTCATGAAATTGATAATATCCCCGTCCGAATTAAATTTTACCGCTTTATCAGTGAAATCAAACCTGGCTGCGGCCGTATTGTTTCTATAGAGCTTTATCCCGCTGTCCATAACTTTTTCAAGGCCCGGAACATTCATGTCCTGCGCCGTTATCAGGTACTTTATATTAAAATAACTGTCCAGCGGCAGAATGTTAAACATGCCTTCTTTTTCCATCCTGATATATTTTGCCGGCATAAGCCCGTGTATGCCTTTTAGCCCCTCAATGTCATAGTAAATATTCCTGTTTGGCGCCCACGAAAATGAAAAATCGGATATCCTGTATATGTCCTTGTCCTGCCGTAATGAGATTGCCACCGGGTCCAAAGAAGGCACCACCCTGGAATAATCCACGTAATTTATGAACCTGCTGTCTATCCTGTGCATGTCCGCAAGGTTTATCGCGGCCAGCGCCAGCGCTATTATAAATGTTTGTTTGATCTTTCCTTCCAGAAAAAGGTAGATCACGGCCAGTACTGCGGCGCAGGCAAGGATAAAGTAAAGTATATCCTGCCTGATCCCGCCGGCGATAATGAGCAAAACCTGCGGCTGTATCTGCGCGTTCTTAATGGACGCGTAAAGCCCGCCTATCATGGCGTACAAGTTCTGCTGCGGCAGTATCGCGAGCAGGATAAGCGATATGACCCCGGCCGGGACAGCGGTGAAAAGCAGTACTTTCATCATGCCTTTTTTTTCTTTTGGGCCTGAGCTTAAAATATTGCCAAGGCCCACCGCGGACAGGGCAATAAAAAAGAAGGTGAAAACGTAAAGGAACCTTGACGGGTTCCTGAACTGTTTAAAGACCGGCAAATAATAAAACACCCTGTAAACCGGCGTGAAACCGCCGAATGAAAGTATCAGGAAAACTACCGATGAAAAAGCCAAAAACATCGGGAATTTCTTATTTTGACCGGAAAAGGCAAAAGGCACAAGCAGTAAGGAAGTTATGCCGAAATAGTAAGTCGTGAGGTTTAAGGACATCCTCCCGTAATAATTTTCGCCCATAAGGCCGAAAAATTGCGGCAGAAGCAATGTCACCGCTTCCGCCGGATGCAGGGACCATGAGATAAAATCATTGTAACTGAAGTCACCCCTCCATGAATAATCAGTGTATGGGATGGAAGGTATGAGCTGAAGCGACGAATAAACCGCGACGGCAACGGCAGTGAGAGAGAATAAACCGGCTGGCTTCAGCCATCCCTGAGAGTTGTTCCCTTCGATCCAGATTTTATATACGGCCAGCATGCATAGGCCCATATAGGTATATGCCATGATCTGCATGCCGGTCGCGAGCACCTGGAAAGCCATAAGCGCGCCGGCGGTCAGGAATGGTATGACTTTTTTATTGTCAAAACCCCTGGCCGTAAAATAAAATATTAACGGTATGAGGGCGCCGGCCTTTATATTATTCCAGTGCCCAACGTAAATGTATGAAAGCATAAAGCCGCTGATGGCGAAAGCAAGCCCGGAAAAAAACGCTGCTTCGCGGCGGATATTGAACTGCCTCAGGAACAAAAACATCCCAAAAAAAGCCGCGAGCAGATGTATAAGAAGATCAGCCGTATATGTATATTGCAGGGGGAAAGGAAGGAACATGAATATCAGGTCCGTCGGGTAATAATACAGCAGGCTCGACGATGCTATCAGCGGTATTCCGAAAAAAAGGTGCGGCATCCAGAGCGGAATATCGTGGTATTTGAGGGCCATTTCCTGCGCAAAGAGCTTAAAGGGCAGGTATATGGTAAAAAAATCCGTGCCAAAAAGCGCCTTGCCCGGCACGAGGGCGCCGTTAAAAAATATGAGCCCCGTGATGAAAAGAAAGAGCCCTATGAGGTAATTTTGTATTTTCTTATTGTCCATCGGCAAACCATTTTATTGTGCGGCTTAAACCGTCGCGGAGCTTTATCTCAGGCTCCCAGCCAAGGAGTTTTTTGGCCTTTGATATGTCCGGTTTCCTGCGCGTGGGGTCGTCTTTTGGCAGGGGCTTGTAAACGATTTTTGATTTTGAGCCTGTCATTTCCTTTATAATAACAGCGGCTTCCTTCATGGTGAACTCATCCGGGTTGCCGATATTGATTACTTCTCCCGCAAGTCCTTCCTTCATCATCGCGCTGATCAATCCCCTTACCTGGTCCTCCACATAGCAAAAACTGCGGGTCTGCAAACCGTCTCCGTATATAGTTATATCCATATTGTGCGAGGCCTGCCATATGAAGTTTGATATGACCCTGCCGTCGTCTTTTTGGAGCCGCGGCCCGTATGTGTTGAATATCCTGATTATGCGCGCGTCCACCCTGTGCTTGCGCACAAATTCCATGGTCAGGGCCTCCGCGAACCGCTTTGCCTCGTCATAACAGGAGCGGATGCCGACAGGGTTCACATTTCCCCAGTAAGTTTCCTTTTGGGGATGTTCAAGGGGGTCTCCGTATGTTTCTGAAGTGGATGTTATGAGATAGCGCGCTTTTTTTGCGCGGCAAAACTCGAGTATGTTGTAAGTCCCAAGGGAGTTGGTCATGAGTGTTTCAATTGATTTTGCCTGGTAATACGGCGGTGAGGCATACGAAGCAAGATGAAAAACATAATTTACAACACCTTTGATCCTGACGGGTTTTTGTATGTCATGTTTTATGAACTTGAAATTTTTATTTTTGATTACTGCCGAGAGGTTTTCCATCCTGCCGGTCCCGAGATTGTCCAGGCACAGGACTTTCATCCCTAAATTTAGAAGAGCCTCGCACAAATGGGACCCGATAAACCCGGCCCCGCCCGCCACCAAAACTGTTTTTTTCACAATTCCCTCCAAAACTGATTATTTAAAACAAGCTTATTTTATTACAATTTTGAGGGGTTGTCAAAGGCCGTTTTGACGCGTGTGACTTTTCGCGCAGGCAAATCCCCTAAACTATTTTTAATATTGCGCCTTTCAGATAAAATGTCTCGGGTATAGCCGTTGAGTAAGGATGGTCCTTAGCCTGGAACAACTGCGACTTTAATTCAACCTTGTGGTGCAGTTTCCTCGCGGCGTCCTTGGCCGACTGTATGAGCTCTGCCATGGAAATGTTCTGCGAGCATGAGAATGTAAAAAGTATTCCGCCCTCATTTAGCAGCCTCATTGCTTTCAGGTGAAGGTCAAAGTATCCTTTAAGGCCGCCTTTTTTCTCGGTCTTGCCCCTGGAAAACGGCGGCGGGTCGATTATGATGACATCGTATTTTTCACCGGCTGTGTTCATGCTTTTAAGTTCTTCGAATACGTCTGACTTGACAACGCAAAATTCCGACAAGTTGTTATGTTCCAGGTTCTTCTCGGTCATCTGGGTGGCCTGCTCGGATGAGTCTACAAGTTTCACGGATTTTGCTCCGTAATGCAGGGCATACACCGCAAACCCTCCGGTATAACAAAAAAGGTCGAGCACATCCTTGCCTTCCACATATGCTTTTAGCTTTTCCCTGTTGTCCCTCTGGTCGAGGTAAAACCCGGTCTTTGACCCGCCTGCCGGATCCACGTAAAAATCCAGTCCGTTTTCTTTGATAATAACCGGTTTGATACTCCCCTTAATTACTTTCTCAACCTTTTCCAGGCCTTCTTTTTCCCTCGAAGACGAGATTGATTTTTCGTATATGTTCTTTGGCTTGAGTTTCTCCTCTATTATCTTCACCACAGTATCTTTGAGCTTATCCATGCCGAGCGTGGTTATCTGTATGACCGCTGTTTTTCCGTACATATCCAGGACGAGCCCGGGCAGGGAATCTGATTCGGAATAAATGTAGCGTATGGCATCGGTGTTCTTTATCTTTTCCCGTTTTTTTATGGCTTTGCCTATCTTGTCCTCAAGGAGGGCTTCTATGGTGGCGTAATTATCATAAGTTTCCGCCGGCTTTTTAAGGACATCCAAAAGCCTGCCAGTTATTACAGATTGCTCGTTGAGATATCCCACTCCAAGACACAGGTCTTCGGATGTCTTGAAAATAAACAGCCCGCCGTTTTCATATTCCTCGGATATCTCCGCGATTTCGTTGTCGTAGACCCACGGATGGCCTTTTAGGACCCTGTCTTCTTCTTTAGGCTTGAGCTTTACTATAGGTAGGTTCTGCATATTACCGCCATTCTTTTTAATTTTTAAGGTTTCGTAGAGAGGGGGCTTNNGGGAGCAAGCCCCCTCTCTACATTTTCATAAAAATTTTATCTATTCCACAGTAACTGACTTTGCGAGGTTCCGCGGCTTATCCACATCTATTCCTTTTTTCACCCCGATATAATACGCCAGCAACTGAAGCGGTATTGCCGCGAGCAACGGGTAAAAATCCTCGTCAATATCCGGCATGTATATGATGTCGTCGGCGAAGCGCTTCATGGTCTTGTTTGACCTGTTGGTGATTGCAATGATGGTGCCCGAGCGCGCCTTAATTTCCTGTATATTGCTTATTATCTTTTCATAGAGCGCGTTCTCCGGCGCTAAAAATACGTTCGGAGTTTTGTCGTCAACGAGAGCGATCGGGCCGTGCTTCATCTCGCCGGCAGCGTAACCTTCGGCGTGTATGTAGGATATTTCCTTGAGTTTCAACGCGCCTTCCAGGGCCATTGGGAAGTTTATGTTCCTTCCGTAATACAGGAAATCCCTCTGCTTTGAATATTTTTCAGCTATCTTTTTAACTTTGGATTTATCCTTGAGCATTATTTTAAGCAAGCCCGGTATTTTCCTCAAACTGCTTAAACTGCTTTTCATCTTTTTGTCGTTTATTTTCCCGTGTATGCTCCCAAGATGCAGGCTTAAAAGGTAAAGCACGGCCAGCTGGCTTATAAATGTCTTTGTAGCGGCCACTCCTATCTCGGGACCGGCATGCGTGTATATGACGCTGTCAAGCATGCGGCTTAAGGTGGAACCCACGACGTTTACGATGGCGATGGAATAGCCCGCCCTTTTCTGTATGTTCTTAAACGCTTCTATGGTATCAATGGTCTCGCCGGACTGGGAAACCGTTATCAAAAGCGTCGACTTGTCTATGACAGGGTCGCCATAGCGTATCTCGGAGGCCACATCCACCGATGTGTTGATACCCGCGTATTTTTCCATGAGGTACTTGGCCGTGTAAGCGGCGTGGTATGAAGTGCCGCAGGCTATTATCCTGATGTTCTTTATTTTTTTCAGCTTCTTATCGTCCACGTTCTCAAGTTTCACCGAGCTCCCCTCTATCCTTCCTATAATAGTATCCTCAAAAGCCTGTGCCTCCTCTGATATCTCCTTTATCATAAAGTGCGGGAACCCGGACTTTTCAGCCTGCTCCGAGGTCCACTTGATATCGCGTGCCTGCCGGGTTACTTTTTTCCCGCCGTTATAAATTTGCACATCGGTTTTTGTGATAACAGCCGCGTCACCGTCCTCCAAAAACATGGCTTTCCTGGTGTATTTCAGGAATGAAGGCACGTCCGAAGCTATGTAATTTTCGCCTTTTCCCACGCCGATAACCAGCGGCGAACCCTGCCGCGCGGCTATGATCTTGTCAGGCTCGCCCGAATAAAGTATGACCATGCCGTAAGTCCCGCGTATCTGCTTTAAGGCGGAAAAAACAGCCTTTTCAAAACCTTTACCGATATTTTCCTCGATCAGATGGGCGAATATCTCGGTATCTGTTTCAGAGGCGAACTTATGGTGGTGCTTTTTGAGTTCTTCTTTGAGTTCAAAATAATTCTCTATGATGCCGTTATGTATTATGGTTATTTTGCCCGTGCAGTCCATGTGCGGGTGGGCATTTTCTTCCGAGGGTTTGCCGTGCGTGGCCCAGCGCGTGTGTCCTATGCCGATGGTGCCCTTCAGGGACTCGTGCTCCAGTTTCTTTTTGAGGTTTTCCAGCCTGCCCTTTGAGCGGAAACGGATAAGTTTGCAATTATCTATAATGGCGATACCGGCCGAGTCATAGCCGCGGTACTCAAGCCGTGAAAGCCCGTATATGATCCGCTCTGAAGCGTTCTCTTCGCCGATGTAACCGATAATGCCGCACATTGTTTTTGCCTCCGGATTGAATTCTGGTAAAATTTTTCAGCCATTCCGTCATTGTGAGGAGCGCGTTCCTCAGCGACGAAGCAATCTCCGTACTTTTGCGGTAAGCCTGGTCCCAATCTTATCATAAAACAGAGATTACTTCGTCGCCATACGACAAAAACGGCTCCTCGCAATGACGACGCTGCTTGTAAATCCCATTAAATATTGCACTATGAATTATACAGCAAGTCCGCGAGTTTTGCAAAACCTAATATAGATACGGCTTCGGCGCGCGTTTTCAGATCAATGCCGGCTGCTTCAAAGGCTTTTTTAATGGTTTCTTCGTCAAGTTCAAGCACCCGCTTTAAATTATTCATAAGCATTTTCCTGCGCTGGGTGAAGGCGCCCCTGGTTATCTTAAAAAAGAACTCCTCGTTTTTCACCGGGACCGGCTCTTTTTTCTCAAAATTCAGTTCTATAAAAGCCGAGTCCACGTCAGGGACAGGCACAAAATTCCCCCTGTCAATCCTAAGGAGCACTTTGCAGTCCGCGTAATATTGGCAAAAAATCGAAAGTGACCCGTATGTCTTGGAGCCTTCCTTCGCCGTGATACGGTCAGCCACCTCTTTTTGTACCATGAGGTAAGCCCGGCTTATAAAATCCCTGCCGCTTATCAGTTTTTCAATTATCGGGGTGGTTATATAATAAGGAATATTGCCGACGACTTTTATCTTCCCCGCATGTTCCCCGGCTATTGCCTTCAGGTCGCTCTGCATTATATCCGCGTTGATCAGGTCCAGGTTTTGCTTATCCGAGAATTTGCTTTTTAGTACTTCAAAAGCCTCCCTGTCAATTTCAATGGCATGGAGCTTTTTCACTTTATCAACGAGTTCCTGGGTTAAAAACCCGCTCCCGGCCCCGATTTCAATCCAGGTTTCATTGGCCGAGGGCGCGACCTTTTCTATGATCTCAAGAACTTTGTTTTTCTGGTGCAAGAAGTTCTGGCCAAGACGCTTTTTGTAGTTGAACTTATCTTTTTTTTCTTTTTTTTCGTATTTCAATTCTTGTCCTTTTTATTTCGAATTTTGTAGGGGCGGACCTATGTGTACGCCCGCCAATGGATCTATAGAACCAAAACTGCCCGCAGCGGGCGGACACATAGGTCCGCCCCTACAAGATCCTACAGATTTACCGCGCCCTGTTCTTCGCCATCCCTATCGCGGTGTGGAACGCCGCCAAAATCGACTTTTCCACGGCTTTACCCGTTCCCGCTATATCATACGCTGTCCCGTGGTCCGGGGACGTCCTTATAATAGGAAGGCCCAGGGTCACATTCACGCCTGTGTCAAAAGACAACAACTTCAAAGCCACCAGCCCCTGGTCATGGTACATGGCCAGGACAGCGTCGTGGGTTTTATGGTTTACCACCTTATTAAAAAGCGTATCCGCCGGATATGGGCCGTCAGCTTTTATGCCCATTGCTTCCGCCTTTTTAACGGCCGGTATTATTATCCTTGCCTCTTCATCCCCGAAAGCGCCCTCTTCCCCTGCATGGGGATTCAGCCCGCAGACTGCTATGGAAGGATGCTTTATCCCAAAGTCCTTTGAAAGTGATCTGTCGGCCAGTTCCAAAAGCGAAGTGATGCCTTTTACAGTCAATTCCCCGGGCACGTTTTTAATGGCCGTATGTATTGTGGCAAGGATAACCTTTAACTTATCGCCCATGAGCATCATGGCGTAATTTTTTGCCTTTGTGTATTTTGCGAATATCTCCGTGTGCCCGGGGAATTTTATCCCGGCCATGTGAAGGCTGTGTTTGTTTATCGGGGCCGTCACTACAGCGTCTATCTTTTTTGACATGGCGAGTTCTATCGATTTGATTATGTATTCATATGAAGCCTTGCCTGATTCTTTTCCGGCTTCACCTAAAGAATATTCTTCAGGGGATAGCAGCCTCATATCAAGGAGATTGATGATGTTTTTATCCGTTGAAAGGCTGTTGATGTCCTTTATAGGCCTGATAGCCATATTTTTAGATATGCGTCTCTGCGCGCCGAGCATCGGGAAAAGGTCGCCTATGACAAAAACATCGGCGTATTTGTATATGTCGTGCTTTGCGAACATCTTTACGATTATTTCGGGCCCGACCCCGGCCGGGTCGCCCATGGTGATGGCTACTTTAAGGCGCTTCATTAATTTACCTCCTTCGTTGAAATAAAACATTGTTGAGTGTTAGAGACAAGAGACTGGAGTTTAAATCCTGCGTTTAAGTTTTTAAGCCAAAAGCCAAAAGACAAAAGTTAAGTAAAACAAAAACAAGTAAAAACAAGGAAGTGCAAGTAAGGCAGTTCCTACTTATCAACTTGCACTTCCTGTACTGCTTCCCTTTACTTTTGTCTTTTGGCTTTTGGCTTAACAACTTAGATCTACTTCAGTCTCTTGTCTCTTATACTCTTCTATTTCTTAACTTCCTTCACTATACAATCAAAATCCACCAGCTGCTGCGTGCCGCTCTTCATATTTTTCAGCGCAAAATTCCCGGCCTTTATCTCATTCTCCCCTATGACAACCACAAACCTTGATTTTTTTGACTCCGCTTCCCTGAACTGGCTCTTGAAACTGTTGCCCTCAAAACTCATGGCCGCCTTTATTCCCTGCGCCCTTAATTTATTGAGCAGGCCGTACCCTTCGTTCAGATACGCCTTGTCAGCCACTATGAAAATATCCGGGACATTCAGGTCCACTGTTTTGCCTTCACCTGTGAGCACTTCCGCCATTCTTTCTATTCCCAGCGCGAAACCCGTGGCCGGCGTTTTCTTTCCGCCCAATTCTTCCACCAGGTTGTCGTACCTTCCGCCGGCAAGTATTGTGTTCTGCTGCGGCCCTAGTTTGTCCGTGGTGAACTCAAAAACCGTACCTGTATAATAATCCAGCCCCCTGACCATGGTCGGCGTTTCAACAAACGCCGTGCCCGTGGAATTGAGCAGTTCTTTTATCTTCACGTAATGTGCAAGTGCGTCGGGCTTCAGATTCTGCGTGATAAGAGGTGCGTCAACAACGGCTTTTTTGCATGTTTCATTTTTGCAGTCAAGAACCCTGATTGGCACGCGTTCGAGCTTGTTCAGGCAGTCTTCGCAGAGATGAGGCCTTTTCGTTTCCAAAAAAGCCTTTAACTTATCATAATAACCGTCTTCCGCAGCCAGGCAGTTGATGTTCAATATGCTGCCCGTGATGCCTATGGCCTCTATTATTCCCGCGGCCATGCGTATCACTTCGGCGTCTTTATATGGCGTCGCGTCGCCAAAACTCTCGACTCCTATCTGGAAAAATTCCCTGTAACGGCCGGCCTGCGGGCGTTCATAGCGGAACATCTGTCCTAAGTAAAACAGATTTGCCTTCGGGCCCATATTGTTTTCTATATAAGCCCTTACCACCCCTGCCGTGCCCTCGGGCCTGAGTACTATATGCCTTCCTTTTTTATCCTTAAAATCATACATTTCTTTCATGACTATATCGGAGGATTCACCTATACCGCGGGTGAAAAGCCCTATCTCCTCTATGGTCGGCGTGATCAAAAGCCTGTAATCATACATGCCGAATACGCCGCATGCCTTTGTGATTATGTGCTCCCAAACCGGCGTTGAGTCCGGCAGGACATCCTTTACACCGCGGAGGCGTTGGTATTTCATATTATTCCCCCGTGACTTTTTTCAGCAGTTTCGGGCTTTCTTTCCCGGCCTGCATCATGTAGTACTCTTTTACCGAATCGCCAGCCGGGTCAAAGGAAAACATTCCTGTCACGCCGGGATAATTTTTTGTGAGCGCAAGCGCATCCCTGAAATTTTCCCTGGACGTTACCAGCTTGTCCAGCACCGAACACTCGATCTTAAGCGCGTCATAGGAAGCCGCGGCAATAGCCTCTGGAGTATTGGCGTATTTATCCTTGTACTTCCTGACAAATTCGGCTACCACGGGGTCGGCGTCGTCCGGATAAAATTCTATTGGAAATATAATACCATCCACGTTCTCCTTGAAATTATCTATGTAACCGGATGACATTGCCGACGAACCGAATACCGGCAGGTCAAAATCATAGAACTTCAGCTGGTCCTTAATAAGTACCATCTTCCTGTCGGTTGCAGGTATGTAAAGAGCGTCTATGGTGATGGGGTTCTTTTTCGGGTCCTTTACTTTCCTGTAGTCCAGGCTCACCTCGTCGAGGACAGCCTCGTCCTTGACCGATATGGCCTGCAGGGTTATCCTGAACTTGAAATAATCATCCTCGGTAAAATTATATACCACGCTGGAGTTGCCTTTTGAGTCCACGGTAAGTTCCGGCATGAAGTTTGCGGTGATGGTATCGGCTTTTTCCTCCACTATCCTGCCCCATATAAGCACATCCGCGTCCTGCTTCGAGGCTATATTGAGCGCGATTTCCCTGTCAAGGTCCTCGGCCTCCACTCCCATACCGGCCATGGCGTCATCCACATTTTTTTGCTTTATCACGCTTGAAGCGCTGGATTTTGCCAGGGTATAGCTGAGTTTTTTCGTCATGTCGTCGTCTATCAAAAGGCGCCTGACGTCGTCCCCGCGCGGGGAAAGGTGCACAAGGCAGAAATTCACCTTTTTTATTTTTGGGTCCGGGGTCGGCTTTGGGATGGCGTCGTCGTCAGGAGGGATTATATTCATGTAATCAAAAGCTTTCGCCACCATCTTTTTACCCGCGGCTTCCATCTCGTCATCAAGCTTCATTTTTTCCGTAGCCCGCTTCTCTTTTAGCAGTATCGTGTTTATCCCGCCAAGTAGCACCATCTGTTCCTGAAAATCATTCTGCTTTGGGTCGTAAGCCACCTGCCGCACCATATTGCCGCCCGAGCTTTTTATCTTTTCCGCGAACGAGTCATTCAGTATTTTCCCGTAAGCGTTATCCGAATATATCGAGGCAATATTCCTGAACGCCGTGTTTTCCATTATATACCTTGCTGTGGCATACGCCTGGCCTTTGGCAGTGCCGCAGTTCCTGAAAAAGTATTGGCTTTTGCCCGTGAGGTCCGGCTGTCCCGCGGTTGATGAAAAGAGCGCGGTGTTGTAGCGTTCCATCACCGGCTCCAGGGCCTTGACTGTCTTTGAGTACAGAGGCCCGATAAAAGCGATCACGCCGTCTGTTTCTATCGCCTTAGTGACCGCAGCTTCAAGCTTGGGGTTTTCTTCGTCTATATATATGAGGCTCAATGCCATGGCAGGCTCTTTTGTGGAATTATACTCGGAAAGCGCTATTTCCAGCCCGCTTTTTACCAGGCTGCCTATGTCCATTGATTTGCCGGTAAGCGGTATGATGACCCCTATCTTGCCGGCGCTGACGGGCTTGTATTTGACGGATGCCTTGTAATTTGCCGTTATCTCCTGGTAGAAAGCCGAGTCCCTGAAATCTATAAGGAAGGCGTTTGCGTGCGTGTAAAACTCATCAAAATTTTTCTCGGCGTAATCCAGTCTGCACAGGTAGTAAAGCGCGTACTCGTCCATCATTTTATGTATATGCTTCGCGTAAAGCGATTTTAATTCGTCCCTCTTCATTGAAGAAACCAATGCCTTAAGCCTGTCAATTGCGACGGATTCAAACTGCGCGAACTCATGCCGCTTTTCAAGCATGACCTTAAGCCCCGCGTAAGCGTTCTCTGTGTTGGCCCTTTCCATATCAATATCAAAAAGCCGGGCGATCGAGAGGTATCCCCAGTCCGTGTCCGGATAATATTTTTCGTTGAACTCGAAATACTTCAGCGCGTCGGGCAGGTTCTTTTTATTGTAATGGTACTGCCCGGCCCAGAAAGCCCCCTTTGACCGCTCCGCGGAATCCTTGCCTTCCTTGGCGAGTTTTTTCCAGAACTCAAACTCATCGTCGGAAACCTGCACGTTCTTGTCTTTTACGGCGGCCTCTGTGGTCTTAATGATTTTTGGAGTCACGCATCCGGACATGGCGTATACCAGGTATCCGCAGATGATAAACAGTACAACAGTTTTGAATGTGTTTTTCATGGTTGCCTTTTCCCGTTTATTTTATTTATTTCTTTAAACCCGATATTAATTGCAGCAAGCGCCGGTCCGGAAGGATGTCATTTGCGCGGACCAATCGAAGGGCTCTTAATGACAACCCGCCGGAAAAAATCCGTACTACCTTACCGCGTCCTGGTTCACCGTGACTTTGTATTTCTTTTTAAGCGCCCCGATCGCGTCGTCAAAGACCTGCTGCTGCTTTTTTTCCTTGATCATCTTCACTATTTTGTCCTTGGAGTCGTCATATGAGTATTTCTTCCTCTCAAGGACCTTTATCAGGTGGTAGCCGTAAACTGTTTTTACCGGCTGTGATACCTCGTTATCTCCCAGCGCGAAAGCCGCGTCCTCAAATTCCTGCACCATGACGCCTTTTGTAAAAGCCCCGAGGTTTCCGCCTTTTTCCTTGGTTGTGGCGTCTTCCGAGTACTTCTTCGCCAGTTCTTCAAACGACTCGCCGCCAAGTATCCTTTTATGCAGGGACTCGGCAAGCGTCTTGTTTTTTACCAGTATGTGCTGCGCCTTTATCTCCACAAAATCGCCGGTGTGTGCGTCATAATAGACCTTTGCGTCTTTTTCCGAGACCTGTGATTTTTTTTCAACATTTTCAGCGTAATAAACGTGCGAAAGTATGTCGTCAAAATCCCACTCGTATTTTGCCTTTATCTCGGGCTTGTCCGCGTAGCCCAGCGAGCGCGCCTCCATGGCCATCATTTTTTTGTTCACTATGTACTCTATGAATTCCTTTTCCTGCTCTTTGGTCAGCTTGTAGTCAAATTTCTGGTTCATATATTCCGTGATAACCCTGTATTTTTCTTTGGTAAGCACGTAGGAACCCACTATGGCTATTGTGGCGTCGTCCAGTTTTTTTATCTCCATTCCGGAAAGCGGCTCCGACGGCTCGGATATGTCGGTCCTGTCATTTGACGCGGAGGGGGCCGTTTTTTCTTCTGCGGCCTTCTGGGTTTGCCCGGGCGGATTTAGTATGGTGTTATCCGGCTTTACTTCGGCGGTAGTTGTGTCGCAGGATGCCAAAAGCAAAACAAGCGCGGCTCCTAAAACGAACGAGATAATTTTTTTCATCATTTCACCCCTTTAGGCTTTATAATATTTTTTGTAGTACATAAGCGGGTTCACTTCCGTCTTGCACTCGGTTCCGATGGATATCTTCGCTATCCTGTCTTCGTTCCTGGCCTCCTGAAGCCTTGTGATTATTTTGTCGCGCAGGTCATACGGGTTCATCGGGTTTATGTAGACCTTTGTGCCGCCTTCAAACCCGGCAGGAGTGTTAACCCTGAGCTTGATAAGTATATGAAGCGGCATGACATCTATGGAATCCTTGGGCGTGTAATACCACTCCTCGTTTGTGGCTATCTGGTTTGTGATGGCGTGGTGCACCGAGTGCACTATGTCGGAAAAGCCGCGCAGTTCCTTGTCCGACATTTCATACGGGTATACGGCCTCGCTTTTCGAAAATACGCACAGTGTCGGGAACCTGTGGCCTATATCCGAGAACGCTATGGCGTAATCATTCTCCGCCACCACCAGGTTGAAGTAAGACGCGAGGTTCGCTCCCATCTCATTATATATATTCGGGTTTTTCCTTATCAGGTTTATCTCTCTTTCGATCGAGACGCCCCACTCGTCTATGGCGACAAGCTGCTTGTGCAAATGGTCAAACGACGCGCCCGCGGGTTTGAGCCAGTTTTGGAATATGGATACATACCTGGCGTACTTGTTGTTATTGTAAATATCCTCAAGGCCTTTTATTGTGAATTTAAGGTACTGATAGTGTTCCTCGGGCGTCATCTCGCCGGAATTGCAAAGCTGCGTCTCAAACTCGGCGTCCTTTATGTAGTGATTCCTGCCGACTATGAGCTCGTGGCCGCCGGCAAAAAAAGCGTCCGACATGTCGAGTTTTTCCCCCTCGGAAACCTGCGTGGGGTCCCTGCCAAGGAGCTGGAGTTTCATGTTTATGATGTGCATCACGTGCTCATACCCGGCCTTGTCGGCCAGGTAATCTTCTTTTCTTTTTTTAACCTCTTCCGGGTACTGGTACCCGAAATTTTTCTTCCAGTATTCCATGGTTACTATTTCAAAGAGGTTGGGCACGCGCCTGAATTCGGCCGTGGTCTGGCTTAAGATGCCGGGCTTTAACCCTTTCATGGCCACATACTTGCCGCCTATTTTTACGAGGCGCTCCTTTTCAGGCGGCGTATTCTCATATTTTCCCTCGCAGAAATTACAGTAGTCCTCTTTCTTCTTTTTTTCTATTTTTTTGGCCGTGGTTGGGACCGCGTTCGTAATGGGTTTGCTCGCCCTTCCCGGTACTGTCCAAACTTCTGTGCCTGTAAAAGGGTTTATCTGCTTTATGGTTCCATCCTGCATCCTTATAAAAAACTGGTTGTAATTTGACATGAACCCACCTCTTTCCTTATTATAAGTTAAGTAGGACCAATGAATAGAATAAATTATATCTGATTTTGGGGTTTTAGTAAATAACATAAAATCTTGAAAACCGCATATACAGACCAAAAATACGATTTTAGGATTTTTAACTGTTGCTATTTTTATGCCTTTATTTTAAAATTACTTATCAACTTATATTAACGGGGTGGTATTTGAAAAAACTTTTTTTGGTATTGTCCTTTTGCGTGTTTTTATGCGTATATTCCTTTGCCGGGGCGGAGCTTGTGGGGACCACGAGCACTAATTTCGTCAAAATCCCGCCTTTTGCCCGCGCTGCCGGGATGGGCGAAGCCTTCACGGCTGTTTCGGACGGGACATACGGGCTTTATTACAACCCCGCGGGTTTGACGTCTGTGATAGGGTATGAGGCCCAGTTCACCCACATAAACTGGTTCCAGAATATCAATTACGAGCACCTGGCCCTGGTAAGCCCGGTCCCCTATACGGATACCGGAAAGCTCGGGCTGGCGCTCGCCTGGTTCCGCGTTGATGAACTCACAAGAACAACCGCATTGCCGTCATATGACCCTTCATACCTTGAAACGTATCCGTACTACACCCTTACCGACCACTTTTCGCCTTATGACCTCGGGGTGACCCTTGGCTACGCGATGGATATCAGGGATTTTCTTTCGGCCGGTATCACCATAAAATACATCTCCCAGACCATAGACACTTACACGGGGTTTAACATCACCGCCGATATCGGCTTCCTGTATAAACAATACTACAACGGGAACTTTTTAAGACTCGGTGTTGACATATCAAACCTGGGTTCCGAGCTTAAGATGCACTCTCTTGCATTTGATCCGCCGCGCATTTTCAACTGCGGACTATCCGATGAACTTAACATGTGGGGGGGGGCGTTTTTGATATCGGCGCAGGCTGTCATCAATCCCGACTACGACCCCTTGTATTCCATCGGCTTTGAATACTG
>PMTB01000143.1 GCA_003167475.1 candidate division FCPU426 bacterium | reverse complement strand
CGGAGAGAAAGCTGGCTTTTTTCCCGTTCGAAGCGAGTAATTTCGGCTTCGCAAGGATCTTCGCGTAGTTATTCGTCACGAGAAAATCTATGAGCAGGTTAAGTTTGCCCCTGGTAAAATCCGCGCCCAATACCTTAAAACCCGGCGGTTCCCCTTCAATGGCGTTGAGCGCTGATACTGGGACTCCTCCCGCGGGCAAAGGCCCGGAAAACAGCGTCGGCCAGTCTATTCCGAAATCACCGCCGTTTACATCGGCTATCTCGAGTATCTGCACGTCTCNNTCATTGAATCCGCCGTATTGGCTTTTTTGACGTTTACAATCAGGCTCTCGAGGCCGGCCGCGTCGGTTATATTTATCACCGAGGTCCCGGGCTTGAGCGCCTCAATAATGACCTCTTCATCGGATACTATGGTGGCCGTTGCAACGGATTTATTAACCGCCTCGATTACCTTCGCTTTTTCGACCCTTACAACTTTTGATGTTCCTTCTTTCACCGAAATCTCGCGGGATTGGGCAAACGCAATCTGAAAAAATAAAGATAGGAATAGAAATAGGAATAATGATTTTTTCACTCTTAGGCCCCTCTATATTTTATTTAACGCCTCTATGGTTAGGGATTATATATCAAGGTTACGAACCAGTCAACAAAAATATACCTTTCTAAAATCACGTTAGGGGTCTGTATTTGCGATTTTCAAGCGTCAAATAAATCTTGCCAATACCTATCTTCCGATGTATATTTATCCCTATGGAAAAATACATTTTACGCAGACAGGCGCGGGCATCCAGGGACAAAATGCCCAAAGAACTCATCCTGCGCAAGAGCGCGAAGATAACCACGGCTTTTAAGAACCGCTTTTTTCCGCATATCAAAGCCCCAAAATGCGCTTTTGTTTACCTTTCCACACAAAGCGAAGTCAGGACCCTCGCAATAATAAACCACCTTATCGATAACGGCATAGGCGTCTATGTGCCTTGTGTGGACAACGGCGCTATTCACCCTGTCAAGTACACCAAAGGCTGCAGGCTTTCAAAAGGCGCTTTTAAGATAAAAGAACCGGTCAAAAAGATAAAACCAAAGACTCCTAAGTGCATAGAAATGGTGGTCGTCCCCGGGATAGCTTTTGACCTTAAGGGCAACCGTGTCGGCTTTGGAAAAGGGTTCTTCGACATGTTCCTCAAAGAGCTTAAACCCAATTCCATAAAAGTGGCGCTCGCGTTTGAAAAACAAATAGTAAAGGCTGTCCCAAGCCAGCCGCATGACGTGAGGATGAATTATATAATCACTGAAGACCGGATAATAAACTGCGGGAGGGCCAAATGAAGGTGCTAAGCTCCAAAACAGTTTATAAAGGCAGGATTTTCCGCCTTGATAAGGATATTATCGAGATGAACGGAATAAAAATAACCCGTGAAATAATACACCACCCCGGGTCTTCGCTGATGATACCCGTCCTGAATGTCAAAACAAAAAAAATCGTTCTTATCGAACAGTACCGTTACGCCGCGGGCGGAAATATTTTCGAGTTCCCCGCCGGAACCGTGGATAAAGGCGAGACGCATAAGGAGTGCGCGGCCAGGGAACTGATCGAAGAGACCGGTTATAAGGCCGGTAAGGTCATGGAAGTATCGAGGTTCTACCTTGCCCCCGGCACCATGACGGAGGTAATGGCCATGTTCATCTGCCTGGACCTTGAGAAAAAGGGACAAAACCTGATGCCGGATGAAAAGATCAAAAATAAGATAACCACCCTGGATAAGGCGGTAAAGATGGTATTTTCCGGAAGGATAAAGGACGCAAAGACGATCGCGGCGGTCATGACGCTTAAGTACATATATCAGGACAAAAAATTATTTAAAAAGTTTATGCTCAAATAAAAAACAATTCCCCTTTTATCTTAAAACTCTTCCCATCTTTTCCCGCAATCCGTACGGATCCGTCTTTATAAACTTTTACAACCTTTCCACTTATCCTTTTCCCGCCCCTTGACAAACTTACTTCCCGGCCTGTTATATCAGAGAGTTTTTGCGCCCATTTGGCAATAAGCTTCTTCTTAAGACGGCCAATTCCGTTTAAATACGCATCCAGCCTTTTTAACAGGCTTATAAGGAACTCCTCTTCATTCACTTTTGCGCCCGTGGCTTTTTTCAGGGATATAACCGGTTGCGGCAGGCCTTTTGGAGCCGGATTGTTCAGGTTTATTCCTATACCCGTAACAATGGAACCGTTAAAAGAATCGTTCTCTATGAGGATACCGCATATCTTTGAGGAATTGACAAGGATGTCGTTCGGCCATTTTATTTGCGGCTTCACCCCGTAAAGCGCGAGTGTCTCCGCAACCGCGACACAAGACAGGACGACGTAAATATACGGGCTGGTTATTTTTTTGTTTATTACGAAGGAGAACCACAATCCGCCTTTACCCGAGTGCCATTTGGCCCCCTGCTTCCCGCGTCCGGCTGTCTGCGTTTGCGCCAACGCGACCGTGCCCGAGGCAAAATCATTTTCCATAAGGTACTTGTTGGTGGAGTCGATCGAGCTGAAATATATTATCTTATTCAATACGCGGTTTTTTTTGACGGCTGCGCTTACGGAATCAAACTTCATTTGTGCAGTTGTAAACTGATGTCCAAAGCCTGGGCCGAATGGGTTATGGATCCCAGCGATATGTAATCCGGCCTCCTCCTGGCTATTTCCACGATGGTATCTATGTTTACCCCGCCTGATATCTCGATCTTGGCGTCGCTTCGGGCCTCCTTAAGCCTGGCAAAAGCCCTGTCCATCATCTCATAATTCATATTATCGAGCATTATTATATCCGGCCTGGCCTTGATGGCTTTTTCCAGGAATTCAAGGTTATGCACTTCCACCTCTATTTTCATTCCCCTCGGTATATAACGCCTGCATTCGGAAACGGCTTTTTCAATATCGATAAAATCAATATGATTGTCCTTTATAAGCACCATGTCATACAGTCCCATCCTGTGGTTTGAGGCTCCGCCGGTTTTCACGGCGTATTTCTCAAGTACCCTGAGCATGGGGGTGGTTTTCCTGGTATCGAGGATGGTGATGCCGTACGGCTTGACGAGCGTCTGGAATAAATTGGCCGATGTGGCAATGCCGGAGAGCCGTTGCAGCAGATTAAGGGCAAGGCGCTCTCCCATAAGTATGGCCCTGGCGTGGCCGTTTATCTGGGCGATAATATCCCCGTTCTTTACCTTATCCCCGTCCTTTTTCCTGAAGGTGATCTTCACGCCTTTGTCCAGTTTCGCGAACACTTTTTTTACCAGAGGCAGCCCGCATATGACGCCGTCTCCTTTCGCCCTGAATATTCCCTTCAGGACGGACGCCTGGGGTATGACTATATCCGTCGTCACATCTCCGTCGCCGATATCTTCCTTCAGCGACATCTCTATCAGCTGGTCTATATACTTTTCATTCTTTTTTAAAAGGTCCATGTCAACTCCGCTATTTTTTCAGGTCGTTAATAAAATCCAGAAGCGCCTTTTTATCGGTTTCATAATTCCCGAGCTTTGCCTGTTCCTCGTCGATGGACTTTTTCATGGCATTATTCACAAAATTCGGGTTTGACAGCTTGTTTTTTACGGCTGAAATCCCTTTTTCAATTTCAGAAACTTTTTTCTCCTTGTTGGCTATGACTTTCGCCCTGTCCTTTACGGCCGAGGTGTCTATACCGGCCCTGCCTATCTCGCGGTTCCCGGCCGCGGTCACCGGCCTGATTATACGGTTGTCCCCGGGCTCTCCGGTAAATGAACTGACCTTTGCCAGCATCTGTATGATATCCGCGAATTTCACGGTCATATCCGTCCTCCTGCCTTCCATGGCAACGTACGCCTCCACCTTGTCAGCCGGGGAAATTTCCAGGTCCCCGCGCAGCTGCCTTATCCTGAATATCAGGCTCATCAGGTCGTCCATCTCGGAAAGTTCTTCGGCGGCGAAATTAAATCTGACGCTGTATTCGGGCCAGGGCTCGAGCATTATGGATTCTTTCTTGCCGTTCATCGGCAGGTTCTGGTAAATTTCTTCCGTGACAAACGGCACGACCGGATGAAGCATTATCAGGGAATCCTTTAAAACTTTCAAGAGGACATTTTTCACTATATTCTTATATTCCGAATCTTCCTTCATTAGTTCGATCTTTGACATCTCAATGTACCAGTCGCAGAAATCGTGCCAGAAAAACCCGTAAAGCTCCGCCGCCGTTTCCGAAAATTTGTATTTATCAAGATATTCCGTAAGTTTTTTAGAGAGCGCGTTAACTCCCGAGAGTATCCATTTTTCCGGCAGTTTTAATTTATCCGCGGCCAGGTCCACCTCTGTCATGCCGCCCAGGTTTGATATGGTGTATTTTGAGGCGTTGAATATCTTGTTCATGAACCCGGCGTAGCCTTTGGTGCGTTCTTCCGTGAACGCTATATAACGCGACTGCGTCTCCAAAGAGACCATGGTGAAACGAAGCGCGTCCGCCGAATATGTCTTCATAATGTCGAGGGGGTCAATGACATTTCCCTTTGACTTGCTCATTTTTTTGCCTTCAGAATCCCCCACCAGTGAATTAATAGCCACTTCGTAAAACGGCGGTTTTCCCATGAACTTCAATCCCATCATTATCATCCGGGCAACCCAGAAAAACAGGATATCCCAGCCTGTCACAAGCACAGAGGTGGGGTAAAAAACCGCCAGGTCCTTTGTTTTCTCAGGCCAGCCCAGAGTCGAAAAAGGCCATAATCCCGAAGAAAACCAGGTATCAAGCACGTCAGGGTCCTGCCTGATGTTCTTCCCGGAACACTTTTCACATTTTTCCGGGACTGTCTTTGAAACCGTTATATGCCCGCAATCTTTGCAGTACCAGGCGGGTATCCTGTGGCCCCACCACAACTGCCGGGATATGCACCAATCCTTTATGTTGTTCATCCATTCAAAATACACTTTTTTCCAGTGGTCCGGGGTGAATTTGACGGTCCCGTCCTCAACGGCCCTTATTGCCGGATCGGCAAGGGGCTTTATCCTTACGAACCACTGTGCCGAAACGTATGGCTCAACAATGGTCTCGCACCTATAGCAATGACCGACGGCGTGCTTATGGTCCTCGATCTTCACGAGATACCCCTGTTCCTTGAGGGTTTCGACAAGTTTCTTCCTGGCCTCAAACCTGTCCATACCGGAGTACTTGCCGTTCTCCCCGGCTTTTTCGTTCATCTTCCCGTTCTCATGCATAACGTTAATTACCGGGAGTTTATGCCTTGCGCCAACCTCAAAGTCGTTGGGATCATGCGCGGGTGTTATCTTGACGGCTCCTGTGCCGAATTCTTTGTCAACGTATGAATCTTTTATTATGGGTATCTGCCGCCCCGTTTCAGGGAGGATTACCATGGTGCCTTCCTTGATGTGTTTATAGCGTTCGTCGTCGGGATTGACGGCTACAGCCGAATCACCAAGCATGGTTTCCGGCCTGGTGGTGGCGACTTCTATGGAGCCTGTACCGTCCGCGTACGGATATCTTATATGGTAAAAATGTCCGGCTATATCTTTGTGCGTGACCTCTATATCCGATATGGCCGTCAGGCACCTCGGGCACCAGTTCACGATGTAATCGCCCCTGTATATAAGGCCTTCGTTATAAAGCCTGACAAAAACTTCCTTTACCGCCTCGGAGAGGCCCTCGTCCATGGTAAAGCGTTCCCTGCTCCAGTCGCACGACGACCCGAGTTTGCGCAGCTGCATCATGATGGTGGCGCCGTATTTTTCCTTCCATTCCCAGACGCGCCTTACAAACTCCTCGCGCCCAAGGTCGGCCTTTTTTTTGCCTTCCTTTTTCAGTTCCCTCTCAACCACATTCTGCGTGGCTATACCGGCATGGTCGCAGCCGGGCAGCCAAAGGACGTTGAACCCTTTCGCCCTTTTATAACGGGCTATTGTGTCCTGCAGGGTGTTGTTTAAAGCGTGCCCCATGTGAAGGCTTCCGGTGACATTTGGCGGGGGTATAACTATTGAAAATGGCGGCTTGGCTGAAGTGTTATCGGCCTTAAAATAGCCTTTATCGCTCCAGAACCCGTACCATTTGTCCTCTATTTCCAGTGGAACGTATTTATCCAATGTTGATTCCTCCATAAGTATTAAAATTCCATCTAATTTATCACTTTTATCGGGATTTGTCAAAAAGTACTTTCGGAGGGCATAAAGATCAATTCAAAATTCAAAATTAAGAATTATTGTCCATTGCCGCGGGCCGGTGGCCCTTGCAATATTATAATTACAGTCGCAAGGCGACACCTTAATTTTGAATTCTTAATTTTGAATTTTTAATTAAACGGGTTACTTGTACTGGCTAAGGTCCTCGTCCGGGGTTAAAATCGACCTGATGAGTATATGCCCGGCAAGTGTGTCTTTCTCAATTCCGTTGACCGTGAGTTTGACGCCTTTTACCGCAGGGAAGTTATAGAAAACGGTATTTACTATGGAATACACCGCTTCATACTCGCCTGTCGTGCCGCCTTTGCAGTTGGAGGCAAATTCGGGCGACATATCAAGGTAAAGGATCCCGTTCGCGTCCATGTATGCGTCCTTTAACGCTGTGCCTTCGGGTAAAAGGTTCACCGCTTTATTATCTTTTGGGCCTTCGGTTAAAGCCATTAATAACTGTTTTATCCTGTTGATCTGCAGTTCGGAGGCAAAAATATTCACGGGTGATACCGTAAAGCCCTCCCCCTGCGGTTTACCAAAAAAAAGCTGCGCCGATATCCTGGTGTCCTTGTCCGAATAAAGCTGGTAGGCGTTTGACAGGCTTGAAACAGTCTTCCTGCCGCCGTCAAAAATACCGGTAAAAGAGAGGAGCCAATACGCAAGTCCGACGGCTGCTATGGTTAGCAGCGCAGGTACAACAAAAGAAGCCGTTTTTTTCTTCTGAGGGGAGCCTTTTACAGGCTGATTTAACGCTGTTTTTTCAGTCATTTTTTATCCTTAAGGAAATAGCTTATGGCTTCTTTTATATGATATGCCATGGTATTCAGGGTTTTTTCGTCCTTTAAATAGGACAGGTCGTTTGAATTGTTCAGGTTGCCCAGTTCCACGACAACCGCAGGCATATCAACGCCCTCAAGTGAAGCCAATGCCGCGCTTTGCTCTTTCCTGTACTTCCCGGCAACGGCGCTGTTGGCTTCCGCGTTCGCGCCGGCGCCGGACTCCGGTATAAGCGACGCCTGCATGTATTGTGAGATGAAAGCCGCGAGCTTCATGGACTCCCCTATATGGTATAGCTGTACGCGGGTCCAGTCCAGCACTTCCCTGCCCGCGGGCCCGGCGATGTTATCACCAGCGCTGTAATATACTTTGTATCCTTCGGCCTGGGGGTTCGCGGAGTAATCGCAGTGGATTGATATGAACAGTGACGCTTTTTTGCTGTTTGCAAACCCGGCGCGCGCGGCATCCGTCAAAAAACTGTCATTATCCCTTGTGAGAACTACCGTAATGCCGGCATTTGCTTTTTCCAGTTTAAGTTTTATGAGTTTCGCCGCCTTTAAATTGATGTCTTTTTCCATTATGCCGTGCACATTTACGCCCCAGTCGCCCCCGCCGTGTGCCGGGTCTATGACCACAGTATAAGATGTATTCTGCGCTATATCAGCCTCGGGCGGCATCGTATCACGAGTCCCGAAAAGCATGGCTGCGATGACCGCCATGGCGCAGGCAAAAAATATTTTTTTAGGCATTATCCGCTTCTTCCCTGGCCACGGCGTATGCCTCCACCCTGCTGTATATGCCCATATTCCTGAACTTTTCATAACGCCCCGCAAGGAGCTTTTCAACGGGTATTTTTACGAGCACTTTGAGGTTCTTAACGATGGCTTCTTTCAGGATTTTCGCGGTGTATTCATAATCCTTATGAGCGCCTTCCAATGGCTCGTCAATTATCTCGTCTATCACCCTGAGCTCAAAAAGGTCTTTTGCCGTGGGCTTTAATATCCTGGCCGCTTCAGGGGCCTTTGTGGCGTCTTTCCAGAGAATGGACGCGCAGCCTTCAAATGATATTACGCTGTATGTGGCGTATTTTAACATAAGCACCCTGTCGCCTACGCCTACCCCGAGCGCCCCGCCGCTTCCGCCTTCGCCAATTACGCTTACTATGATGGGAACCTTCAACCGCGACATTTCCATAAGGTTCCTTGCTATCGCCTCCGCAACGCCGCGTTCCTCCCCCTCAATACCCGGATAAGCCCCGCTTGTGTCAATGAATGTCAGCACAGGGAGGTTGAATTTCTCGGCGTATTTCATAAGCCTCAGCGCTTTCCTGTAGCCTTCAGGCTGGGACATGCCGAAATTCCTCATAAGGTTCTCTTTTGTATCCTTGCCTTTTTGCAGGCCAATTATCATGACGGATATGCCGTCTATTTTCCCAATGCCGCCCACCATTGCCTTATCGTCCGCAAAAGCCCTGTCGCCGTGAAGTTCCTGAAAATCATCTATCATCAGGCCGACATAATCGAGGGTCTTCGGCCTTTTGGCATGCCTCATTATCTGAACGATCTGCCAGGAATTGAGGTTCTTATAAATATCCTCCCTCATTTTCGCGACTTTTTCCTCCAGTGGTTTTACCTCGGCGTCCACGTTGAGGTTTTTATCCCTGGCCGAGGATTTTAATTCCTCTATCTTTTTCTTGAGTTCGGCAATGGGTTTTTCGAACTCAAGTACCTGTATATGCTCGTCAGCCATTTTTCAAGTCTCCTTTTACCCGCCCTTTTTAAGGGCTTTCTTTTAGAAATAATTAATGTATATTATCCTCAACACCCTTGAAACATCCTTGTTCAGGTTATATTTCACGCCCAGGTCGATCTGTATCGGGTCAAAAAAGTAACCCGTTACAAAATTAACGTACCTTGCGTCGGTCAAAGCCCCGAAAATCCCGTCAAATTCAGCGCCGAGTATAAACTCTTTTGTGATAGCAAACTCTATTCCCGCTCCCATATCAACATCCTGCCCGAAATTCCTGAAATTATTGGTGTATACCGTGCCTGTCACCTGGGCAAAGGCCGAACCCATGGCTATTTCCTTGGTTACCGCCACATAAGCCCCTTTGGTCGGCACCAGATAATACCCCGGAGCCTCATATCCAAGCGCTATGGCAGGCATGGCCCCGTCGTCATCGGTAAACCTGAGTTTGAAAAGGAACCATGGTATGTTAAAAGACAGGTTCCCATTGCCTATCAGGTTATCAATCCTTTCGGCGCCGCCGATCATAAGTTTGTCAAACAAGCCGACATAAAGCCTGTTCAGGATGCCTCCGCCCGGATAAAACTTAAAGTCGCCCCGGATCTCGCCTTTAATAAGCGAGTTGGCTGTCGGTACATCCAGTATCTCTATATTCCTCGCCTGTACGGCCAGTATCATAACGGGAACCGCCGACAGCAACAGGAGTATTAATATTTTCTTCAAAATAACCCTCCAGTTAAGGTTTCTTGCAAGTAATGCTTAATAATATATAATATTTTATGGGTTTTGTAAAACCATTTTTATTGGTCAATTCTTGTCAGTGGTGAGGAATTTCTGTAGTTCCTTGGTAAATGCGTTTATATCCTTAAACTGCCTGTAGACGGAGGCGAACCTGACATAGGCCACTTCATCGAGCTTTGCCAGCCTTTCCATAAGCATTTCGCCCATTACATTGGAAGAGACTTCTTTTTCCATCCTGCTGTAAAGCTGTTTTTCTATATCATCCACAACTTCATAGAGCTTTTCCACAGATATGGGGCGTTTTTCGCAGGCCTTTGTGAGCCCGGCCAGTATTTTGTTCTTGTCAAAGGCTTCCCTCCTGCCGTCTTTCTTTATCACCATGGGCAGGGCGTGCTCTACCTGTTCGTAAGTGGTGAAACGCTTTGCGCATTTTAAGCATTCGCGCCTGCGCCTTATCGCTTCGCCGTCACGGCTCTCGCGGGAATCCACGACCTTGTCTTTTTTATGTCCGCAGTAGGGGCACTTCATCTTTTTAACCTCTTTTTCAGGGCTTCAAGCGGGACGCTCGCCCGCGTCTCCGAAGGGTTGAGCTTAAGTACCTGCTCATAGCATGAGGCCTCGTCTTCATAACGCTTCATCATCGAGTAAAGCCTGGCAAGGTTCAGCCAGCCTTCCACGTAATCCGGTTTTTCTTTTACCACCCGTTCGAACATATCGGCGGCATTTCCTATTCTGCCCAGATTAACATAAATGATGCCGAGGTTTGAATAGGTCGACAGTTCCGTTGTGGAATCCCTGAACCACTGTTTCCCGGATACCGCCTGCTCATAGTAGGAGACCGCCTGATTTACGTAGTCTTTACCCTTAAGCATGTACAGGTATCCCAGGTAACTGAACGGCACCGCGAAATCAGGGTACAGTTTTGTGTAATTATTGCAGATATCAAATGCCTTATCCCACTGGTTCATGTTGATATAAACTGTCGCCAGGTCCAGCCCGAAATAGGCGTTGTTCGGGTCCCTTTTTATGGCTTCATTGTAATTAATGATCGCGTCCTGGTATTTGGAAGGGTCCAAAGTCTCCCCGTAATGTTTGTACACCCTGGCCAAGTTGTTATAGTTATAGCCGTTCATGGGGTTCATATGAATGGTGCGCAGGTGTATGTTCCCGGCCATTTTTATGAGCTCAAGCTTTTTCTGGGGATCAGTTTCCTTGCGCATGAGTTTCTCATAAGCGATCCCGTACTTCACCCAGTAAATCTCGCTGTTCGGGTTGATATCGACGGCGAGCTTGTAATAAGGAACGCCGATCTCATCCTTATCCGCGGCCGAGGCGATATTTCCGACCTTATAGTACATGTCCGCCATCCATTCCCTGGTCGTTGCCGTGGTCATGGCAAAAAGCACGGCAATTACGGCCGCGTATGGCCAGAAGCCCGCCGCAAATTTAATGTCGGCCGAGTAATATTTTTTCGGAGCCGAGTCGAGCATTATTACAAACCCGAGCCCGATCCAAAAGAACGAGCCATAGGCGGCCACTGTATAATTGAAGAGGCCCTGTATGATATAAGCGATTATGCCCATAAATATGCCGAATACAAGGTAGCGTCTTAAAAGGTCCTTTTCCCCGAATATAAGGTTGATCGATTTTTTGAAAAAAGCCACAAAAAGCAGGAGGTATATTGACATGCCGAACATCCCCTGCGTGGCAAGCACCTGTAAAAATATATTGTGTGTTTTTTCCGGGGTGCCGTTCCACTCAAGCTGCCAGTATATGGGGAACCTGTAATACGGGAACATAACCTGAAAAGTGTCCAGGCCGGTGCCCAGAACGGGGAAGTCCCGGAACATCATGAGCGCGCTTTTCCATATATACACCCTGGGCGTGAGGGTTATGCCGTGCACGGACAGCAGGCCTTTGCTTCTTTCCCAGATCATCGAAAAAGCCTCCTGAACTTTCGGCACAAAACACATAAGGACCATAAAAACAGCGAACATCACGAACCACGGCTTATTCCCGGCAAAAAGGCGGTTCTCAGGCTTGCGCGCGTCATATATGGCGTAAGCTATTATAAACCCGAGCGTCACAAAAAATCCGATCGAGCCCGCCCTGGACTTTGTCAGAAAAAGCACGGTTATGGCGCAGACAAGTACGGCGAGAATTACCACCTTTTTCGCCATATTTTTGGTGACAAAGAACATTATGAAGATCACCGGTATGGTCTCAACCAGGTACGCGGCAAGGAAATTCGGGTTGCCCAGGGTCGAAAAAAACCTTTCTTTGCTGTACGTGTCAGGGTTCCACATCACAAAATCTATCCCGAAATTCTGCAGGAGCCCGTAGAAACTTATGATGAAAGTCGCTATCAGCACAAGTTTCTACGGGCTCCTGCAGAACCCTGTCTTTTTTACGTGGTTGACCGCTATAAAAAAGAGCATGGCATAGAAACACATGGTGATGATGCCTTCAAAATCCTCATATACCCCGAAAATGGAGAGATAATAGTTCTTTGTGACAAAAGCCGTGACCAGGCAGGCCGCCACATAACCGAGCACGGGAAAATCAAAAGCCGATTTTACAAGCAGTATCTTCCTGTCACGGATCATATTGAAAAGCCAGGCCGCCGAAATTATAATGACGAACATTTTCATGACAAAAAGCTTGTTTATCTCAAAAACATCGTTTGTCCGGGTGTAAAATATCACCGGCACCATGACCAATATGGCAATGATGCTCAGTTCGATGAGCTTGTCCATGTATTTCCTGAATGTCATTTGCGCCTCGCTTTTATATTGATGATTTTAAATTTCCGGGCCCGGGCAAACCGGGTTTTTTGCTTATTAACCCTATATTATGAACTTGTCCGTTGACTCTTTAAGCTTGCCGACTATTATTTTAAGTTCTTCCACCGCGTCTTTGACGTCTTTTTTCAGGCCCTTGTCCTTGTTCACGTCTTCGTTGAGTTTATCCGATATCCGCATGAGTTTTATGGTGATATCCTTGTCTTCCCTGACTATGGATTTTATCCCGTCGATCATAGCGTTCAGGGAATCGGCAAGTTCATGAAGCTCGTCGCCTTTCCTGAATTTCACCTTAACATCCAGGTTCCCTTTTGACAGTTCCTGCGCCACACGCTCAACCCTGAATATGGGCCCGGCAACCTTGTGCGAAAGTATAATGCCGGCTACGGTAAATATGGCGGCAAGCAGAAGAATGGGTATGACCAGCAGCTGGCTTGTCTGGACGAATATCTCCGCGAGTTTTTTTGACGCTTCAGGTACAAAAAAGAACTCATCTATTACTTTGCTCCAGATGACGTAAAAAGTGGTGAAATAGACCGACGCCACCGATATAAGCATTGTGGATATTATTATGAAAAGATACCTGAACTGGTACTTTTTATTGACTATAAATATCTTGCGTTTGTAATTGTGCTGTTCGTTCATAAAATCCTCCTCATATGGATTCCCTGCGGATTTCTTTTAATATATTGTATAAGGGTTGCCTTTTATATCAATCGCCGTGGAATTGACGAAAACCGTGCCGTCAGCGCTGCAGTAAAACCAGCCCGAGCCCATGGTTGACGGGATCGCGCCTGTCAAGGCCCCTATCGTAACCGAGTTCCCGTAAGGGGGGTTGGCCGCCGGGTACTTCGCCTTGACGAACGGCAGCACCGTACTTATGGTCTCGGCCATCTTTGTCTGCACCTGCGGGTCGATGGTGTCCGGATACGCCATATTGCTCCCGTAATAGATCGATACACCCGAGCGGATCGCCGCCAGGTTGCCGAGTGTCGCTCCAAGGTTTGCTTTTTCAAGCAGGTCCCCGTATTTTGGTATGGCCACTGCGGCCAGTAATCCGATAATGGCCACCACGATCATCAGCTCCATCAGCGTAAATCCTTCCCTTGTTTTCAGTTTCACTTTACCCCTCCTTCCGGCGGAACTTACTTGTTGTAAACCGGAAATTTTTTGCAAAGTTTCAGTACTTTTTCCCTTATTATTTTTATTGCTTTTTCATCCGCCGTGTTTTTCATTACCTCATCCATCCACCCGGCTATCATTATTATCTCTTTTTCCTTCATTCCGCGCGATGTTATGGCCGGGGTGCCCACCCTGATGCCGCTGGTTATAAAAGGGCTCTGCGTGTCAAAAGGCACTCCGTTCTTGTTCAGTGTAATACCCGCTTTTTCCAGGGCGAGCGCCGCGTCTTTCCCTGTGACATTATTCTGGCGGAGATCGACAAGTATCAGGTGGCAGTCGGTGCCTCCGGTGAGGACCTTATAGCCTTTTTTCATCAGTTCATCGGCGAGCGTCTTGGCGTTTTTTATGACCTGTTCCTGGTAGAGTTTAAAAGCCGGCTTTAAGGCTTCGCCGAAGCATATGGCCTTTGCGGCTATGACATGCATGAGAGGTCCGCCCTGCATGCCCGGGAACACGGCTGAATTGACGGCCTTGGCGTACTTTTCTTTGCACAATATAAGCCCGCCCCTCGGGCCCTTCAGGGTTTTATGTGTGGTCGACGTCACAAAATCGCAGTAAGGCACCGGGTCCGGATAAAGTTTTGCGGCCACAAGCCCGGCATAGTGCGCCATATCCGCCAGCAGAAGCGCGCCGACCGAGTCGGCGATCTCGCGGAATTTCTTGAAATCAATATGCCTCGGGTAAGCGCTTGCGCCCGCCACTATTATTTTCGGCTTCACTTCTTTTGCTTTTGCGGAGAGCTCATCATAATCTATCAGATACGTGTCCTTATTTACCCCGTAAGCGTGCGCCTGATAAAGCTTGCCCGAAGATGACGCGGCCGCGCCGTGTGTCAGGTGCCCTCCGGCAGCCAGGTTCATGCCCAGTATCGTATCTCCGGGCTGGAGCATGGCAAGATAAATCGACTGGTTTGTCTGCGAACCCGAATTGGGCTGGACGTTCGCGTGTTCCGCCCCGAAGAGCTGTTTTGCCCTGTCTATGGCGAGCTGTTCTATCTTATCGGCCCATTCCACTCCCTGGTAAAATCTTTTCCCGGGATAGCCTTCCGCGTACTTGTTCGTGAATACGGAACCCTGCGCCTGCAGTATGGCCTCGTCCGCGTAGTTTTCCGAAGCGATCATCAGCAGGGTTTCCTGGTTCCTTTTTACTTCCTGCTTTATAATGTATGCGACTTCCTTGTCGACTTTCTCGATGTAGTTTGTGAAATCCATGGCCTTTACCTCCGGTTATTTTAAATTCCTTTTTAATTAAAAATTCAAAATTTAGAATTCAAAATTATGGTCTATTGCTGCGGGCCCAGTGGGCCCTTGCAATATTATAATTAAGGTCGCAAAGCGACACCTTAATTTTAAATTCTAAATTTTGAATTTTTAATTATCCTTTGCTCTCCAACGCTTTCACCTTATTCAGCCTTTTCTCATGCCTACCCGCCTCGTACTTAGTATTCAGCCATATCCTTACTATTTCCGTGCCCATGGTTTTGCCTATTAACCTGCCGGGCATCACCAGCACGTTTGGATTATTGTGTTTCATGGTCATCTCCGCGGAGAACGTATTATCCACCAAAGCCGCGTATATGCCCTTTATCTTATTTGCCGCTATCGACATCCCTATCCCCGTGCCGCATATGAGTATGCCGCGGTCAAACTTTCCGGATAATACGGCCTCGCATACCTTTTCTGCGTAATCAGGATAGTCGACCGGTTCCTCATTATAAGGGCCAAAATCCTTGTAGTCCGCTTTTTGTATGCTTAAAAATTTCTTTACCTCTTCTTTGAGTTCCCATCCCGCGTGATCGCTTCCAAGCGCTATGTTCATCTCATCCCCTTTGGATAATTTATTTTGCCGCGTTGCCGGTATTTACCGCGGCGTCCGGCTGCGCGTTGTTAATTATGGCCGCTTCCGCGTTTGAAATTGCCGGTGTGGCTTCAACTGCCGGTTTTTTATCATTCAAAAGGAACTCATGCGACGCGTTGTAATCTGCGGCGGTGGCCCTGGCAAATATCATATCCCAAACCCATGAAACCGTAAACATCGTGAGCCCCGTAAAGAACACAGCGGTTGAAACGGTATTACTTTCGTCAGGCGCGACGGGCGCCAGCACTTCATTTACGCTGACCGCCATTATGGCAAGCGATACTATTTCAGCGCTCATCAGCGACATGCCCATGTTCTGGTTCTTTGCGTAAAAGTGTCCCGACCCGTGAATGATAAATCCGGGGAATACCGCGTTCCAAAACGCCTTGTCCTCGGAGATTGGGGATACAAGCGTGCTGACATCGGCTTCCTCATTGTTTATATAAGTGCTTTCAAGCCAACTGGAGGCGGTAGTGGTGTGCTTTACAAAGCGCACTTCCCTCCATGGTATATTCACAACCTTCTTGTTCTCCAGCACAACGGTAAGGTAGTAACTATCAAATCCAGTGACCTCCGCCGAAAACTGCTGATCGTCCTTAAGCGTTATGGTATCCGCGCAGGCAATGGCCGAAAAAACCGAAAGTATGACAAGCAATGCCGCAATTCTTCTCATTTTTTCTCCTTTAAATTGAAAAAAGCCTGTCCAAATCCGCGTCGATCATGGCCGCCGCCGCCTCCATAAAGCCGGGCGAAGCAGACATTTCCGTCTCATTGCCTGAAAAAAAATAACTGAAAGTAAAAACCTTTCCGCGAATATCGGGAAACTTCCCCAATATGGCGTTCTTTATCTTTTCGCTCATGGTAAGTATCAAATCAGCGTCCAAAACCGCCTGTTTGCCCAAAGGACTAGAAGTAAATTCCCCGGTTATACCGGCTTTAGCCAGGCAAACCGCGGCTTCCGGTTCGATGGGTATACCGGAAAAAGCCATAATCCCGCCACTCAAAACTTCAGTTTCGGTTTTAGCCTTGTCTTTAAGCGCTTTTTTTAAATACTCGGAGACGATGAGGCTCCTGTAGGTATTCTTGCCTCCTACAACAAGTATTTTTCTCATTAGGTAATGATTATATAGGAATTAAAGCAAAAGGTCAAGCAGCGGTTTTTGGGGGTTTTTAGGGGGTATTTGGGCTTAAATTTGATGTTTTTATGGGTTAAAATACTAATTCGCCGGTTATAAGTGGGTATGCCAATACCCATGCAATGGTAGGACATTTTATGCAAATTTAACCAGAACGTAAACGAATACGGTTGCAGCCGTAACGGATAAATACATTCGGTAAATCATAATCAATTTGAAAATCCAGATATTTTCTCGCAAACCTTTTGTTAAACACAAAAAATAAAATTGTTATTACTGCAGTCAATAAAAGGTATACAAAACTTTGATAAACTCATCTATAGCTCCTATTGATTCCTTTATTGCCATTGAAGAAACTAATTGACGGCAAATATGTTCCAAAATCCCGTAGAGCGGCCGCTTGCTGCCGCTCACCCCGGGCTCTATAAAACTGCCTGCGTTATAGATCCAGCGTCAGAGAGGCAGCAAGCAGCCTCTCTACGGGATCTAAAAAAATCCTATCCTTCTATCTTTATACCGTACTTATCCAGCAACCCGAACACCCCGGGCGTCATGAACCTTGCGTTTTTTATCCTGTTGTTATCCGGATCCATGGAATAGTTATAGGCGGTCGTGAAGTCCGCGCCTGTGAGGTTTACTTTGTTGAAGGAGGCCCTTGAAAAGTCGCAGTTGTTAAAGGTCGATTCCGTCAGGTCTGTTTCCGAAAAGAGCGCGTCTTTCAGCAGGCATTCGTTAAATACCGTTTTTTTCATCTTTTTCCTGTCAAAACTGGCGAAGGACAGGTCGCATTCGCTGAAGGAAACTGAGAACATCGCGTCGTTGCACTCGCTGAAGTTTATGCCGTTTAGCCTGCATGTTACAAACTTAGCCTTTCGCAGCGATGTGCCTTTGAATTTTACCAGCTTCATGGAGCAGTTCTTGAAGGTGCAATCCGTGAACGAACCGCTTTTAATTACACAATCGGACAGGTCGCAGTTATCGAAGATACAGTTGTCGAATTCGCAGTCGTCTATCAGGCCCGCGGGCAGGTTGAGTTTGGAAAATGTTTTGTCTTCGTGGGTTTCGTTTGTCATTTGAATTTCCCCTTGTTCTGTGTTCTTTGTTCTCTGTTCTGTGTTCTGCAGCGAACATAGAACACAGAACATAGAACAATCCGGCCCTATTTGATTTGCGGCACAATCGTCAAGATCATGGCGCTTTTCTGCTCGCCTTCGAGTTCCAAATGGGTGAAAGACGGCCTTACCAGCAGCTCAATACCCTCCGGACCTATGTAGTCCCTGGCTATAGCTATGGCCTTCATGGCCTGGTTTACGGCTGCCGCGCCCATGACCACGACTTCAACGTCCTTTTTTTCCCTGATGTTGTTCACTATGGACCCTGCCACAGACTTCGGGTTGCTTGCTGCCGCCACTTTTAACCTGATGAGTTCCATTTTAACCCTCCTTCTTGAGCTTTAGGGATATTTTATAAACTTCATTTCTCGGGGNNGTTTAATTCCTGCGAGGCTGTTTTCACCGCTTCGCTCATGGTCTTGCCTTCCCTTACCAGTTCAAAAAGCCTGCGCTCTATAACATCTTCTTTCGGCTCCTCTTCTTCCGGGGCCGGGCCTATGACTATTATGAACTCGCCTTTTTCCATGTCTTCCGTGATTTGCGCTGAAACATCCGCTGGCTTCCCCCTCAGAACGGTCTCATATATCTTGGTGAGTTCTTTTACAACCGATACGTTCCTTTGCGGCATAACTTCCGCTATCATTGACAGTGTGTCTTTTGCCCTGTTTGGAGATTCAAATATTATTACCGGATACCTGACAGCGCTTATTTCATTTAAGGCGTCCTTCTTGCTTTTCCCCGACCTGTCCAGGAAGCCGTAAAAAAAGAACCTTGACGGGTCAAAGCCCGAAAGTATGGCCGCGGAAAGGACTGATGATGGCNNCCCTCAGGCCGGCATCGATTGCGGCTTTTACAACCGTGTAGCCGGGATCGGATATCAACGGCGTCCCCGCGTCGGATACAAGCGATACGCTTGAGCCGTTGTTTAATATTTCAATGATTTCGGCTTCGCGCTCTTTTTCGTTAAATTTATGGTAAGAGACAAGCTTTGAGGTTATTTCATAATGGTTGAAGAGTTTTTGCGTCGTCCTGGTGTCTTCGGCTATGCAATACGGGGTGGCCTTGAGGGTTTCTATGGCCCGAAGCGTGATGTCCTTCAAATTTCCTATGGGAGTGGATACTACGTAAAGCGTGCCTGTCGTCATATGCGTCGTGCTCCCTTTGATCCAAACCTACTGCGCGAAATATTTTTTGAATTCCTTAATACTCTCTGTTATCCTGTGGTTCTCCGCGGTGAGTTCCTGGATCTCCGCTTTAAGATTTTCCGTCTCTTTTTTCTTGTAGTTCCATACGACATTGAGTTTGTGTTTTTCGTCCTTATAATTAGTCTCATATATACCCAGTATAAAACTCGATAAAAACAACACCCCAATCTCGAGGTAAAGCTGGTTGACGTTCTTGATTATATCATACCTGCTCATACCCCATACGACCCCTGACGATATCAGGAGCAGTATCACTATGTCCCTGGCGTTCATGTGGAGCGAAAGCAGCACCACGGCGATGATCATCAGCTGGAACGGCACGTGAAGAAAAAGTTTCTCCGGAATGACTGCTGTCAGGCCGATGGCGCATATCACAAGCACGAAAGCCAGGATCAGCGTGATATTTTTATTAGACATATTTTTCCTCCGTGAGCACTTTTCCGACCATGCCGCCTATGATATCCAGGAAACGAAGGTCCTCCTGGTTAAAACATCCCGGTTCATTTGAGTTCACCCTGAGTATGCCCACCACGTCGTCTTTTATGAAAACCGGCACCGATATCAGGGAGCGCAGGTCATCCTCTCCGTCGGATTTAAAGCGCACTTCTTTCGCCATGTCCGTTATTATTATGGATTTTTTATTGTGAAGTATAAACTCGTCAAAATTCCTCAGGTACAGGCTTTCCACATCGCGCTCGCCCACCAGAAAATCTTCCTTCTTGTCGGCCATGACCTTCATGACCTTATCCTCTTTGGTGAGAAAAAGCGCTATCGACTTTTCCTGGTGGAATATCTCCACAACGTTCTTAAGCAGGTGCCTCATCTTTCCCGCAAAATCCGGAAAACCCTTGAGCGCCTCGTATATTTCCTTGAGCTTTTCATATTTTACCATCTTGGACTTATTCGCTTCCAGCCCTCCGGTCAGGTTCTTTTTCTCTATGATCATGGCGGCGAAATCGCCTTCCAGGGACTTCATGGTGTCCTGCGCGTTGGAAAGCATATAGGAACTTGTATCGCCGACCTTTTTAACTATGAAATAACATATGTACATGATGATTATCCCGGCCAGCACCGCGTTCATGGAAAGTTCCCCTGACATGGCCTTAAAAAACGCCAGGACGTAGAAGACGGTCCCAAACGTAAGGAATATGGTGCCGGCGATCGGGGCTATGAGAAGGTATGCGCCGATTATGACAAATGAATACGAAAAAAGCACCGGCTGCCACCAGGCCCTGCTCGGAAAGACAAAAAGAGCGGCTGCCGCGGCGGCTGCCACAAGAAAAACAAGTATTTTGGCTATCAATTCGAGTGCTTTTTTCATGGCCCTTTAACTCCTCATATAATTCCTGTTATTGTGGGACCCTCGAAAAGGCTATTCACCCATCGAATCAAGTATCTTTATATTTTCTTTCGACGTCTTGTCCAAAGGATCTATGCCGAGTGACTTGGCCCACTGGGCCCTGGCTTTCTTATACTGCTTTGCCTGGTAATAGGCGCTGCCCAGGTTATTGTAGATCTGGGTTTTTGTGGAGTCCAGCTTCAATGCCTGCTCCATGATCCCTATGGCATCGTCGTTCCTTTTAAGTTTCAGGTAAATGGAACCCAGGTTATTATACGCCATGGCGTCGGTGGGTTTGAGTTTTACCAGTGTTTCAAAGGCCCTTACCGAAGCGTCAAAGTTGCCTTTTTCATAATATGCAAACCCCAGTTTTTTGTAGACCAGATCGTCGTTTGGATTTTTCGATATCACGAACTCCAGCTCGGGGATGCCCGAAGTGCTGTCCTTCTTTGTAAGGTACGCCAGCCCGAGCCTTTTGTGCGCTTCTATATTGTCATTATTGAAGGAAATCACCTTCCTCCAGAATTCTATCGCTTCGTCCATCCTGCCCTTGTCATTCTCCTCTATACCCAGCGCCATATATGAAGCCTCAAGCTTGCCCCTTAGTTCGTCATACGCGGGCCTGAGTTTTAAGGCGACTTCCCATTCCGCTATGGCTTCGGTGAGCAGCCCTTTGTCTGCAAATACGTCGCCCAATGATTTATGTACGACCGCGTCCGAAGGATTGATGGATATGGATGACTGAAGTTCCTCTATGGCGTCGTCAAGCTTTCCCGACTCATAATACTGCATCCCGAGTTCATAATGGGTGAGGGTAGAAGCGCAGCCTGAGATGAAAATAAACGTAAGAGCCATAAAAATATGCGTAATTTTCATATAGCCTCCTGTAAATTGTATTAACAAGCAGTACTATGATAACATAAACGGCGGTTTTGTCAATACGGAGGGGAAAAGAAGAGTTTAAGAGACTTTAACCGGAGCCTGGAAGCTGGCCAAAATGCAACCAAAAACCTGTGATTAAAAGGAAAAGTTTTTAAGCCAAAAGCCAAAAAGACAAAAGTAAAGTTTTTAAGGAAAGTGGTCCAAGTGGTTAAGGAAACCGGTGCAAAATCCAGCTTATCCACTTGAACTACTTGCCTTTGGGTTTCCTTTACTTTTGTCTTTTTGGCTTTTGGCTTAAAAACTTAACGCAGCCATCCCTTGTCTCTTAAACTCCACCGGCCCTGAACCGGCCCTGAATCCATAAAAACTCCTTGCCAAAGGCCATTTCTTATGTTATATTTCATCCTATATTTTTTATTTTAAAGGAGGCTTTAACTCATGGCAAGAAAATGCGCAATTTGCGATAAACAGGCTGTATCAGCCAACAACGTGTCGCACGCTAAAAACAGGACCAAAACAAGGAACAAACCCAACCTTCAGCCGGTTAAGATCATGTTGAACGGTGAAAAGAAAAGGGTCCTGGTCTGCACAAGGTGCATGCGTTCGGGTAAGGCTGTAAAAGTCGCATAAACAACGTAACGATAAAAATAAGAAAAACCGCTGAAAAGCGGTTTTTTTTGTTTTAATCTATCCTCTCCACCGTCAAAACATCTTTGACCTTCCTTATGGATGTCATCAATTCCGACAAATGCTTCTGCCCTTTTATGTTTATGGCCAGGTCCGCCTCCAGGTTTTCGTACAGGACGCCCGAATTGAAAGATGATATCAGGGCGTTGTTCTTGGCTATCGTGGTGAGTATGTCGTTCACCAGGTGTTCCCTGTTGCGACCCGTGACTTTAAGGCGGCACATATAGAAATTTTCCGCTTTTTCGTTCCAGCTGACGTCGACTATCGGGGTGGTAATGTTGCTGCTGGCGAGCATGGCGCAGCTTTTCCTGTGCACCGATATTCCCTTTTTCGTGAATATTCCGGTTATCTCGTCGCCGGGCACCGGGTTGCAGCACTTGGCGAACTTATATGATATGTCCCCGAATTCATCCTGCACTATTATTTCGCCCTTGGTGACATGCTTTGCCTTTTCATAGCCGGGGACAAATTCCCTGCGTTCCTTTAAGAACCTTGCGATGTGATTGGCGACCTTCGCGTCGGAAAACTCCCCATAACCTATGCCGGCGAAAATATCATCCTTCTCCTTTACGCTGTACTGCTCAATAAGCCCGCCCCACGCGTCCTCGGGTATATCATCGGGCTTTACACCCTTCTTGGCGAGCATTTCATTCAAAAGATGCGTGCCCTTGTCGATATTTTCCTTGATATTCTGGTTGGTGCGCAGCCAGTGCCTGACCCTGTTCTTGGCCTTTGCTGTTTTGGCTATCTTAAGCCAGTCCACCGTGGGATGCTGGGTGGCGCCTTTTAATATGTCTATCCTGTCGCCGTTCTGCAACTCATACTTTAAAGTAACCCACTTGCCGTTGACTTTGGCGCCGATACACTTGTCCCCCAGGTCAGAGTGGACGGAGTACGCAAAATCCAGCACTGTCGCGCCTTTTATAAGCTCTTTAACTTCGCCCTTCGGGGTAAAGACAAAAACTTCCTCGTCAAAAAGGTCAACCTTGAGTTCTTTTATGAATTCTTCGCTTTCCCGCATGCTTCCGTGCCAGTCAAGGAGCTGGCGCACCCAGGCAAAGGCTGAATCCGTTTTCTTGTCAAACGCGCGCTCTTCCTTATAGTTCCAGTGCGCGGCTATCCCCTCTTCCGCTATGACATCCATGTCTTTGGTCCTGATCTGTATCTCAACCGGCCTGCCCGCCTCGTCAAGCACCGTGGTATGCAGGGACTGGTACATGTTTGACTTGGGCATGGCTATGTAGTCCTTAAACCTTCCCGGGAGGGGTTTCCAGTAATTATGTATGATCCCGAGGATGGTATAACAGCTGTTGGTTGTATCGGTTATCACGCGAAGGGCGATAAGGTCGTAAATATTCTCAAAACGTTTATTTTCCCTGATCATCTTCTGATATATGGAATAAAAATGCTTGGGCCTGCCGGATATTTCCACGGGGATATTCAGTTTTTTCAGTTCCAGGCCCAGCACTTCTTTCAGCGACTCTATCCTTTTTTCCCGTTCTTCCTTCTTCTCGGCTATTTTTTTCGCTATTTCCCTGTACGCCTGCTGGTTCAGGACCGCGAACGAAATATCCTCAAGTTCGGACTTCACTTTTTCCATCCCGAGCCTGTGGGCCAGGGGCGCGTAAACATTCATGGTCTCATTGCTTATGACTTTCTGTTTTTCTTCGTCTAAAAACCTTATGGTGCGCATGTTATGCAGCCTGTCGGCCAGCTTGATTATAATTACCCTTATGTCTTTTGCCATGGCAAAGAACATTTTTTTTAGCGACTCGCTGAATATCTGGCCGCGTGTCTTGAATACCTTGGCCGTCACGTGGCTGACGCCTTCATCAAGTAATGCCGTGTTTTCGCCGGCTATTTTTTTAATGTCCTCGACCGTATATTGGGTGTCCTCTATCACGTCGTGCAGGAACCCTGCGGCTATGGTCACCGCGTCCATCTTCATTTCCTTGAGTATTTTTGCCACCTCAAGGCTGTGCGTTATATACGGTTCCCCCGACATCCTCAACTGCCCCTGATGCGCTTTGTCGGCCATATCAAAAGCGGTCATTATAAGGCCGGCTCCTTTTTCGTCAAAACCGGATGAAATTTCCCCGGCCTGGGCCGCGTAATCGGCGTTATTTGCCATCAAAATACTCCTCGCAATCGGCGTTTAGCCGGAACAGCTGCCCGGACACAAGTTCCCTGTATTTTTCTATGGCCTTTACGTCCGCGTCCGGCGGAACCGTGACGGGCTCCCCGAATTTAAAAATGCATTTCGCGAAAGGCATTATAATTATTGTTTTATCCCATGATCTGAGCCTGATCTTTTTGTCGCAAAAAAATCCGAAGGGCACTATGGGCAGCCCCGTCAGCTTTGACAGGTACAGTGTCCCGTTCCCCACGCTTTTTTCCGGGCCGCGGGGGCCGTCCGTATTCATGGCAATATCCATGCCTTCTTCCGCCATCCTTCTTATTTCCATGAGTCCCGCGGCCGCTCCCCGGAAAGTGGACCCCCTGGCGGTCTTAAACCCGAAGGCGTTGACTATGCGCGCGGCGATTTCACCGTCCAGGCTGCTTGACACAAGCGACGCTACCC
>PMTB01000013.1 GCA_003167475.1 candidate division FCPU426 bacterium | reverse complement strand
CAGTCCCAGAACTCGAACATATTTGCGGTATCGATGCCGAACTTGGACACTTCGGCTGCGTTTGTGGATACCGCCACAAAGTGCTTTGCCACTGCCGCCTTGTCTTTAAGCGTTTTTAAGGCCCACTCACGCGCCGTGAGCGCGTTTGTCATGGTTTCAAGCGTGGTAAATGTTTTTGACGAAACGATAAAGAGCGTTTCTTCCGCGTTTAAATCCTGCGTGGCTTCGGCAAAATCAGTGTCGTCCACGTTGGAAACAAACCTGAAACACAAACCCCTGTGCGAGTACGATTTCAGCGCTTCATACGCCATGACAGGCCCCAGGTCAGAACCGCCTATCCCTATATTAACGACGTTCTTTATGGTTTTTCCGGTATAACCCTTCCATTCCCCTTTTCTTACATTTTCCGCGAAGATCGCCATCTTATCAAGAACAGCGTGTACCGGAGCCACGACGTCCTTGCCGTCGACAATTATTGATTTGCCTTTGGGCGTACGCAGGGCTATGTGTAAAACACTCCTGCCTTCGGTCGTATTGATCTTGTCGCCCCTGAACATGGCGTCTATTTTTACTTTCAGGCAGGATTCTTCGGCCAATTTGACCAGCAGCCTCATGGTCTCGTCATTGACCCTGTGTTTTGAATAATCAAAATACACGCCCAAAGCCTCGGTCGCCATGCGCGTCCCGCGGCCGGCGTCAGAGGCGAACATTTCCCTCAAATGTGTACCCTTGATCCCGTCATAATTATTCCGCAATGCCTCCCATGAGGCAAGCCCGGTTAAACCTGTTTTTTCATCAGCCATTTTATCGCTCCTGTAAATTTTTATAACTCCGGATAGCATGATAATAAATTACATCAAACGATGGGTTATATCAAGGGAATTTTACGACCGCTATTTCACTATATAAATTTTCCCGGTGTCCGTCCTGTTATTCACCGGGTTTTTTACCACCCAAAAATATATCCCGGGGGCCACGCTGTTTGAGTTCCTGTTCCTGCAATCCCAGTAGTACTTTACATTGTGCNNGCCCTATATCGGCTGCGTATACCAGCTCGCCCGAAATTGTGTATATCTGAAGCAGCGCTCCCGGAACCATGTTGGCGAATTTCAGCGTCCCATTCACGGCGTCCGACCTGTTAAACGGATTCGGAAAAACCACTATCTGCCCTTCCGGGTAAAAACTATCATCCGACTTTACCGGGGGATGCCTGAAAAACTGGGTGTTATAAAGGCCGTCATTGTAATCGGAGCTCGCGGTATTTATCACCAGTGAGCCTTCCTGAATATTCGTTATGACCGCCGTGAATACCACCGTGGTTTCCTGGCCCGGGCCCAGGATAAAATCAGGCGGCATATCCCACACCAAATAATTTCCCGACACTGTTGGCTGGTCGGGTGAAAGCGTGCTGCCGTAGTTCATTTCCTGCGGCAGGGTGTCCCATACCCTCAGGTTATAAGCCGGTGTTGTGTCGTTGTTTGTTATCTTTATCCTGTATGTGACCACTGCACCGGGCCCGGGGTTATCCCCCCTGTTGGTGACCTCGACGCTAAGAAGCGCCGGCGTGCCGCCCGGTGTGGGTGATAAAGTATATGTCGGGGTTATTGTGCGGGAATTTGTTATGGTAAGCGTGGCTGTAAGCGACGCGGTACCTGTGCATGTGAGTGTCGGAAACGCCGTCAGCGTCTGTGCCGGAGTGCCGGTGCGGGTCGGCGTGATAGATGGTGTCCCGGTCTGTGTTGGCGGATTTGGCACGGTGACAGTGATGGTTGGAGTGTCGGTAGCAGTGCCCGTAGAAGAAGCCGTGAAAGTGCTTGTCATGCTGCTTGTCGTAGTATATGTGTTTGTGGCCGTGAAGGTGTCTGTCTGCGTATTTGTCAGCGTTGCAGTGTATGTAACCGTCTGCGTATCAAGCGACGTAATGGTTATGGTGGACGTTGCGGTCCCGGTCAATGTCCATGTATAAGTGCCGGTGGCCGACTGCATGAAACTGGGAGTGTTTGTCGGGGTCCGTGTCGGAGTGGCAGTGCAGGTATCCGTAGAGGTAAGGGTCAAAGTGCCCGTAAATGACGGGCTTGGCGTGCTTGAATTTGTCCTGGTCGCCGTGTTGGTCGCCGTATCCATGGAAGTAATCGTAACGGTCGGCGTGACGCTTTTGGTCGGGCTCGTAGTGGCGGTGCGCGTATATGTATAAGTCTGCGACGGGGTGGCGGTCAGGGTGTCGGAAATGCTTTGCGTAAATGTGGGGGTGGCCGTGCGTGTCTGCGTGTATGTCAAAGAGCTTGTCCCGGTATAAGACGGTGTTGCGCTTGCGCTCGGCGAAGGGCTGGCTGTCCGCGTGAAAGTATAACTGTATGTAATAGTAAAGGTCATCGTCGTACCGGGGGTATTGGTCCGTGAAGGGCTGGCTGTAGGCGAAAAACTGTTCGTCACGCTCGGCGTGGCTGTCTTTGTCACGGTAGAAGTCGGAGAATTTGTCTGCGTGAGGCTGGGTGTGGCCGTCCTCGTATAAGTCATAGTCATGGCAGGCGTCTGGGTGCGTGAAGGCGTATCTGTATTTGAAGGACAATATAAAGTAAAATCCACCGAAGTGCTTGATGCCCCGGACGTCCATGTGACGCTTGAGTAATTTGTGGCCGAAGAGCACCACGCCGCAGTGTACCAGTCAGTG
>PMTB01000198.1 GCA_003167475.1 candidate division FCPU426 bacterium | reverse complement strand
TGGGCTTCGTCGAACACCACGGCGTCGTACGCCGGCAGGATTCCGCCCTCGTAGTTCTCGTCCTTGAGGGACAGGTCGGCGAAGAACAGGTGGTGATTGACGATGATGATGTCGCTCTCGGCCGCCCGCTGGTGCATCAGGGTGATGAAGCAGCGCTCGAAGTTGGGGCACTTCTGCCCGGAGCACATGTCGCCGCGGGCATCCAGCTTGGCCCAGGCGGTGCTATGTTCCGGCAGCTTCTTGATCTCCGTGCGGTCGCCGAATTCCGTGGTCTTTTCCCACTCTCGTATAATTTGAAAATCGGCGACTTCCTCCAACCCGGAAAGGACCGGCTCCTTGTCGGCGTCGTAGATTTTCTGCCGGCATGCGTAGTTATCGCGGCCCTTCATGTAACTGACTTTGAGGGGGCGCGGGAAATGCTTCTGAAGGAACGGCACGTCCTTAAAGAAGAGCTGTTCCTGCAAGTTCTTGGTGCCGGTGGAGACCACGATGCGCTTGCCGGAAAGCAGCGCGGGGACCAGATAAGCGAGGGTCTTTCCGGTGCCGGTCTGGGCTATGCCTATGACATCGCTTCCCTGCACGGCTACGGGTATGGCCTTTTCCTGTATGGGAGTCGGCACGGTGAATTTAAGTTTTTCAATAATTTCCAGAAGACCGGGATCTATCCCCAGCCCGCGGAACGATGCGCTGTTATTTGTCATGGGTTGAATTATACCACGTCAGGCTTAAACCGGCAAAAGAATCTGCCGTTGTTTGAATTAAGCCGAAGTCGCCGCGAAGGTAGAGCCTGTTGCCCCGTTTGATATCGTTCCGGTGCTTGAGCCGCCGAGGGCCGGCATTACTATGCTGCCTGTCGCGCTGCCTGACGCGGAACTGATGCTTAAGCTGACCGTCGTGCCCGGAGTAAGGCCCGTCAAATTGGGCGTTAAATAAGCTCCGCCGCCCAATTCATTTACCGCCTGTCCGTTCATGGTAACTGTAGCTCCGGTCACAGCGGCTCCCGACGCGTTTGTCAACTGTATGGTAACGGTGCCTGCCGTTACCGCACCCCCGGAATTGTAAGTGGCGCTTGCGCTTATGTAAAGGTTCCCGGTTGGCAACGGCGTGAATGTAGGCAGTGTCCATGGAGACGTGTCATAACTGCGCCCGCACCCGTAAGTCACGAAAGAAAGAATAACCAAGGAAAAGACAGCGAATAAAGCAGTTTTTTTCAGCATAAAATCCCCCTTATGCCGCTTAAAACCACGGCAAAAATTTAAGCCCTTTCTGCTGCAAAGTCCCTTTAATGATTTAAAGTATAAACAAAGAGCCGTATAATGTCAATTATATTCCCGTCAGAGCGTGACCTGCGCCGATGCCGAGCCGTCTGAACCCGTGCAGGTCGCTGATTTCACTTTGGTTCCGTCGGAATATATTTCCATGGTTACGCTAGAGGAAGCAGAGGTGTCGTATATGGTGACGCTCAAGGTCGCTGTCTGCCCCTGCGTGGCTTTTATTGTATCTGAGGTCCATGGAAGTGTCGTGACGGTCATAGTTCCGGAATCAGTGGTGGCGCCCAGCAGCCCGGAGTTATGGATGCTGTAGCTTATGTAGGTTGATGTGGATACCCCGGTCACCGTAAAATAAACATTGTGTGTCGGCTTCGCGCAGGAAACGCACAACAGAAGAAAAAGCGAAACAAGCAAAACAGCAAACCCCTTCAAAAAAACTTTTTTCATACATTACCCCCTTTAAAAAATATATTATAAATTAACAACGTTCCTTGCGTCATTTGCCTGGCGGCGGTTACTGCCGGATATTTCATCAAATATCCGCCCGCCTTATTTGATTATTATACCAAAATTGGCCGCGTTTATCAATGTGCCCATATTTAAGCGCTTGTTATTTTCAGGCCGGTTTTATATATTCATCCTCCATTATCCAAAGCTCTTCCATCCTGAACATATGTGAGCCGTCATGGAACAAAATACGCCGCGCCATAATCTCAAAGTTATATCCGCTTTACTTGGGATGCTTCGCGTACTGCCCACACTTCATCCGAACACCCATCCGGCAAAGCGGCTGTTTGTCAGTTAATCTTTTATTTCACGGACGCCCGTGTTATAATACCATTGATCTTATCATCCTCAAATATGTTTTGCTGGATACAAACGGGATTAACGGTTGGAAATATATATCCGAAGAGCTTCAATACGGCCATTCTCCATACGCACCTTACGTACAAGTACCGCAACCTAAAGGTTGCGCCTACACAATCAAAAACGCTACTTTGGGATTTGTGATTTGTTATCTGTAATTAGATCTTTGCTTTTCCATATAAGGAATATCGCCGGGTAAACCAGCAGTTCCATGATGAACGAAGTGAGTATCCCGCCTACCATGGGCGCGGCTATCCTTTTCATCACATCCGCCCCGGCCTCGCTTGACTGCGCCCACATGATGGGCAGCAGCCCCATGAACATGGTCATGACCGTCATCATCTTCGGCCTTACCCTTTTGACGGCCCCGTGATGTATGGCGGCTTTCAGGTCGTCGACCGTTTTTAATACGCCTTTTTCTTTTGCCTCGTTGTAAGCCAGGTCGAGATAGAGCAGCATGAATATGCCGGTTTCCGCGTCAACGCCAAGCAGCGCTATGATACCGCACCAAACGCCTATGGACATATTGTAACCGAGTATGTGAAGCGCCCACACCGCGCCGACAAGCGAGAACGGCACGGCAAGCAGTATGATGAAGGTCTTGATATAGGACTTTGTGTTTACGTATATCAGGATGAATACTATAAAAAGCGTCAGCGGAAGCACCAGCCCCATCCTTTGCTTTACCCGCTCCATGAACTCGTACTGCCCGGAAAATACCAGGGAGTACCCGGCGGGCATAGTCAGTTTTTCCCGCAGCAGTTTCTTGGCCTCTTCCACATAGCTTCCTATATCCCGGCCCGCCACATCCACATATACATAACCGCAGACGCGTCCGTTCTCGTCCCTTATCATTCCCGGCCCGGTCGCGAGGCTTATTTCCGCCACCTGGGAGATGGGTATCTGTTTACCGGTCATGGTCGGTATGTAAGTTTTTTTGAGTTTTTCAATGTCGTCGCGCAGGTCGCGCGGGTAGCGGACATTTATCGGAAAACGTTCCCTGCCTTCGATGGTCTGTGTGATGTTTTCCCCGCCTATGGCTGACATGACCGTTTCCTGTACATCTTCTATGGAAAGCCCGTACTTGGCTATCTCTTTCCTGTTTATGTTGAAATTAACGAAGTATCCTCCGGCTGTGCGCTCCGCAAAAACACTCCTCGTGCCTTTTAAACCCGTCAGCTGCATTTCTATCTGCTTGCCTATCTTTTCTATCTCATCAAGGCTGTCTCCGTAAATTTTAATGCCTACAGGCGTGCGCACCCCGGTGGTCAGCATGTCTATCCTTCCCTTTATCGGCATGGTCCACGCGTTGACCTGTCCCGGCAGTTTCAGCGCGGCGTCCATTTCAGTAATCAGTTCGTCCCATGTTTTATGCTCGGGCCAGAATGTCTCAAAAGGACCCTTTAAAAATCCCGGCACTATTTTGGAATACCACCTGTCTTTTTTTCTCCACTCGGCCTGCGGTTTCAAAAGCACGGTTGTTTCCATCATGGAGTAGGGGGCCGGATCCGTGGACGTGGAGGCCCTTCCTGTTTTTCCGAATACGCTTGTCACTTCGGGGAATGACTTTATTATCTTATCCTGCAGTTGGAGCAATTTTGACGCTTCGGTCACTGAAATTCCCGGCAATGTCGTGGGCATGTAGAGTATCGAGCCTTCATTCAGCATTGGCATGAATTCCTTGCCCAGGGTGAAAAAGAAAGGCAGGGTTATGATCATAATCAATAGTGCTCCCGCAATTATCTGCTTGGGATACTTCAGAACAAAATCTACGGCCGGTCCGTAATACTTAAAAAGAAATTTCGATACCGGGTGTTTTTCCTCGGTGTGTATGTCCCCGACAAAGATCGTATTGATGAATTTCCCCAGCTTGGAGCCTTTGAAATCAAACTTTTTGACCCGGATGAACGTTATAATCAGCGCGGGCGCGAGCGTTATGGCAAGTATGGCCGCGAAGAACATGGCAAAATTTTTAGTGTACGCTAGCGGTTTAAAGAGCCTTCCCTCAACCGCTTCCAATGTGAATATCGGTATGAACGACACCGCGATGACCAGCAGGGAGAAAAACGACGGCCCGCCCACTTCTTTTATGGCTTCGAGCATGACCACCTTATAATCGCCCTTACTCCCGTCTTCCTGCCAGTGGGCAAGCTTTTTATGGGTATTTTCAACCACAACTATGGCCGCGTCCACCATCGCGCCTATGGCAATTGCTATGCCTCCCAGAGACATGATATTTGTCGTAAGCCCCATGTACTGCATCGGGATAAACGATATAAGCACGGCGATTGGAAGCAATAATATCGGTATCATGGCCGAAGGGATATGGGTCAGGAATATGATAATGACAAGCGACACCACTATCATTTCCTCTATGAGCTTGCTTTTTAATGTATCAACAGACCTCTTTATAAGTTCGGAACGGTCGTAAGTTGTGACTATTTTCACGCCTTCGGGAAGCTGTATTTCCTTAAGCTTCTTCTTGACCGCATCGATAACATTATAAGCATTTTCCTTATACCTCATGACAACTATCCCGCCGACGGTTTCTCCGATGCCGTTAAACTCAGCCACCCCGCGCCTGATGTCTGGCCCGAGTTGCACTTTTGCCACGTCTTTTATCGTAACAGGTACGCCCTGGTCGGTCACCTTCAGAACTATATCTTCAATATCAGCCTTGTTCTTTATATAGCCGCTCGCGGTCACCATATATTCCGCTCCCGAAAACTCCAACAGCCTTGCGCCTATGGATTGATTCGCGCTTTTTACGGCCATTACAACCTGCGATATCGGGATATTGTAGGCAAGCAAAGTATTGGGATTTACAACCACCTGATACTGCTTCGTGAATCCCCCGACTGACGCCACTTCCGCGACTCCTTTCACAGACTGCAGCGCGTATTTAAGGTGCCAATCCTGGAAAGTTTTAAGGTCTTCCTGCGTGTTTTTGCCGCTGTAATCCACCAGCGCGTATTCATAAACCCAGCCCACGCCCGTGGCATCCGGCCCGAGTTCCGTTTTAACGCCCTGCGGAAGCTGGTTCTGTATTTTTGATAAATACTCAAGCACGCGCGAGCGCGCCCAGTAAACATCCGTCCCGTCCTCAAATATCACATATACATATGAAAATCCGTAATCGGAAAACGCGCGTACATCCTTTACTTTCGGCGCGCCAAGCAGGGCGGACACTATGGGGAAGGTCACCTGGTCCTCTATAATCTGGGGCGGCCTATCCCAGGTGGAGTAGACGATTACCTGGGTGTCTGAGAGGTCGGGAATGGCGTCCAGGGGAACATTCTGTATGGACCATATGCCCCATACAATAGCGAACGCGGCCCCGAGGAAAACAAAGACGCGGTTCTTGGCCGACCATTCTATTATTTTGTTTATCATGTTCACTCCTCAGTTTAATTAAAAATTCAAAATTAAGAATTCAAAATTTTTGTGTCGCCTTGCGACCTTATTATAATATTGCAAGGGC
>PMTB01000178.1 GCA_003167475.1 candidate division FCPU426 bacterium | reverse complement strand
CACCTTACATCAATTCGCTTCCTATTTTCTGCACCGAGTGGGGGCCGTCCGATTCGAGCGGCAACGGCGGTGATAATTATCCCAATGCCACCGCATTTTTGAATATCATGGATGGCAATGATCCTGTAAACAACCCGGCCGGGGTGAAGATAAGCTGGGCTGAATGGTCGCTGGTCGACGACGGCGCGTCTTCGTCCGAACTGGCTTCCGGGACATGCGGCGCGTCCGCGGTGGATTTTTCAAACCTGACGACAGCCGGACTGTTTGTCAATGACAATATAAACAACCCGGCCAATAATTTTATCTGCGGCACATATACTTTTACGCCGACGAACACGCCCTACGCCGGGACGCCAACCGCCACATTTACCATCACGCCCACATACACGCAGCTGCCGAGCCGGCTTATTTATGACGGGGACACGGCCGGCTACAAACTCGCAGACGGAATTCCGGCGGCGAATAACTGGGTAAACGGCGCAGCTTCCATTTCAGGCACGGTCCTGGAAACTTCCGGGGGCAATCCCGGGAACGGAATGAACCTTTCATACGTGAGGCCCGGATACTGGCAGGGCAATTCATGGACAAAAACAACGGCAACAGGCATTTATAATAATATCCAGTTTGATGTGAAGGCGGTCGCGGGTTCGGTTACCGCTCTGCTTTTTACCCTGGACCAAAGTTCCTACCGCACAATGGTTAACGCGGACAGCACCTGGAAAACGGTCACGGTGCCTTTGAGCTTGTTCTATGGCTCAGTGCCCGCCTCGATCAGCGAATTTGATTTTGTCAACAATTCGAACTCAAACTATACGGTCATAGTCGATAACATAAAGCTTGTAGAGGTGCCGACAAGCACGATCACAATGACAAAAACCGTGACCATGACAAGGACCATCACGCCCACATGGTCGGTTACCCCGACTATCACGCAGACAGGCACCATAACGCCGACATGGACGGTGAGCGAAACCTACACGGTCACAATGACTCCGACCCAGACAGCTACCCCCAAGGCGAGGTATGTGCAGGTGACTGATTGGCTGTCGTTCCCCAACCCCACGGATGGCAAAAAGATAACATTCCGCTGCAATATAGCCGGGTTCGCCGAAAAGCTTACTATCAATGTCTACACCTTCGGGGAGCGGAAAATATACAGCTCGGTGGAGAGCAATGTGGCGCAGGGGATACATGCAAAAGTTTGGGACCTGGAAAAGGATAATGTAAAGCTGGCTAACGGATTATACTATTTTACGATAGAGGGAACAAACGGCTCTATGCCGGCTTCCAGGCATGTGTCCGCGTTCCTGGTGCACAGGGATATACCGACGCCGTAACGCCGGAAATGTGGTGTAAGGGCGCATATAATGCGCCCTTACAAAATAAAAAAACTCACATCATTTTGAACCCGTTCAATAACCGCAAAACAATAATGAAATAAAGGCAAAATACCGGTTGATTTCCTTAAATTCATGTCCTATAATTATTGAAATGCTATTTTACGCCTTGAAATGGTGACCGTTAAACGCTTAACGGAAGAACTATTTTAACGGAATATTGTCTAATATTTACGTAAAAACAGCATAATAACCGAGGAGAGCCTACTTGAAAAAAGTAATATTGATTTTTCTCACAATATCCGCCGTTGTTTTCCCGGTTTTTGTTTCCGCTTCCACATCTATCCCTTCGCAGGCATGGACGCGCGACATAAACGCGGCCGGTTATAAGGACGGGGCACCCATCGGCGGGTTCGGTTCGGGTATGATCACATGGAGGCTCAACGGAAATTTTTACAAGACCAGACTTGATATAGCCGCGGGCAGCGACGACGGCAGCGCTTTTGTCGACGACGCAAACTGCAAATTTTACCTATACCAAAAACCGGCCAGCGGTTCGGCGACCATGAAGCAGCTTGACGCGGCCACACTTGGCAGCGGACAGGCAAGTTATTATTCGCTTTTCCCGAAATCATGGGTCGATTATTACGGCAGCCAGTTCACGGTAAAATCAAAAGTAACGCAATTCTCCCCGATAATACCGAACGATTACCAGCGCACTTCATATCCGGTGGGCATATATGAATGGGAACTTTCCAATCCGACATCCGGGAACGTGGACGCGGCCATAATGCTCACATGGCAGAATAACTATTCCGGTGCTTCGGCCGCGGCTGTAACCGCGGGGAATTTTCAGGGTATTGTTCTGAAAAGCGGCATCACCAACCCGACGCTGAAATCCCAGGGGGAATTTTGCCTTGGCACGGTCGGAGGGGCGGGGGTTACGACCTCCTATCTTTCCGCGGCTTCGCTTGCAACTATTACCACGGATTTTGCGGCCGACGGCGTGCTTTCAAACACGGTCGGGAGCAACACCATAGGCGGCATAGCTTTCAAGGTGACGCTCGCGCCGGGCGCTTCGGTCAAGATACCGATCGTCATTTCATGGGACATACCCATAGCCCAGCCATCCACGGGACCGAAATGGTACAGGGAATACACGCGCTACTGGACAAGGACAGGCAACAATTCCTGGGCGATAGCGCAGGACGCGCTTACGAATTACGCGTCATACGAATCGCAGATTGACACATGGCAGAATTCCATCCTCACCAACGCGTATTATCCCGACTGGCTCAAATCCATGCTCTTCAATGAACTGTATATTTATTTTGACGGCGGCACCATATGGGAAGCGGGTGCCGCGTCCGGGCAGGCTGATGACCCCACTGAAGACATGTTCTCACACCTGGAATCATACATATACGAATTCTACGGCACTTCGGACGTGCGTTTTTACGGTTCGTGGGCGCTTTTCCTCAACTGGCCCAATATAGACAAGCAGGCTTTAAGGCAGTTCTCCGACTCCATTTCCACTGCCCGCGCGGACAGGCCCGCGGCGCTCGGCACATGCGCGCATGACTTCGGGGACCCTACAAATGTTTTCCAGCACTGGAACGCCTACGTTTACCGCGATTCCACGACATGGAAGGATTTGAACTCGAAGTTTGTCCTTATGGTTTACCGCGATTATCTTTTGACCGGCTCCACTGATTCGACATTCCTTACATACTGCTGGAACTCGGTAAAGGCGGCCATGACAAAAGTGCACAGCCAGTGCGCGGCCGACGGTCTTCCGCAGTCTGCGGGTATAGACCAGACATATGACGATATGGGGCTCACGGGAACGACGGCATACTGCGGTTCCTTGTTCCTGGCGGCGTGCCAGGCGGCCCAGCAGATAGCGCTTGCGATGGGTGACGCGGCGACCGCGGCGACCTATCAGACATGGTTCAATACGGCGCAGCCTAATTTCGAGTCCGAGTTATGGACGGGCAGCTATTATAAGATCGATACAGGCTCCACCGCGCCAACGAGGATAATGAGCGATCAGTTATGCGGACAGTGGTATTCAAAAGCACTGGGGCTCGGCGGCGTGGTTTCCGACGCGCACGCGGTCTCGGCGTGGCAGAAAGTTTACGACAATAATTTCAGCCTGTTTGATTCCGGCACGCACGGCATCTGCAATGTTTTTACCGCGGCCGGAGCCATAGATAATTCAACTTCCCAGACACAGGAATGCTGGGTCGGCACTTCCTGGGGAGCGGTTTCAGGAATGGTGGAGCAGGGCATGACGGCTCAGGCCGGGGCCGTCGGACAGAGCCTTTATAATACCATTTGGAACACCGGCCAGTTCTGGTTCAGGACGCCTGAAGCCTGGACCACGGGGCTGGCTCTTCCGAGAGCGTTCTATTATATGAGGGGCACGACCGTTTGGGGGGTTAAGCGCGCGTTTGACCTGCTCCCTAATTTATGCAGCCCATTTACATGCACGCCTCCGCCCACAGCAACATTCACAAATACTCCCACGCCGACTCCCACCATGAACCAGTGTGCCTCATCATACCGCAGGGTCAACTGCGGGTACACAACAGGGGCCGTACTAGATTCCCTCGGGGCAAGCTGGGCCGCGGACCAGGCTTATGTTGCCGGCGGCTGGGGATACCTTGGAGGGTCGGGAACGGAAAACCCGGTGGCAAATCCGATTGCAAATACAAACGACGATGTGCTCTACCAGACAGGCAGGTGGGGTAACGGGCTCGAATACAGGTTTACCGTGCCCAACGGGCCGTGGAAGGTAAGGCTTAAGTTCGCTGAAATTTACTATGCCAACCCTGGCCAGAGGATGTTCAACGTCTCCATAGAGGGGACTCAGGTTATGACGAATTTTGACTGTGTAGCTGCGGCAGGGGGCGAGTTTGCCGCCACCGACCAGGTATTCAATACAACTGTCGCGAACGGCGTCCTTAGCATAGTATTCACTAACGGGACAGCGGACGCGCCGAAAATATCGGCCATAGAGATACTTGACGCGAGCGTGCTTTGCACGCCGACTTGGACGTCAACTTATGCCGGTTCGCCCACACGGACACCGAGCTTCACACCGACCGGAACCAACACGCCGTATTATTCAGTGACATTCACGCGTACCAATACCCCGTATTACAGCCCGACAATAACGCCGACGTATACTGTTTCGCCGACTGTTACCCTTACGCCTGTCTTCTCAACTTTGCGCGTGAACTGTGCGGGGTTGCAATACACCGACGGCGCGTCAAATATCTGGCTTGCGGACCAGGCATATGTTGCCGGGAGCTGGGGTTATACCATACCGGGGACGGCCAATACCGTGGCTGACGCTATAGGCGGCACCACTGATGACACGCTTTTTGACAATGAGCGTTGGAACGCCACTTTGGGATACGCTTTTGACATACCAAACGGGCAGTATCAGGTGACGCTGAGGTTTGCGGAACTCTGGTACGGAATTGCGGGAAGAGGAGGCGTTGCCACTGGGGTAGGGGGCAGGCAATTTAATGTGGCGCTCGAAGGCACGCAGGTACTTACTAATTTTGACATATTCGCGGCTGCAAACGGGGGCGCGGGCGCGGCGGACTATGCCGTGGACAGGGTCTTTACCGTGAATGTAAACGACGGCCAGCTGAATATTGATTTTACCCAGGGCCTGGCAGATAACCCGAGCATAGAGGCCATACAGATAGTAAGGCTCAACCCGACGCCGACCAATACTCCAACCATTACTCCAACCATTACAAGGACCTATACTTCCACACCGTCATCAACTCCGCAAACGCCGACTTTCACAGTGTCAAAGACAGGGACTCCGACTTTTACGGCAAGCCCCAGCCTGACGCAGACAAATACGGCCACCCCGACCGCTTCGCCGTCATATACTCCGACAGGTAGTTTTACACCGACATATACGTCCAGCCCCGGTTCGTCGCCTACAATTACCGCGACGCCCACGCTGACAGGGACATTGCCCGGAACACTCACTTTTACAGCCACAATAACACATACCGGAACAGCCACAAGGTCCATGACAGGCACGCCGACATGCTCGGGCACCCCGACCGCGTCCGGAACTTTGACCGTGACCCTGAGCCCGACTAATACATGGACTTTGAGCGCTACCCCGAGCTTCACGCGGACAATGACCCCAACGCAGACTTTTAGCGCCACTCCGACCTTCACCGGCACTCCTACATTTACCGTGTCGCAGACGCACACGGTTTCGCCTACTGCCACACTTACCATGACAGGCACGCCGCCGACGCCGACCGTTACGCCGAGCATTACCCCCACA
>PMTB01000249.1 GCA_003167475.1 candidate division FCPU426 bacterium | reverse complement strand
TACTGGTCTCGGTTACCGTTGGCGTTACAGTCCGCGTGTCTGTATAAGTGGACGTCGGTGTAAAAGTCGGCGTGGCCGTATAAGTAGGCGTGTATGTCTTGGTGACGGTCGGCGTGTTTGATGATACCGTATTGGTGGCGGTGTATGTCTGCGTATAGGTCGGCGTGTCGGTTTGAGTCGGAGTCGGCGTAAATGTAGGAGTATATGTCGCCGTATCGGTCTGGGTATATGTGGGCTTATATGTATTTGTGTCTGTGAATGTCGGGGTATAGGTGCGTGTATCCGTGGATGTAAACGTCGGGGTGTATGTCGGCGTATTGGTCTTTGTCGGCGTGCGCGTGTAGGTCGGCGTCATGGTCGGCGTCGAACCGTTGACGTTAATGCAGACAATGGCCGTGGCGCCGTACATGGCGCTTCCGGTATTGCATATATGCGGCACCGTGGGAGTGGGAGTGAACGTAAAGGTCGGCGTGTCAAGCGAGCATTCGGATAGCGTTGTGGAAGCCTGAAGATTGCCTCCGGTAGTATAGAATTGACCAAGCGTCAAACCGGAACTGGTAGTTCCAATAATGACATAAAATGTTTTCGGCCCAATCAGCGTATAAGAAGCCGGCACCGGAACAATCATTTGATAGTTTGTCGCCGTCGCACCCGTGCCGGTCTGAGCGGCGATTATACCTGTAGAAACCCAGGGTGGGGTGTTGCTGGGCGCATTTCCCGTAGCCCCCGTTAAACCCCAGAGGCAATCATCCGGAACTCCCGCATTATTGTTATATACAAGCGCGCCTGAAGAGCCTACAACAAGCGCCTTTAAATCGGTCCATGCCGCTCCAATATTGGCATTTATTGTAATCGTAAGGTTCTGGCCAGCCACATAACAATTTCCTTTCGAGCTCATTGCTGATACGATCGACACGCCATCCGCTGAAAAAATAGAAACTGGAACGCACAGCAATAAAGAAAGGACAGCAAGTGTCTTTAGATAATTAATCCCTGTTCCCTCTCTGCCTTTTTTAGCCGCTATGCCGTTCATGTCTGTCATCTCCTGTTATTTCTTCCCGTACATATTTAAAAATGCCGTCTGAAGCACAAGTGTTTTTGTGTCCGGTATTACCGCGAAGTACTCCTTCGCGCTTATCATGGGCACGCCGTTTATGGTACCGTACCAAATATGGTGGATGGTACATGCGCCCGGGGCAAGTATTCCCTGTGTCCATACAAGCAGCGCACCTGTTTTGGTGCCCGCGGGGGCCACAAAACCGCCCCATGTGATATATGTGGGTATGGAGTCCCATATGTCAAAAGGGTTCGCCGTCGGAGGCCCGGCCGCGCTGTTGCACGCGATAAGGTCAAAGGTCACCACATCGCCGACATTGGCGGATATAACGTTCGCGGTCTTGCTCAGTGTTATTACGGGCGTCGGGCAAACCGGGTACGCTATCACCTGGTTTGATTGCGAAGCTATTTCAGGCGGGGCTCCGTTTATCAAGCATAAGTTGGTAATGGGGTTGCAGGTATTTACCTGTCCCCACCATGTGAAAGTTCCGCTTTCATTCGTAATATTCCCAAGGTTCCAGCTGACCACGTTTGCGTTGCCCGTGTATGGATGCGGGCCCTGCTGGCCGACGTATGTGATATCGCCGTTGGAATTATCCGGCACCGTATCCCACAGCGTCGTGTTTGCGTTTGTCCTCGGCAGATATACTATAAAGTTATTATAAGAGTCCCTGCAGTCCCCGGAAGCTCCGTGCTGTTCAGCAACGCCCGGCCTCCAGTTCTGGCCGTTGGTGCAGCTGTCCTCAGCCGCGACAGGCGTCGTGTCTGTCCAGTCTATACCCCAGCCTGACGGCTCAGGATCTCCTTTTGCCCAGACTTTCGCCTGGAAATGGTACTGGTTAAGCGGGTCTATGTTAATCTTGACCCTGTACCATTTGTCGGAAGTGACTATGGCGCAGTTATTTGAAAGCGGCCATTCGCATCCTTCCACCGCATTACATCTCTGGAATCCGACATGGCCCGTATTGTTGGTGCCGATGAATGTATCGACTGAAAGGGCAAGCCCGTAAGCGTTGCCTACGGCTAATCCGTCGCTCCTTATCAAAACGAGCGCGTCCGCGCCTTCATATGCTCCCGGGTCTATATAAACATCCGTCTCGATAATTCCAGTACACATATTATTCGGGTTTAAAATACCGTTATATAAAATGCTGGGGAACGAGTTGCCGGCAGTGGCATGGCCTGTAATTACTGCGTCACCGGTGCCGCATGGGTCGGAGACTATCCATCCGCCGTTTGTGTTATTTTGCGGGCAAAACGACCAGCCCGGCACTACGGGGCCCGCGGGAGGCGCGTTGTCATTGCCATATGTACCAAGTATATCGTCAAACGGCTGGTATCCCACAAGCTGGTAGCCGTTGACATTGTAAGTCAGGTAGTAAGTTATATTGTCCCCGTAATTCGGGTTTGATTCGCTCTGGGCCTTTTGTATGGTAATGGACGCCGCGCCGACAGTGTTCGTCGCGCTCACGTTCTGCGTGGTAACGCCGGCCATAATACCCTGCGCCGCGTTTGTGTAATGGGTTCCCGCGATAGGCGGATTCTGGTTGCTCTTTAAAAGCATCCACACAGTCCCGGATGCCTGGCCAGGGACTCCTGTCCTGTCAGGCAGCATCCAGTTAAAGTTGCCCGCAGTGGCGCCTATAACCGGCGCTGTACACGTCCCTCCGGTTATAACCTGCGGTCCCCATGATACGAGAGTCAGCTGACCGCCGCCCGGTATGATGTCCTTTATATCAAGCTGGCCGTTCCAGTAATTGTAGTCTATGGAGTAAAGCACGAGGTCGTTCTGCGCCTGCAAAACTCCCTCTGTCCTTTTGCTGATGGTAAAACCCTTCGGTATGGTGCCTATGGTCCAGGCAATCGGCACGGGCTCGCATGAGCAGGCGGGCCTTCCTGCCCAGTCGCCGGCATTCATATTGGCGTCTTTCAGGCCCACGAATAAATGAAGGTTTGAGATATTGCATCCGGGAAAATAAGAGGCTGGCGGAACGTGAACATCGTAAACCTGTGTGAATAACTTTCCGGCGCCGGAACTGCAATCAGTGCAGTTTGATGCAACAGCTCCGGGCTGGACATTTGCAAGCCAACCTATGACGCCTCCCGCCCCTGGGGCCGGCTGTGATGTGGCCACATCTATTCCCCTGTCGCTTACGACAAAAACCTGGCCGGCGCCCGACAAGTCAGCGCTGACTTTTGCCGCCTGTGAACTGAAAGCTATGGCGATATATTCATCATTATATAATTGCGCGCAATAATTGACGGTAATCTCGACCAAATCCCCAAACCCGGGATTGGCAGGCACCATGGTGACGCTTATTACCTTGCCGTCCGCGAAAATCAACGTCGAAAACAACGCTATAAGCGCCGTGAATAAAACCAACTTTATATTTCTGAAGCGGAAGTTCTTCATAATTCCACTTCCTCCCTTTTATTTAGGTACATTGTGTTAGACAATGTTTTCGTAAAAAAGTTGCTGTAAATTATAAGTATTTTAGCATGTGTCAATTAATTTGTCCACAATATATTGCTTATCGGAATTGTAACGTGAAAGTTGAGGTTTATTTTAAGAAAATCAAATTAAACCCCTTATAACAAAGACGGATTATTATTTCATGTGAGTTTTGGGACAAAGTGACATCTTTTTCGTATCAATATTATATTTGTGATAGTTGTGGAGATCGTCGCGGTGTTCTTGCAGGGGCGGATATTTAATCCTGAGCCCGTCGAAGGACATCCGCCACACCGCAGGTAGTCAAGGCTGGCGCATTATCCCTTCGACAAGCCATTCGACAAGCTCATGGCGGACTCAGGGTGGCCCCTTCGACAGGCTCAGTGTGAAATACGCCGCTACAATACGGCATGGGATTAAAACATGGATTATTTTTTCGGGAAGATTTCGACCGGAAACCTGCTTCTAGTTCTATTATAATCAAGAGCAACCCACACACTTCTACTATCTACTCTCAACTATCTGAATGTGTTGATCTACTAATATCCCATTACAGCTATCTTTAATTTCTTCTGTTCCATGTAGCCGTCGCTGTTTTTGGACTGGAATATGGCTATGTAATAGCCTGTCCCTATTTTTGTCCCGCCTGATGTTTTTCCGTCCCAGGCAATACTTCCGGCCTCTATCCTGCCCTGAAGGTTCCTTACAAGTTCGCCGTCTATATTGTATATGGCCACGTTCATCGGTCCGGCTCCGGCGCCGGACCATGCAAAAGTCATGGAGTTCACTCCGTAATACGGGTTCGGGTACGCTTTCACGTCGCCCATGTATGCGCTTCCCTCTTTAAGTATCATGACCGATTTTGAAATTATCGCCACCGTGCCGTTATA
>PMTB01000235.1 GCA_003167475.1 candidate division FCPU426 bacterium | reverse complement strand
GTCGTTTGACTGGGTGTTAAGAAGTTGTGAAATTCCGGCTGCAAGCTGATATACGGTATTACGCGCGCCGTTTATGTCGTTCGGGGAACCGGCTGCGGCCAATTGAGCCTGCGTGGCCACGTTATCCCAGGCCGTAAAGAACTGTTCTATCTGTGATTCAAGACCGGTTGCGCTTGCGCCGTTGACTTCCGGAAAATAAGCCGCGAGGTTCTGATAAGTCCTGTCCGTTATTTCAGCCTGCCCGTAGTTCATCCAGGCGGTATCGATCTGCCTATCAAGATATATATCCCTTATTCTTTCTATATTGCTTACTACAGAACCTGTACCTATTTGACCGGCCTGGCCTGTCACGGAATATGGAGCCGAAGCCGTAATATTGGCAAGCTGCTCAGAATAATCAGGATTTGCCGCGTTTGCGACGTTATGGTTCACCGTATTGATCGCGATAGAATTTGCCATCATCGAGTTGATCGCGGTTTGAAGCCCCATCGTTAAATCTGCCATTTGTTTTCTCCCTTCGAATTTTATATCTTTTGGTCGAACTTTGACTGCTTCTCCCGGACGTTATTTACGAGCCCGCCGGGTGTGTAAGTCTGCTGCACCGGATTTTCCATCCTTGATCTCAGGCCGGCCGTAAACTCCCTGAAGTTCAGGAAGTTTTTAATCAGCCCGCCGTTATTTGCGTTTAACAAGGCGTTTTCCTTCATTAATATTATCAGTTTGGCTGTTTCCATTTCTATTTCAGATGCTTCTGCGTCCCGGGCCTTAAAAAGCACATCCTGGAGTTTTAATTCGGGCGTATATTTAAAGCCCTCGTCCGCAGCCATTTTCTCAAAGAGCGTTTTCTTTTCAACTTCGTATCCGTGTATCTCCTTCAATATATCTTCCTGCTTTTTCGCTATTTCATCAAGCCCCCGTCCGTCTTTGGAGGCAAGCACTTTCTGTTCCGATACTGCCGCCTGTTTTAAACGCACGTATAATCCGCACTGTTTTTTTACGGCCGCAACGAATGCCTGCGTTAATTTTTTGTCCATCGATACCCGTTACTTTACATCTTCAAAAAGCATTTTCTGGGCAAGCATATTGGCCGGAACACGGTTCTCGGCGTCAATCCTTACCTGGGCGGCCTTAACCAAATCTGTCCTTACATCAGGCAGTTCGTTAAGGGCTATCGCGGCTTTGCTTATAACCTTTGCCTGCCTTGAAATCTCAACTTTGTCAGCGGCCTGCGTGACGGCTGCTGTGTTGACCGGCGCTACATCTTTGGCTTTTACCGCTGTGGCTACATCGGTGATGTTCTGCGGCAGAATCGGTTTGATGTTTCCTGCGTTGTTAATGGGTGTCATGTTAATTCCTCCTTTTTAATGCTTCATTGCTTTCTTCTATACATATATCGTATATATAACAGTTAACTTTAGCATTATTTTGTTTTTCTTTAACTGAAAAACCCCATATTTTATGAGGTTTTATTGTATTGTGCCGAGGGTCCGGCATTTTGCGGTAATTTTAAAAAAAAAGCCGGCTATTTGCCGGCCTTAAATCTGGTCAGTTTATTATACCGTGATATCTGTTTTATTGGGTATTGGCGGCGTAATTGGCGCTATATGCGCGGCGGGGTGGTGCTTTGCCGCAACACCCTGACTGGCAAGCTGCGTGTAAAGTATTGCGGCCAGGCCTATGCCGCCGGCCTTTGACAGGTCCTTTGACGTTTCCTCGTCCTGCATTCCCATGAAAATATCCTTGGCCGCGCTTTCTCCGGTAAGGGTATCTTCAGGAACTGTCTTCCTCATCTGCTGGAGCATATAGTTCAAAAATATCGACTCAAACTCGCGCGAAACGTTCTTAACCTGCGCAAGGTACTTGGGGTCGTTCACATTCTGCGCTTTATTCGCCTGAAGCGCGGCTTCCTGCATCTTATTGGTCATGCTGAGCATGTCGGTCCTGGCGATAATTTCCGACCCACCTAAAAAATCCGGCATTGTTTCTCCTTGTGCATTTTATCCGCTTTATAAGCGGGCTTTATTACATTATCGAAATTACGGCATGCAAAGCGTTTGCCGCCTTGATAGCCTGAATAATGCTGATAATATCCTGCGGCGACGCTCCGAGCACGTTCAATGCGTTCACCAGGTCCTGCACGCTCGCGCTCTGCGGCAGCGTCACAAGCTGGTTGCCGGCGCCTTCCACTTTTATGTTTGAATCCTCATATACCATGGCAGACGCTCCCGGTACAAACGGGTTCGGCTGGGATATCTGCTTGGTCACCGCTATATTGACATTGAAATTGCCGTGGGACACGGCGCAGGTATCTATGGTCACATCGGAGCCCATTACTACAGTACCTGTCCTCTCGTTTATCACAACTTTATTGCCCACTTCCTCAAGCTGCACATAAATGCCCTCTATAGCCGCGGCAAACGACACGTAATTGTTCTGAAAATCAAAAGGCACCGCTATTTTTATCGTACCGGCGTCAACGGTTGTCGCTATATTTCCCCAAAACTGCGAATTGATGGCGTACATTATCCTGTCAGAGGAAGTGAAATCAGGTATATCCATAATAAGGTACATATTGTTTTTTTCGTCGACAAAAGTAACCGGGACTTCTTTTTCAACAAGCCCGCCATTCGGGACGCGGCCTGTCGTCATCCTGCTCTTTAAGCCGGTAATGGAAGTCATGGCGGAGCCGTTCTCGCCAGTGGAAACGGGCCCCTGGGCGGAAACATAAATATTATCATCAAGCCCTTTCATGGTGGTTATGAGCAGCTGGCCGCCGTCTATGCTCTGCGCGTCGCCCATGGAGGATACGATAACATCAAGCTTGTCGCCTTTTTTCGCGAAGGCGGGTAAATTCGCCGTAACCATGACCGCTGCCACATTGCGGGTTTTTATCTGGCTGGCCGCGTCGGCAAGCCCGAATCTTTTCAGCATATTCACTATGGCCTGCGTGGTGAACACCGTGGTGTTCCTGTCCCCGGTGCCTTTCAGGCCCACAACAAGCCCGAACCCGGAAAGTTGGTTGTCCCGTACGCCCTTAAACCTGGCTATATTCCTTATCTGATTTTCCACGGCGGACAGCGAGACCGCTGCTATTGCCGAGATTATTAAAACAGCCGTAATGATCCTTAAATGTTTTCTCATTAATATCACCTCTTTAGAATATGCCGAGCCAGTCCAGTATCCTCGTGATTATCCCCGGCGATGTTTTCTCGCCTATCGGTCCATTTCCTTCGTACTCAATTATGGCATCAGCCACGCTGGTTGACATTATGGTATTATCCGACGCAATGTCTTCTGCCCTAATCACGCCTTTTATGACAAGATTCTGCTTGTCATCGTTTACAAGTATGACTTTTGTGCCCTTTATGACAAGGTTGCCGTTTGAAAGCACCTTCTCCACCCTTGCGGAAAGTTTTGCCTGAAGTGAACCCGCCCTGATGGATGTTCCTCCGCCGTCCTGGTATTCGCCCGCGCCGGCTCCCCATGCCGGTACCGGGAGCGTGCTTGTCTTGCCGCCGCCCCACGATGTCGTTGTACCCATGCCGGCGTTCATTGACTGTTGTTTTGACGTGGAAAGAGACGCGCTCTGCGAACCCTGTGTCGATTCGACGATTATAATGGTCACGATGTCGCCGACCTTGTAAGCCTTGTGGTCCGTATAAACGGACTCAATATCGTCCTCGTTCTTTACGACATCATCAGCAAGCAACACGCCCGAATAAAGTGCCATAAGGACGATTGCGGCAAAAGCCGTCAGAAATCCTTTTTTTTCCATTTTACATCTCCTTGAAATATATTTTTATTTTTCAATGATGACTTTTCCATCCGGCCCGGTTTTGCCCTCGACAATCTTGCCGCTTGAGAGCTTAACCCTTACCATATCGCCTTCCCTGCCGTCGGAGAGGGCCGTGCCTTCGGCCTGCACACTGATGGCCCTTACCTTGACTATGACATCTATCAACGCCCCCCGCCTGAAAAGCGGCAGGCTTTCAAACATGTCCGAAGTCACGATTGTGCCCTTGAGTATGTTCCTCACAGGGGTCTTATTATTGAAGAACGATATATCCGTTATTATGGCTTCCGGCAGGTACGTGATATCCCTTGTCTCCATGGATATTCCATCCGCGCCTATAGCCGTGTGCCTGCTTAAGTCGGTCTGAGCCGCGGCGCACGGAGCGTTGACTTTCACAACCATTGACACCGGTTCTGTCCTGTAATATTTTCCGTCTATATATACTTCAACGGGCACCACAAGGTTCCCGCGGTAGTTGAACTTGCCTTCGTCTTTGACCTTTAAAAGAACTTCTCCCTGCGTTACGGGAATATCGCCTTTTGCCTGCCTGACTTTTACCTCGGCCGCGTCGAGTTTCCACGGCATATTTGTCAGCACAAAATCCTTTGCCGTCTTTTCCACGTCTTCCCGGCTGACAGAGCCTTTTGAAGTGTAAACATTTACAAAATCCGCGCCTGTCACAGTGACGTACGGCAGGTACTTGGAAACCCTGTTTGCCACATATTCTTTTTCAACGACCACCTTATAACCCGGGACCGCAGCCCTTTTTATATAGAGCTCCCGGAGCTTTTCCAGATCTTTTGGCGCCGCATTTGTAATATCCGCTATGTCACCGAGATATATTTTTCCGGTCGAAACATAAACATCGCCACTTTTAAGAACAACTTCCGCGCCCTGCGCGTGCAGTCCGGCGGCGGTAAAAACAAGAACCAATATCAGGAATATTTTAAATTTCATCTATATGTGTCTATTAAGTGCTCTTTAAATTATTAGCGGTGGTAAGCATCTGGTCCGAGGTCGTTATGGCCTTCGCGTTTATTTCATATGCGCGCTGGGAAGTGATCATGTTGACCATCTCCTCGACAACCGAGACATTCGAAGCTTCGAGCTGGCCCTGCGTGAGCGCCCCGAATCCGGCTGTTCCCGGCGTGCCATCCACGGCTTCCCCAGAGGCTTCCGTTTCCTTATAAAGATTTCCACCGAGGCTTTCAAGTCCGGCGGGGTTGATAAAATTAGTGAGCCTGATGGATCCCACGTTCTGAGCGTCAGTCTGGTTCGGCACCGTGACCATAATGTCGCCGTTCTCCCTTATCACAACAGCGCTCGTGTTCTGAGGTATGGTTATCGCCGGTATCAGGCTGTATCCGCTTGAAGTCACCAGATTGCCGGTTCCATCGACCTTAAATGAACCGTCCCTTGTGTAGGCTACGTCCCCGTTCGGGTTCTGTATAGCGAAGAAACCCGCGCCCTGAACAGAAAGGTCAAGCGGGTTGTCGGTCTGCACGAGGTTTCCCTGTATGAATGATTTTTGCGTGGCGGATAACTTGGTCCCGTGCCCTATTTCAATAGGCGTCGGGAACTGCGTCCCCATGCTGTTGGTCATTCCCGCCGGCCTTATCGTCTGATAGAGCAGATCCTGGAATTCCGCGCGGCTTTTTTTGAAAGCCGTCGTATTAACGTTCGCGAGGTTATTTGAAATGGTGTCAATGTTGTATTGCTGAGCCGCCATGCCTGTAGCCGCCGTCCAAAGTGATCTTAACATTTTAAAGCCTCCTCAAAAAAATTTTATATTGTAATGGCTCCGACATCATTTGCGGCCTTGTTCAGAGTCTCATCCTGGGTCTGGATCGCTTTTGCGGAAGACTCATATGCCCTGTAAGCCGTTATCATCTGGACCATTTCCTTCACGACGTTTACGTTGGAACTTTCAAGGTAACCCTGTTTGACCTGGACGTGCTCGACATTGTCATCCTCGGTCAGCGGCGTCCCGTCAAGTTTGAGGAAAAGGCTGTCGCCCTGTTTCCTCAGCTGATCATCCTTCGAAAACATCGCCACGCGGATGCTGTCAACCTCGGACTTATCGTCAAATACCCTGCCGTTCCCGTCAATGTGAATATTCGTGCTGTTCAGCTTTATCTGGCCCTGCTGTCCGAGCACAGGGTATCCCTGCTGCGTGACCAGTGTGCCGTCGGAGTCAAGGGTGAAATTACCGTTCCTTGTGTAGCGCGNNATGACAACGAACATTCCGTTGCCCTTGATGGCAAGGTCCAGGTTATTGGTGGTCTCGATATAGGCGCCTTCTTCCGTGGTCTCCGGCTGTATCCCGTCCACCCGAAGCTCGACGCCCCGCCCCATATAACCAATCGGCGGCATTGCGTCGGCAAATCCCCCTCCGGGTACGGATGTTTTTTCATCATTTATCCTGTTGAGTAAGACGGTCGGGAACGGCACATATAAAGCAGTGTCCTTTTTGTAACCCGTCGTGTTTACATTTGCCAGGTTATTGGAAATGACATCCTGTTCGAGTGTCTGGGCTATCAAGCCCGATGCTGCCGTGTATAATCCGCTTATCATATATATGCTCCTTTTTATCTTGTCTGCTGCTGTCCCTGCGGCTGCGCATTGTCCGCGGGAAGCGTGTTTTCAGGTTTTGCTATATAATTGAATTCCTTTGAGAACTGCGACTCAACCGGCGGCGTATCGTTCGTAACAGATGTCATTACAAAGTAATACTTCTTGCCGATCTCGAGGCCTTTTACTGTGTAGTGGGTGTCTTTGACAGGCGCCGGATTGACCTTGTTGTATCCTTTTCCGGGAGTGTCTGTTATGTAAATGTTAAACCCTGCCATCCTCGGGCCCGGCATTCTGCCCCACGGGATATCTATGGCTCCGTTGCTCTCCACTTTCTTTGCCTGGGCTATCGGGAATACCTCGGGAGTTCCCGGGACAACCGGCGCGGGCACTGATGACGCTTCGTTTGAGTAGGAGCTCTCCACCGGAGGATATGTGTTGTTGATGCCGGCCACCACGAAATAATACCTGGTCCCGTTCTGTAAGCCGTCTATTGTAACGTAATTTTCCTTGATCCTCTTGGCTATAGGTATGTACCTGGCGCCCGGAGACTTGCTCATGTAAACCGCGTAACCTGTGATATTGGGGTCCTCATTGGATTCCCATGTAAGATTGACCGCTGTATTAGCCGGATATGCCTTTAAATCTTTCGGGGGCCTTACAATACTGACGGCCCTTATCTGGTCCTTAGGCTGGCCGAACCTTAAAATAACATTAAGCCTGTGCGAATCGCCGAGGTGCTCGGCGTGGCCTATGTATGCATAGTCTACTTCCCAAGCGTCTTCCCTGTATGACACACCGCCGGTAAAACTGCCCGGCATAGTGGCAAAAGCCGTGTATCCGCCGCGAAGGCCAAGGTGCCTCTTGAAAAACCATCCTTCTATTCCGACATGAAGCCTGTCTTCCTGCGGCACCAGGGCCGTTATTGTGACGCCGCTTGCCGAGTCGTATATCGGCGTCGAAAGCGGGATTCCGCTGATATTCAGGTCCTTGAAGAAATCATAATCCACGGCAAAAACAAGATTGTCGTCCAGGTAATATGCCGATGCTATTTTAAACACCGTCGGGATCTTTTCCTCGCTTGTGCCGCCCGACCAGTAAAGGCTGGTGTCTA
>PMTB01000216.1 GCA_003167475.1 candidate division FCPU426 bacterium | reverse complement strand
CAGCGGAACCGCCCGAAGAGCCGCCCGGTACGCGGGACAAATCCCACGGATTGCATGTGGTCTGGAAAGATGAATTCTCGGTTGAAGAACCAAAAGCAAACTCGTCCATATTGAGTTTGCCGGTAAATATAGCCCCGGCTTCAATAAGGTTGTTCAAAGCGGTAGCTGTATAAGGCGGCTTGTAACCCTTAAGCATCTGAGCCGCGCAGGTCGTATCAAATCCTTCAAGGCACATATTGTCCTTTATCCCGATGGGTATGCCGGTCAAGTCCGTAACATTGTCATTTTTCATTATTCGGTCCTCGGCCTTTTTCGCCATATCGTAAGCCAAGTCCTTTGTAAGCATGAGGTAAGCCTTAACCTTTGAATCTATCGATTCAATGCGCTTATAAACGCTGTCAAGAATCTCCGAAGGCTTTATCTTCTTCTCTATAAGCTGCGTGTGCAGCTGTTCTATGGTCTGTTTGTTAAGTTCCATTTAACACCTTTGAGAGAGATAATAGCAGTTTTAAGTTTTGAGTTTTAAGATAAACCCCCGCGGTCTCATCTCAAAACTTAAAACTTAGAACTGCCTTTATCTTGTTTTAAATGATCTTCGGCACCTTAAACCCGTTATTTTCAATCGAAGGCGCGGCCTTAAAGACCTTCTGCCTGTCGACCGACGGTTCCACTTCATCTTTCCTGAAGACGTTTTTCATATCCATGACGTAATACGTGGGTTCAACGTTTTCAGTGTCAAGTTTTGACAGCCTGTTAACGTGTTCCAATATGTCTGACAGTTGTTTCGTATATTCGTCAGCTTCAGTCTCTGTGATCTCCAGCCTTGAGAGATGCGCTATGTACTCCACGTCTTTCCTGGTTATGGCCATTTAAAAACTCCCGTTTGTTCTTTGTTCTGTGTTCTTTGTTCTGTGGCATAAGCAAAATTCGTGCCAGTTTAAAGCATAGTAAATTTATCACAAGAAATGGGGATTTTCAAGGAGATTTTAGATAAAATATATATTGGGTCATATTTTTTCCGGGACGAACACATAAGCCGCGATTTTAGTCCATAAACGATTGAAAACCAGGTTGACTGGTATAATTTTAGGGTCAATCAACTTTTGTAATATAAGTGCTAGTCCGTCATTTGTTTGTTATAAATTGTTTGTTTTTCTAATTATATCCTGCAGGTATTTAATTGTAATTTTCGAAAAATGTATGTCTATTTTATTATCATATACTTTACCTTTTGTGCTATAACTTGCCGTAGTACTTCCTTTCCACTTGCCTCCGTCTATCGAAAAACATTTTTCATCATTTACAAATATCTGAATCTTTCTATTCCATCCGCCTTTTGTCCAATTCAGTGCACGGCTAGGCCAATCTTTTTCATCTTTGATTATTATAAAATGACTTTTGGAGTTCAATAAAACAAATAAATTGTCTATTTTTGTAAAATCATAATTTTCCAATGCTCAACCTCCTAATCCGGGCTCTAGGTACCTGAGTTCAACGGATATGTGACCCTAAATTTACGGTATTCTTTAAGATGCACTTACACCCCGATCTTGCCTTTTGCGTATCCTAAAAAATCCGCGGCTGATTGTATCAGCCTATTGCATCCGGTCTCTGACCATCTGTCATAATAATCCGCTTCTTCCCTCAGCGTTTTGGCCTGCTGCAGGGCTTCAACAAGAACAACCGGCATTTTTTCCTTGAGACAATAGAGCTCCCTGATTGCCAGCACCAGACACGCGTGGCTGTGCTCACGGAACCCGGCCGCGTATAGAAGCGCCCTTGCCGAATGAAACATCGAGTAATATAACTGGACCGTCGCCCATTTATAATTCTTGGCTTCAGCGCTGATTTTTGCAGTTTCAAGGTCCTTTTCTGCCGTTATAATTTCCTTTGGCGCTATGTCTTTGCCGTTAGCAAACTCTGTGATCTTCCGGTTCTTTATGCACTCTCTATATTCTATCGCCATTACAACAACTCCCTTAGGACTAAACCTTTAAGAACTTCCGCGTAAAATACATTTTCCTTTTCGGCAAAATCAGGCGTTTCAGACGGCGTTTTTATGACCGCGTGTATATTCCTGTTACCTTTGGATTTTTTTATTATGGCTCCGGCTTTTTCTGGGTCTTGGGTTATCACGAACAGGTCCAGGTCGCTTTCAGCCGTGTCTTCTCCCCTGCCCGCGCTTCCGTAGAGTATTATCTTTTTGGAAATAGGGCCCAGTTCATCAAGCAGTTTCGCCAAGATGCCTATGTTTTTCAGTATTTTCAGCTGCTTTATAAACGGGTTTTTATAGTCAGCCGCGTATTGCACAAATCTCCCCCTGCTCTCCGACAACACATAACCCGCGTCCAGGAGTTCTTTTATGGAAGTAAAGAAAGAGCGCCTGCTCATCTTCGTTTGGCTTAGGACTTCCACAGGGGTATAGTACGCTCCCGGCTCTTCGCTTAGGAACGAAAGGAGTTTTTGTGTGGAAGTGGATTCCATGATGTATTTTTTTGCCATTTTTAACCCCGCATTTTTTTGCACTTTAAGTATCTTATTATGCACTGTAAGTATACTATTTAGCACTCAAAACATCAAGCAAAATCAATCATGAACCCCGCCTTACTTACAAGATCCGCAACCTAAAGGTTGCGGCTACATAATCAAAATTAACAACAAAACTACGCTGCCTTGTCTGTGTAGGCGCAACCTTTAGGTTGCGGCCTTTGTACTAACGCAGCTCGCTGTTAATTGGAATTTAAATTCTGACTGGCAATACCGCGCTTTTTACTCCTTGCTTTCTTCTTCCTTATCTTATCAAACTCCCTCATCCGCTCCGAGGTGCCTGTCTGAAGTTCCTCTATCTTATACGCCAGTATCCTGCGGGCCAGGAACCTGTTGAGCTCCCTTTCGCGGGACTCCTTGCATTTCACCTCTATGCCTGATGGCAGGTGTTTCAGGTAAACGGCGTTTGAGGTTTTGTTGGCTTTTTGGCCGCCTTTATTGCCCGAGGTCATGAACTTTTCGATTATGTCGGAAGACAATATGTTGAGCGCCTTGAACTTCGCTTCAAGAGCCTGCAGTTTTTCCGGTGATACCAATCAAGCCTCCAGTAGGTTTGTCCTGTTTTGCTTTCGTAGGGGTGACCTGCCAGGTCACCCGCACGCAGGCTCTAAAATCGTAATGTAGTGATTCAGTTCCTGCCGCGGGTCGCCTACCAGGCGACCCCTACGCGGTTAAAAAAATACCTTATTTAACACCTTAATTAATTTCCTGCCTTACGCTCCCCCGCCACTCATATCCCGGTTTATACTTCTTCACCAGCTCCGTAAATATTCTCACCGACACCGCCCTCAGCTTTTCCATGTCCGCTTTCGGGTCTAGGACCACTATTTCGAACCTTCCCTGTTTTTTATCCGTATCCATCTCAAAAAGGACCACTGTGGGCAGGCCCGGTTCAAAATCGTACATTATGAAGGCCCACGGCATTTTGGCCGTGTAAAAATCCTTGGACAGGCCCCCGGGGCAGCATACGTTAAGTGAATATACCGGGTCCTTACCCATAAACACAGGCTCGTCCGACATTTTTAATTTCAGGTCATTTACTACAGGAAGTTTTTTTTCTATTATTCCGCCAATGGGCAGGTTTACAAAATTTTCAGGCCCGGGATTGGTTGCTACATAGGAGACCGGAATCGGCGATTTCCTGTTAAAATATAATATGGTAAAAAGGTCCGCAAGGATAAAAAGCGTTATTCCCGCGGCGGCGTAAACCAGGAATTTGCTTTGCTCAACCTTTTCAGGTATTTCCGCAACAACAGGTTTGGACTTTTTTCGCTTCGCCATTTTACTCTTCATTTTTTTTCAGTCTCGCCTCTGCCGTCTTTTTCAGCAGCCTGGTGCCGCTGTCCAAGTCCTTTGACTGCTCCCATATGTCGACGGCGGAATTTAATTCCCCTGCCTCATAGTAGAGCCTGCCCAAAACGGCGTACAAAGGGTATTCATCCGGGAAGTCCGAAATGGTGTTCTCCAGGTATTCAATGGATTGCTTCCTGTTGTGCTCCATGATCATCCTGGCGACCAGGGAGTGGGCCTTTGTTGACGGGTATTTCACCGCAAAATCCTTGAGTTCCGCCAGGGCTGCCGGATATTTTGTCCTGTCGTAAAAATCAGCTGCCCCGTCAGGATTCACAAATTTCAGGTAAAGCGGCGACAAAGCCGGGTTCACCAGGACTATGGTGTCATTGTCAAAATACGCGGGCTTAAACCCCAGCGTGTAAAGCCTGGGTTCAAGCTGCGTGCCCAAAGGCAGAAGGAAGCTGTTTATGCCCCGCCTCTGTATTATGGGGGCTATATCGAGCGAATCCTTGAAGAATATGTCATATTCCCTTTTAACATCCGGGTCGCGCAGGGAATTCCCGTCCCACATGGCCTTGTACGCAGGGAGATAATACCCCGTATATCCGGTCCAGTTTACCGGCGTAAAAAGGTTCTTCGGAGGTTTGGCGTTCATAATATACGCTATGGCTCCGTCCGGGTATATCTTTTTCTTCGGCTCCATGAATTTGTACACCGAGTAAGCCAGGACAAGCGGTATCATTATTATATAAAGGAAATTTTTAATGCGCGCAAGGTCCGTCTCCGTCCACTGTTTCGGCCAGACAAAACTCCACCTGAATATAAGATAGGCGTAGTACATGACCGTCGGAAGGGTTATTATGATGAAAACCGGCACGTAAGCTATGTCGGCCATGCAGGCCGCCATAAATATCAGCGCGGTGAGCACGTCGCGGACAAGTTCCGACTTCCTGCCCACATCGCTGCCGCGCTCATTGACCGCGAGCACGGTTATGAAAATAAAAATGTATATACCCAGGAGCAGCGCCTGTATTTTTTCCGGGGCGCCGCCTTTCAGGAATTCTAACCACTGGGCCTGGCCATTGGTAAAATTGGTATAAAGCGAGGTATAGGGCAAGGTAAACGAAGGCGATATCAGCGACGCGCCTGCCGAAAGCGCGAAAACTATAAGTATGGCCGGCGAATTGTACTTTTCCCTTTTTTCCGGCATCTCGGCCATGTCCACTATATAGTACATGATGTAAATAAATATCAGCGCTGTCCCCGCGGCGACAGCCGGGCCCATATTGGCCCAAATCAGCGAAATAAACGGCAGCGTATAGTATAAAAACGCGTTCCTCTTTGACGGCTCCTGCTCCAGTACATATAAAAAATAGGCGGCAAACACCATGGAAAAAACCTGCGGCGACAGCCTCATATGGTAGTTTATAAGCAGCAGCCCCAACAGCCCTATGGGAATTGTAATGGATATGTATTTACCGTGCTGTTTTCTCAATACTATCAGGAAAAGCATAAACGCGGTCAGCAGGAAAAAGAAAAATTTCGCGAACCCGAGGCGGTTCATCCCGGCCGCGTACGCGGAGCAGTAAGTGAACACGTCAAAAAGCCAGGTGGTTTTGTCCCACTTCGCGTCCCCGGCGTATGAAAGCGCGTCCACCCTGGGAAAATTCATGTCTTTCATGAATTCCTTCCCCAAAAGGGCGTGGCGCCATGTGGAAGCGTCCGTAAAAGTGCCCAATGACGCGGCGAATATCGCGCTTACCAGAGCGACGGCAAAAACCGTTTTTAAAACGGCCACCATGGTTTTCGAGTTCATGCCGCGGCCTGTTTTAATTTGATGAAATTAAGGTGTACGACCGCGTTTGTGTCGTTCTTTATGAGATGCTTTTCCCCGGCTTTAACCCTGAAAGCATCCCCCTCGGAAACCCTGGTCTCCCGGCCGTCGCAGCCGAAGACCGGGGCGCCGGTAATAAAATAAAAAAGCTCGGCCTCATCCGCGTGAAGGTGTTCCTTTATCTCGTCGCCCGGCCTTAAGTACGCCGTTCCGAAGGAATATTTGTTTTCCTCCATGAATAAATACTTGGAGCCCGAGACCTTGTTCTTAAACTCGAGTTCTTTGTCGTTTACTTTTTCCATGGGTCCTCCGGCTTTCTAATTTTTTTAAAAAAGTATGTTCCTGTAGAGCACCAGGTCCTTAGTCTCGGCTTCCTTGGCGTAATAATTGTCCAAAAAGGCCTGATAGGACTGGTGCGTGCCTTTCTGCATGATCGCCCATGAAGGCCTGCCGTCTATCAGGGCGCCTATAAGTTTAGGCTTGTCGTTCTTCAAAATTTCCAGCGGATATGAATAAGAGTATACGGAAGCGGCTTTTGCCCCTGTCATAAAGTAGACGGCCGGCATATCCGGCCATGCAAAAACAAAATTATCCTTTTTGGGTTTGCCATAGGAGTCCGCCGCAATTTCCCGCGCCATGGAGCGCTCCTCATAATAGATCTTCTTTGTGTATTCCCCCCCGCTTATGACGCTTACCGCGTTATTTGCCTTGGATATAACCGCGATATTCAGGACCAGGAACATCCCCAGTATGACAGGCGCATATTTTTTGGGCCCCGTCCCCGAAGAGATAAGGGCGTAAATATCCCGGACCAGCAGCGCGCTCAAAAGGGCCGCCAACGGCATCAGCGCAAGATAATATTCCGTGGAAGCCCCGGGAGCGGCCAATATACCGGTACATAGCGACACTGCCGCGCAAAACAGGAGGAAATTAACCCCATCCTTCTTCCGTTTAAAAAACACCCACGCCGAGTAGATGAACGCCGCGCACGGGAGGATATCCGCGTATATAAAAAGCGCCAGGTATCCGGTTGTTTCCGGAATACGCGGGCCCTTCAGTGCCGCCGCAAAAGCCTTCCAGTTATACCCGAAAACCCCGTCAAACATCTGTTTCTGCGCCCCGTTGAAAAAGGCCCATGCTGCCGAGGCAATCGGCACGGATATGCAGCCCGCAAAAAACCAGGCAATGTTTTTCATCCTGTTTTTGCCTCCATATACCGCCGCATAGAGCACAACCGCCGCCGCCAAAAATACCGTCATAAGGTCGGTTAAAACGGCTATCCCCGCAAAAAAACCGGACGCGCAAAAATTGACGGACTCGTACTTTGAGTCCCTGTCGCAGGCGAGCAGCAGGCAAATCAACACCGGCAGCTGCGCGAAAACAGCCGTATCCGCGCATAAACCGCCCAGGGCAAAACTGTTCTGGTAAATAACGTAGAAAAATGAGGCCAGCATGGCAATAAAAGCGCTCCGCCAGGCCACCCTGGCGAGTATATAGATCAAAATGGCTGCTGCCGCCGCGCAAACCGTAGTAAAGTACCTCACTGCCCGGTCCGTCTGCCCGAAAGCCGAAAACGCGGCCCTGTATAAATACAGTATCATGGGAGGCCTGTGCTCAAAAAAATCCCTGTAAGGGACCGCTCCCTGGCTTATCCTGACTGCCCCGTAGGCATATGCGCCCTCGTTCTTATCAAGCGGCATATCCGTCACCTGCGCGCGGAATATCGCGGTAAATGCGAGCAGGACAAAAAGAAAAATAAGCTCAACCCTTTTTATCACGTCTTTTTTCGCCATCAAAGCGCGCCTTTCAGGATTTGCCTGACCCTTTTATCATCCATTTTTACGGGATTATACGACATGGAAGCCGAGTACTCAACGCGCTCCATTATTTCCTCTATTTTTTTAACGCCGCCTTTTGAGGACGCGGTTAATCTCGCCGGTATCCCCATGCTTTTATTGAGGGACTTTATTTTTTTTATCAGGTCGAAACCCGTGGCTTTCCTGAATTGCATCAGCTGCGCGCCTATGGCGGCCGAATTGAATTCCAGCACATGCGGTAGCAGCACGGCGTTCACCAAACCGTGCGGGAGTTTAAGCACCGCTCCGGCCGGATGACCTATGCCGTGGACCGCCCCAAGCCCCGCGTTGGCAAAACTCAAGCCGGCAGTAAAACTTCCCAGCATCATGTCATACCTCGCCGCCTTGTCCAGCGGCTTTTTATACGCCGCCGACATGCTCCCTAATATTAGGGTAACCGCCTTCAGGGAAAGCAGCTCCGTAATTTCATTCGCGTTCGAGGAAAAATACGACTCTACCGCGTGGGTGAGCGCGTCCATACCCGTGTAAGCCGTTATCTCCTTCGTCATGGAATATGTGAGCTCCGGGTCCATTATAGCCATGGAAGGCACAAGGGAATCCCCGCGAAGGCTTATCTTTATTTTTTTTGCGGTGTATGTGAGCACCGCGTTCTTTGTGGACTCGGAACCCGTCCCCGCGGTGGTGGGTATGGCTATGAGAAAGCCGCTGTCGCGCCTTACCGGGGTTTTAGTGTCCAGGTAATCCTTCACGCTTAAGCGGTCCTTATATATCCCGGACACTGCCTTGGCGCAGTCTATGGCCGACCCGCCGCCCAATCCGATGAAAAAATCGGCCCTGTAACGCCTGGCCAGTTCGGCGGCTTTGTCCACCGTCTCCACGGACACTTCGGGTTCCACGTCGTCATAAATAAAGATCTCCCTGCCGGTTGCTTTGAGGATTTTTTTTACCCTGTCAAGCAGGCCTGATTTTTTCGCCGAATGCCTGCCTGTTATTATGAGGCCGCGCCTTCCGCGTATGGGGGCGTCCTTTAGCCTGTCCAGGCACCCGTTCCCGAAGTAAACCCGTCCGGGAAAGAGCATGGTAAAATCCTTCATATGATGACCGCCCCCCCGTATCCCACAACCTCGCTGTAATCCCCGCTGGTATCGCCTGAATTCATGTATTTTATTATCCTTCCTTGCTTTGCCCCGAGCTCTTTACACGCGTGCAGGAGCGTATATACCGGCATCCAACCGCACATGGATATGTCATGATCGCTTATTTCCGAGTAAAGCTTTTCCGGGTCAAGGTTTTCTATGGCGGAGAGCACCAGGGCGTCCTTGGCCCGCGCCGCCCCGGCCTCCTCATAATGCGTCAGGTCCGTCGACGCGATCAGAAGTATATCTTTTCCTTTAACGCTCTGAGCCAGGACGCTCCCGAGTTCCCTTAAAATCTTCAGGTCGGGTTCGCCGAGGACTATAGGCACAAAATCAAAACTTTTTTTATGGTACTGCAGGAAAGGCAGGTGCACTTCTATGGAATGTTCCTTTTCGTGCGCGGCCGTGTCCCTTTCGGCAAATGCGCATTTTTTCAATATTTTTTCAGCCAGTTCCGCGTTAATAACCGCGTCCCCGAGAGGGGTTCCCCATGTTCCTTCTGGATATACGGATACGCGCGCGCCAAGCCCGGTATGGTTGGGCCCGAGAATGATTACGGTTTTCGGTATCTCGACGGCCGCGTATACCTGCGCCGCCACTTTCCCGGAGTACATATAACCCGCGTGCGGGGCTATGATGCCGAGGGCTTTTGATTTTTTGACGGGCTTTCCCGTCATTTCGCCGATGTGCCTGGTCAGAGCGTCAGGTTTTGAATCGTAAAATGCTCCCGCAACCACAGGTTCCCTTCTCATAACCACCCCGTTATCTTATTTATAATTGACGTGTTTCCCGAGTTTTCTGTCTGTTTTATCGATATGGATCACGAACCAGTCTGTGATTTTTTCCTTTATAAGGGCCGCGAATTTTTCGCCGGTCACGCCGGCGGCGGCTTTTTCCTTCACGATCTTCATCTCATCAATAAAATATTTATGAAGCTTTATATGACCGTGCTTTTCAGGGTATTTCGCCGCTTCCATTATCTTCTTTTCCGTGGCAAAGTGGTCTTTGGCATAATCTTCCAGGCATTTTATGTCGGAAAGTATCTCGCTTTTTTCCCTTCCAATATTTACCGACTGGTCTAGATTGTCGCATAGTTCCAGGAATATTTTGTGCTGTTTGTCCATGATTTCAACGCCTGTCGCAAGCGCTTTTTCCCATTTTACTTTTTCCATATAAAACCTCCTTAAATGTTTGTATCAGAATTATAACATTTACACCAAATAATACAAATTCGATTTTATAAATAACATAAAAAAACCTGTAGGGAGGGGACTTGCTCCCTCTCCCGGAGGGACCTTCCTTTGGCACCCATCCTAGTTTAGAGGGGGCAAGCCCCCTATCTAAATATGTTTTACAACTAAAACATGCTCTGCTTTACCACCCTGCCTTTAAAGAACTTCTCTATATCGTCCACATACGTCGTGGCTTTCGCCTCGGGCAGCGATTTCACGAAGAGTTTGCCGTATGTTTTCCCGGTTATCCTTGAGTCCAGTATGGCCACCACGCCGTAATCGTCCTTTGAGCGTATGAGCCTGCCAAACCCCTGCTTGAGCATGAATATGGCGCGGGGCAGGGCTATCTCCGCGAAATCATTGCCGCCTTCCTCGGTCACGTGGTTGTATATGGCTTTTTGCATGGGATGCTCGGGCACCTCAAAGGGCAGCCTTGTAATAATGACGCATTTTAACGCGTCCCCCTTTATATCTATACCCTGCCAGAATGTGGACGTGGCAAAAAGTATGGACGGCTCTTTTTTGAATTCTTTCACAAGTTCCATTGGCGAAGCCTGCCCCTGGATAAGCATGGGTATCGAATGCTCTTTTCCCGATATTTCCCTGTGCACTTTTTTCATCATGTCCAGCGATGTAAAAAGCACAAAAACCCCGCCGCCTGTCATCGTTATTATCTGTTCCACACGCTCCACGAGTTTTTCCCTGTAATCCGGCGACTGCGGAACGGGCATTTGTTTTTCCAGGTATAATAGCGCGTTATTTTTGTAATCAAAAGGTGATTTTAAAAGCCCCGTGGTGGCGTCTTCAAGACCGAACTGCTTTACCACGTAGTTGAAATTCTCGCCGGCGGACAATGTGGCCGAGGTGAATACGACGCATTCATAGTTGAACCTGACGTGTTCCTCAAAATCTTTTTTCAGGTCATAAGGCGTGACATACAGCACAGTATCCCTGTCAGAGCCTATCTCTGCCCAATAAAAATAGGATGAACTTTTTCTCGTCAGCCACATATCCATTACATCCGATTGTTCATTTACCGCCTGGAGGAGGTATTCCGTGTATTTTTTCCTGCCCTTGTCGTCCTCTTCCCGAATGGTATCATTAAGTTCGAATATAAGCCCGGCCAATGAGGACCTGATATCTATATGGGAGTTCACTCCGGCCGAATTTTTCGTCAAAAGCGCGGTCTTGGTCTTTATGAGAGACAGTTCCGCCTGAAGGTCGCTGATGAACATCTCAAACTCGTGTTTGGCGGCCTTGATTTCGGCTTTTCTTTCCCTGAAATCATTTTTTGTGGTTTTTTTCTTATATTTCAGGAACTCTTCCAGTTCCTCGAGCAGTTCCATGTATCCGGAGAAAGATATCTGCCTGGAGAACATGTCCCGCATGGTATCCTCAAGCTTGTGGGCCTCGTCAAAGACCACAGCCGAAGATTCGGGCAGCAGTTTCTTATTGACCATCAGGTCGGAAAAAAACAGATGGTGGTTCACCACTATGATATTTGCCTTGCGGAGTTTGTGCCTTATGGAAAAATAATAACATTTTTTGAAATGCGGGCAGGATTCCTCCTGGCAAAGCGGTTTCTGCCTGTTTATATTCTGCCATACCTCGTTGGGTATGTGGAACTTCGTGTTTTCGCGGAGGCCCTCGCCTTCCTTGATAAAATGCATCATGTCGGTCACGTCAAGAGCGTTTATGAACAACGAGCCTTTGGACCTGAATTCCTTCATGCGCCGGGCGCAGACATAATTTCCAGCTCCAAATATTATCTCATATTTAAGGTCAGGGAATATTTGGTTCACCAGGGGCAGGTCTTTTTTGTATATCTGGCTCTGCAAAGCCTTTGAATAGGTGGAGATGACCACCCTTTTTTTGTTGTTAAGCGCATATTCTGCCATGGGTATGAGGTATGCAAGTGTTTTTCCCACGCCTGTTCCGGCTTCGACTATGAGGCAGTCGTTTTTTTCCAGCGCCAACTGCACGGCCAAAGCCATTTCAAGCTGCTCAGGCCGGTCCTCGTAGTCGTCTATGAGTCCGGGGATGTCTTCGGTGAAATACTTTTTCAAAAGAACTCCTTTTGGGTATTGTTCTGTGTTCTCTGTTCTGTATTCTATGTTCACCGCCGTTTTTGGAACATAGAACAGAGAACAGAGAACACAGAACAAAGAACAATCAAAGATTTACCAGTCCTTCTCCTTATCATCGCCTTTTGGCGGGGCCTGCTGCAGGTTGTCCGGCTCCATCATCTGCCTGAGCATGTAATCGTGTATCTCTTCGGGAGTCATATTATAAACGTTCGGGAAATCATTCTGGTTCTGTTTGTGCCTGTACTGTTTCCCGAAATAATTCTTGTAATCTTTTTCCGATTTCTGCATCATGTTCATCAGGGCCTGCACCTCGTCAGCCGACATGCCGGTCTGTTTCTGCGCGTCGGCTTTGTCGGAGGGTTTTTGCTGCTGGCCCTGCCCTGCGCCGCCGCCCGGCTGGTCCTTCCCGGGCTGCTTGTTTTTTCCCTGCTGTCCTTTTTGATCCTGCGATTTATTTCCCTGGCCCTGCTGGTCCTGTCCGTTTTTTCCCTGGCTGCCTTTATCCTGCTTATTGTCTTTTCCACCTTTGGAATCTTTATTGTCTTTGCCGTCTTTTTTGTCCTTTTTATCCTTATTGTCCTTCTTATTGTCTTTCTTGTCCTTGTTCTTTTCCTTTTCTTTCAGCTTTTCCTGTGTTACCTCTATGTTTATCTTCGTATCTTCATCTTTTGGGTTGAGTTCAAGGGATTTTTTGTACATCTTAAGGGCGTCTTCATAGAGTTCCTGCCGGAACATGGCGTTCCCCGCGTTGTAATACCCCTCAAAAAAATCAGGTTTATCCTTTATGAATATCGAATATTCATCAAGGGCCCTCTGGTAATCACCGCTTATGTAACTTTTGTTGCCTTCCTTGAACGGGTTTTCAGCGGACGCAAAGGAACCAAGCAGGCATAACATTATGGAAGCTGTTATAAGTTTCATGATTTTCATGACATCACCGTTCTATAGGATTTTGGACTACGGGATAATTATAATAGAAATTTTTCAGGTTTTCAAGCAGTTAAAATAGTTGTTTTGCGTTTCTGTAACTGTTTTATATCGCGTTGGGGCTCAGCGCATCACCCGCAAACGCGGCGTTAATAACCTCATTAACCCACGGTCTTTTTAAACTCCCTCACCGCTATGGTAAAAACGATCACGCCGTATATGACAAGCGCCGCTGTCTGCGGAAGCAGTTCCATAAAGCCCAGACCCTTTAGGAATATTCCCCTGACAATTACCAGGTAATACCTCATGGGTATCAGGTATGTGAGCCACTGGAGCACCAGGGGCATGTTCTTGATCGGGAATATAAATCCGGACAGCAGTATATTCGGCATCATAAAAAATATGGATGTGAGCATTGCCTGCTGCTGGGTGGCTGATATCGTCGATATTAGTATTCCAATCCCCAGGTTGGTGATTATCATTATCAGGGAAAGCCCCAAAAGCAGGAAGTAATTGCCGGCAAAATCTATCCGGAAAACTATCAATGACACTATTATTATCAGTATTATATCAACCAAAGCCAGGAATATGTAAGGAATGATCTTGCCCGCTATTATCTGCCACGGTTTGACCGGGGTCACAAGCATCTGTTCTATGTTCCCGGACTCCTTTTCCCTGACAAGGGAAAGCGCCGTGATGACCAGGGTCACTATGGTCACTATCATGGCTATGACGCCCGGTACCATGGTATTCGCGCTTTTAAGCTCCGGGTTATACCAGATCCTGTCCTCCATGACCACCGAAGGCAGAGTGCCCACGACATTCTTCATCTGCGTCATTTTTTTGGCGAATATTTCCGACGAAAAACCGTTGATAATAAGCACTGCCCTTGTCATGGATATGCCAGCGCTGTTTGAGTCTGACCCGTCTACTATGAGCTGTACCTGCGCCTTTTTGCCGTTTTTGATATTCTCGGAAANNGACCTTGAAATATTCGCTGTTATAGAATTTTTCGCCAAGGGAGCGGCTTAAGGCCGAAGAGTCCTCGTCGCATATCATGGTCTTGACATGGGTGATGTCAGTCACGGCCACAAAACCGAAAATTATAGCCTGCAATATGGGCGCTATGATAAGGAAGCGCCCCACGCCCGAGCGCTGTATCTCTATGATCTCTTTTTTCATTACATGCAGCATCTGGCTTATGAATACCGGAACTTTACGCATTTGGGCCCTCTTTCACGCTTGCCGTTTATTTTTTAACCAAGGTCTTTCCTGAACCTGCTTGCGGATATCAGCAGGAATATCATCCCGAAAAAAAAGAGGAACCATGCCTCTCCCCAAAGTACGGACATCCCTGTATCCGCCTTGAGGAATATGGTCCGGAGCGCGGTTATAAAATACCTTGCCGGGAACACGTAGGTAATCATCCTTATTATCCACGGCATTGAATCTATGGGAAACATGAAACCCGAAAGCAGTATTGACGGAAGCAATGTAGAAAACGCGGTCGCTATCACGGCAATCTGCTGGGTCGAAGCCAGGCTCGATATGAAAAGGCCGAGCCCCAGCGCGCAGAAAAGAAACAGCAGAGAAAAGACCACAAGGGTAAAATAGTTGCCCTGAAAAGGCACCTTGAACCATAATATTCCCACAATAACGATCTCAGCCACGTCTATAAGGCATATGGCTATATACGACGCAATCTTGCCGATCATTAACTCCAGCGGCTTTATCGGCGTGGAAATGAGCTGCTCAAAAGTGCCTTTTTCCTTTTCTCCGACCACGGTGAGCGAGGTGAGCAGCGCCGCTATAAGCATCATTATTATGGCGATAAGCCCCGGGATTATGAAGTTGGAGCTTTTCAGCTCCTGGTTGTACCATACCCTCGGAACGGTTTCCACCATGGGTATGGTCTTGGTATTGAATCCCCTGCTTTTAACCTCATCGAGGATTATATCCCGCGACACGGAAGCTATGATCATATTGGCATATCCTATGGCGGTGTTGGTGGTGGTCGGGTCCGCCCCGTCGCCTATCACCTGTATTTTGGCAGTCAGGTTCTTTTTTACCGCTTTTTCAAGACCCACCGGTATGGTCACTATTACCTTTATCTTGTTTACCCGTATAGCCTCGACGCTTTTCGCCATGTTGTTTTCCGCCGGCTTGTACATCTCAAAATATCCTGACGAGGTGAATTTGGCGGCTATCAGCCTGCTTAAGGATGACCTGTCATAATCCACAACGGAAAAATCAAGTTTATTTATGTCGAAGGTTACGGCGTATGAATACAGCACAAGCAGCAGAACAGGAGCGATAAGCACTATGACCAGCGACCTGGCGTCGCGCACTATATGCAGGAACTCCTTTTTAAACACCGGTATTATCCTTTTAAAATCCAGCGTACCCCTGTCATTTGCCATCGGCTTCACTGCCCTTCACCAGATTTACAAAAACATCCTCCATAGTGGGTTCCACATTTTCGGGTTTTGAAAATTTTATCCCGGCATTGCCGAGGGTTTCCGCTATGACCTTCCCGGCCTGTTCCATGCCGCCTGTTGGGATCAGATGTATAAGCGCGCCGTGTATGGAAAGCTCCCCGAGCTCCCCCCTTTTCAGGCTCAGCAGTTTATACGCCTCGACCGGAGCTTCCGATTCTATTTCCATTATGGGTTTTTTGAATACCGAGGCTTTTATGTCGTGTATGGTGCCTTCCTTTATTATGCAGCCGCTGTTCATCAGGGCTATCCTGTGGCAGTGCTCGACCTCGTCCATGTAATGAGTAGTCACAAAGACCGTTATTCCGGATTTTGACAGCATATCGATTATTTCCCAGAACCTGCGGCGTAGCAGCGGGTCAACTCCGGCGGTCGGCTCATCCAGGAAAACTATTTCGGGCTTGTGCGCTATGGCGCAGGCCAGCGCAACCCTTTGTTTGAGCCCGCCGGGCATGTCCCCGACTATCTTTTTTTCAAGGCCGTCGAGTTCGGTGTATTTTATCACCTCGGGCATCCTTTGCTTTATAAATTCATCGTCTTTGCCGTATAGCCCCGCGTAAAAATCAATATTTTCCTCCACGGTCAGGCTGGGATAAAGCGAAAACTTCTGTGACATATACCCGAGCCGCTTTTTAACCTCTTCGGGGTCCTTCTTTATGGAAAACCCGGCGACCATGGCGTCCCCTGAAGTAGGCTCGAGGAGCCCGCAAAGCATGCGTATGGTAGTGGTTTTCCCCGCGCCATTGGCGCCGAGAAAGCCGTATATCTCGCCCTTTTCAACCTCGAAGGATATGGAATCCACGGCGACAAAATCGCCGAAGGTTTTCTGGAGGTTCTTTGCGCTTACGCTTGGTTGCATGGAACTCCTTTATCTGGACTCAATTGTCTCAACTGACTCATTTGACTCACTTGTCCGGCAATTGAGTCAGATGAGTCATCTGAGTCAATTGAGTCTATGTCTTAATCCTCTCCACAAAAACATCCTCCACGCTTGCCGCGATCCGCCTGACCGTTACCTCATTGCAGATCCTGCCGCAAAAATCATCAGCCGCGGCATTGTCGGTCAATATCACGTGGAAACGCTCACCAAGCTGCTGCCAGTCCTTTATATAACTGCTCTTATTTATGGCGTCAATTACAAGCTGTTCCCTGCCGTCGGCTATTACTTCCACCACTACGCCGTTTAAGTTGCGCCTTAAATTTTTCGGCGTGTCAGTCAGTATTATTTCACCTTTGAACATCAAGCCTATACGCGAGCACTGTTCAGCCTCGTCCATATACGGGGTGCTCACCACTATGGTAACGCCCTCGGAGTGTATGCCCTGAAGAATTTCCCAGAATTCCCTGCGCGACACCGGGTCCACGCCGGTGGTCGGCTCGTCAAGAAAAAGGATCTCGGGCCTGTGTATAAGCGTGCATATAAGTGCCAGTTTCTGTTTCATGCCTCCGGAAAGCTTGCCTGCAAGCCTGTCCTTAAAAGGCTCAAGCCTGGTCATTTTCAGCAGTGGTGCGAGCCTTTCTTCGAGGGTTTTCCTGTTAATGCCGTAAACGTCGGCAAAAAATGAAATATTTTCATTTATGGTAAGGTCCGAATACAGGCTGAACCTCTGGCACATATAACCGATCTTTTCCTTAACAGCCTCGGCCGCCTCTGGAAGTTTTTTGTCCAGGACCATGACCTGGCCGGAACCCGGCAGCATAATGCCCGCCAATATGCGCAGAGTAGTTGTTTTTCCCGCGCCGTCAGGCCCGATGAGCCCGAATATTTCCCCGCGCTCAACCGAGAAGTCCAGCCCGTTAACCGCTGTGACATCTTTGAATTTCTTTACAAGTCCTTTAACGTCGATGACTTTCATTTGGGGTCCTTTGTGGTTCTCTGTTCTGTGTTCAATTCAATAATATCACGACTTCTTTTCGGGTCCGGCACGGATGAAATTTTTTCATGGCCTGTGCGCTACTAAAACCCTTATAATACAGGNNCATCCGTGCCGGACACGACCTATCATTAAGGCCTTTTCGGACAGCCTCCAAATTACTTCATAATCTCCACGTCCGCCGGAATGCCGGGTTTCAGTATATGATCCGGATTGGGTACTGTCACTTCCAGCCTGAAGACTTCCTTTATCCTTTCATCCTTGGTCTGCACGTTCTTAGGGGTGAATTCCGCGTCGCTTGATATGAAGGTTATTTTCCCGTTGAATATTTTCTTATCCAAAGCGTCTATGCTTACCTTCGCGGAATCGCCGTATTTCACGAGTTCCATTTCCTTAAGCGGGACATATATGGTGACTTTCGCTGTGCCTATGTCGCCCAGGGTGAACAAAGGCGCGTTTGGCGAAGCCAGTTCACCGATTTCCACGTATTTTTTAAGTATGACGCCGTCCCATGGCGCGGTAACCGTTGCTTCCTGCATCATAACTTCGGCCTGTTTTAACTGCGAAGCGGCGCTGATAAAGTTGGCGCGGGCCAGGTCAAACTGCTGCTGTGATATGGAACTTGATCCAAAAAGATTTTTTGACCTGTTATAAATATCCTGGGCGTTGCTGTACATGGCCGCGGCCGCGTCTTTTTGCGCCGCCACTATGGAATCATCCAGCGTGGCTAAAACCTGGCCTTTTGTCACAGAAGCGCCTTCGTCCACGTTTAAAGTAATTACCCTGCTGGATATCCTTGAAGCGATATCCACTTCCCTGACCTCAACTGTACCTGAAGCCATAATCCCGCCTGCCTTGCTGAACATCTTCGGGATCAGCCAAATACCCAGCGCAACAAGTATAACCACCGCCGCTATTATCGGCCTTGCCTTTTTCACTTTTTCAATATCCATGTTTGCCTCCTAATGGTTTTGTTTGTTATCTGTTCTCCGGCTTTCGGAACACAGAACATAGAACAATCCCTACTTTTTGATCCCGTTCATGGTCAGGTCTATCACAAATTTCTTCCTTTCCTTTATAAATTTGCCCACTATTAGCCTTTCAACTCCGGCTCCGCCGGCAACCTTTTCTATGATACCTTTTGCGAAGTAAACCGGCGCTATCTGGACTATTATGCTTATTATCAGCTGGAAGATATTGACTTTCTTTATTTTTCCGTTTTTCATCTGTTCATTGAAATACCTGTACAGCGACCCGTTCATCGGGTTGAAGGGTATTTCCTTTATCCTCGGCACGATGGCTTTTTTCAATTTGTCCCCTCCCCTTAAGACTTCCGAAAGCACGAACCTGAAATACCCGCTGTATTCCGTAAAAAGGCTTATATAAACATCCATTATCTGTTCCATCTTCTTTTCGATCTCAACCGGCTCGTCGCTTATTGCGTTGAGTTTGCCTATTATCAGTCCCACGACTTTGGCGAGCGCCTGCTCATAGATGGTTTCCTTATTGCTGAAATAGTAATGGATAAGTGCCTTGTTTACCTTGGCCTTGTCCGCTATGCGCTGGGTACGCGCGCCGTAATAGCCGTATTCCACGAACTCATCCATGGCGGCCTCGAGAATGCGGTCCTTGCTTTTCCCGTCGTCCGCTTTGTGTGTTTTTTTCATCTTCTAACGACCCCCAAATATGAAGACCCACGCCGCGATGGCGGCAGAAACATTTTTTATGTCCGTTTTTTTATCCTTGCTTATTTTGGCTTTCTTTATTCTTTTATTTTTCATGACATTTCCTTAACCATATGGTTTAACCAACTGGTTAAATATAGCATAGGGGTTTGTGATTGTCAATATTTTTCCGAGTGTAAGAGACTGGACCCGTTTTGGCTGACCTTTAAGTTGTCAAGCCAAAAGCCAAAAGACAAAAGTAAAGGTAAAACAAGGGGGGCAAGTTGATAAGTAAGGCCGACCGTTACGGCAGGACTCAACTTTAAAACTTAATCCTTTGCTTGAACTTTACTTTTGTCTCTTGGCTTTTGGCTTAA
>PMTB01000083.1 GCA_003167475.1 candidate division FCPU426 bacterium | reverse complement strand
TTTCCGCTCATGTAATCCGCGGCCAATATTACTTTGCCTATCTGCGGGGATGTGTAACTTGCCATAAAGCCGTTATTGTCGGCTTTTCCATTGTCGTCTATGAGCAGTTTCTTGTTGCCTGTGTACGCGCCAACCGCGATGGTACCTATGTTATCTATTGTCTTTCCGATGACGGCATACATCACGTCGTAATCAGTTACATTTGTGTCAAAACCAACATTGAAAATACCCGCTGAAAATCCGACCGGCAGTAAAGTATTCTCGTTCCAGCCGATCTTGGCGTTTAAGTAGTTGGCGTCCTTGAATGTGGCAGGTGACGCTACCGGAAGAAGGGCGTCATAACCTATTTCCGCCTGTAATTTTTCAAAAGGCAGTACGCCCACGGTAAATCCGTAATCGTTGGACAGCATGCTGTTGTCGCGCACATATGAGTCATACCCGATGTGGCCTTTCATGAACGGCTGAAAATAGGTGGTACAGGGGGTCCAGAAAGCTGTTGAAGGTGTCGCCATCAACAGGCTTCCCGATAAAAACAGTGCTGATGCCAGTACTAACATTAAACTTTTTAACGCATTTTTTCTCATTTTCTTGCCTCCTTTGTTTTTTTAATAGTACCTAAAACAGCCGTATTTAAGCGTCAATCCCGATCCATTGAACTTAGAAGCTGTTTTAAGGTCTATTTACATATCGGAACAGATATAGCAAATGATGTGCCACGTTGACAATATCCAATAAAAGTGCGGTATTTGGCAAGATGAAAAGAATGTAAGGAGTGATTTAATACGTATATGTATCTTTGTTGTTGAATAATTAACCATAAATGAACAAATGGTTAAAAAGTAATTGGCATAAATGGTTGATAAAAATCATGCGGGTAAAAGAAAGGGGTAAAGACCTTATGGATAAAGGCCTTTACCCCTGTAAAACCGGCAAGGGGATATGTTCTTTGGTTTTTTTTATTACCCGATTGCCACATGTCCGGTCTCATTTGTCCTTATCCTTATACATTCTTCAAGCGGCAGCACAAATATCTTGCCGTCGCCTGTTTCACCGGTGTGCGCTCCGTGCGTGATGGCGTCGATACAGGGCTTCAAGAAATCATCATTAATGGCGATTTCCAGGCGTATTTTTCTCAGCAAATTGCCTGATTCCCTCACGCCCCTGTAAACTTCCGTGATGCCTTTTTGCCTGCCGTGGCCGAGCACTTCGTTTACGGTAAGCAGGTGGATATCGGCTTTATATAGTTCCTGTTTTACTTCTTCCAGCTTGTGGGGCTGGATTATTGCAATCACTAATTTCATTGGATGCCTCCATTGGTTTTGTTTATTGTGCTTTATTCGATCAATGTGTAAGCGCGTTCGTTATGCTCGCTGATGTCCAGTCCGAGCACTTCTTTTTTGTCTTCAACCCTGACGCCTACTGTAAGGTCGACAAGTTTGTAGAGCACAAACGTCATGATTACGGTATAGCCGACAGACGCGAGGACCGCAATGCACTGTATCCATAATTGTTTGGCATTGCCGTAAAAAAGTCCGTTTGCTCCGGCATGGTTGATGGCGACAGAGGCAAATAGACCTGTCATTAATGTTCCGACAAGGCCGCCTATGCCGTGTACTCCGAACGCGTCAAGAGTATCGTCATAGTTGAATTTCGGTTTGATCCAGCTGACCGCCGTATAGCATATTACGGATGTTGTTATTCCGATGATAATGGCCGGTATAACACTGATAAACCCGGATGCCGGCGTTACTGTGGCAAGACCGGCGATAGCGCCTGTGGCTGTTCCGAGCATGGTGGGTTTTCCGAATGTCTTCCACTCGATAAACGCCCAGGTTAAAGCTGCCGCGGCTGCGGCCGTGTTTGTGGCCAAAAAGGCGCTTATAGCGACCCCGTTGGCAGCCAACGCACTCCCGGCGTTAAATCCAAACCATCCGAACCAAAGAAGCCCGGCGCCAAGGACAGTGAAAGGCATATTATGCGGCGTAGGTACGGCAGTGTGATTGCGCCTTTTGCCTATGACAATGGCCGTCACCAGCGCCGCAAATCCGGCGCTTATATGAACGACAATGCCTCCTGCAAAATCCATTACTCCCATTTTTGCCATCCAGCCTCCGCCCCATACCCAATGACAAAGGGGGTCGTAAACCAGGGTGGCCCATAAAAGGGAGAATATAAGGTAAGCCGAGAATTTCATTCTTTCCGCGAATGCCCCGATAATGAGCGCGGGCGTGATGACCGCGAACATCATCTGGAATATCATAAAAGCCTGATGGGGTATCGCGGGTGAAAAGGGGCCGGGTTCCATTCCGACATTATTCAGCGCCAGATAGGACAAACCGCCGATAAAGTCATTGCCTGGAGCAAAAGCCAGGGAATAGCCGAAAAGAACCCACTGGATGCTGATAAGGGCCACGGCCATAAAGCACTGCATAAGAATTCCAAGGATGTTCTTTCTTCTTACAAGCCCGCCGTAGAAAAATGCCAGACCCGGCGTCATGAGCAAAACAAGCGCCGATGAAACGAGTATCCAGGCGATATCGCCCGGATTGCTTGCGGCCGGAGCCGCCGCGTCAGCTGACAAAAAAGACGCGAACACAAACACCAATAACGGTAAAACGACAAAAAATTTCTTCATTCTTGTTCCTCCCCGATGTAGTATCCCTTCTGACATTCGACGAAACAAATAAAGAAATTTTGAAATTCAACGGCCCCTCCGACAGGGCCTCTCTGATCCTTCCATTCGTAAGCAAAAAGCGGCCCCGCAGTGTCGGCACTGCGGGGCCAAGTCGGCGTCGAAGTAGAAGGGATCCAAAGATTCCAGATGGACACTTTGTGTCCATCTGGAATCTTTGGATCGTATTCTGCTATTGTAGGGGCGGACCTGAGTGTCCGCCCGCTGCGGTCAGCAGTTCTTTAAAGAACAAAGAAAGCAAGGAAAACCCGGAGCGGCTCCTCGCCGCCCCGGGTTTATGCAAGTTATTGTTTAAAGCTTAAAAAGCAAATCCGCGTACGTAGGCACAGGCCACAGTTCAGCCGGTACCAGCGCCTCAAGGGCGTCAATATCATCCCTGAGCGATGTATAGGCGGTAACCACACTGTCCCTGTAGCTTTCAGCTTTCTTGACGGCTTCGGTAATATCAGCAGCCTTTGCTCTTGCGTCGATAGCTGCCATGAGCTTGCCTGAAGCTGAATCAAGCAGGGAAGAAACCATTTTAAGTACGGTTTCCTGTGTTTTGGAACTTCCGCCTGCCGATTTTACCTTGGATATTGAATTCGCGAGAATCGTGGTGTACTTGATAGCCGCGGGAATGAACATCGTGCTTGCCATATTGATGGCTGTGTTGGCTTCGATGTTTATTACCTTTGAATAGGTCTCGATATAGATCTCATAACGGCTGTGAAGCTCTTCTTTTGTAAGAACGCCGTATTTTACGAGAATCCCTTCAGCTTTTGAGGTTATCAGCGCTTTGTGGGCATCGACCGAATTTTTTACGTTCGGCAGGCCGCGTTTTGCGGCTTCTTTTTCCCATTCAGCCGAGTAGTTATTGCCGTTGAATACAATCTTGCTGTTCTCTTTGTAAACTTCTTTCAGGATTGCCGCAACTTCGGCTTTTACGTCCTTGGATTTTTCCAGCCTGGTCGCGATATCATCAAGTGATTCCGCGACTGCGGTATTGAGTATCAGCATCGGGCCGGCGCATGACATGGCTGAACCAACCATCCTGAACTCGAATTTGTTGCCTGTGAAAGCAAAAGGCGAGGTCCTGTTCCTGTCTGAATTATCCTTGGGAAATGAGGGGAGATTATCCACGCCTACGTCAGTGAATGAAACGCCTTTGGAAACATATTTTTCGCCTTTTCCGAGCTTCTCAAATATTTCCCCGAGCATGTCGCCGAGGTATACCGAGATTATCGCGGGCGGGGCCTCGTTCGCGCCGAGCCTGTGGTCCTGTCCGGCAGTCGCGCAAGCTCCGCGGAGCATGTCTGCGTGTCTGTCAACGGCCCTGATAACGCCTGCTAAGAACGTGAGGAACTGCATGTTATCATGCGGGTTGTCTCCCGGTTCCAGCAGGTTGAGCCCGTCGTCTGTTCCGAGCGACCAGTTATTGTGCTTGCCCGAGCCGTTAATGCCGCGGTAAGGTTTTTCATGGAGCAGGCAGACCAAGTTATGCCTTAAAGCGATCTTCTGCATAAGTTCCATTGTGAGCTGGTTATGGTCAACCGCCGTGTTCAGCATTGAGAATACCGGGGCGTTTTCAAACTGCGCCGGGGCAACTTCGTTATGCCTTGTTTTTGAATAAATGCCGAGTTTCCACATTTCGGTGTCAAGATCGGCCATGAATGCCGAAACATTGTCCTTGATGGTGCCGAAATACTGGTCCTCAAGCTCCTGGCCTTTGGGGGAAGGGGCTCCGAAAAGCGTCCTGCCAGTCAGCTGAAGGTCAAGCCTCTTTAAGAAAAGTTCCTTATCAACCAGGAAGTATTCCTGTTCAGGCCCGAGGGTAGCAACAACTTTCTTTGAAACTGTATTGCCGAGGGCTTTTAAGACCCTTAAAGCGTGTTTTGAAACAGCGTCAATGGAACGCAATACAGGTATCTTTTTATCTAGAGCTACTCCGGTGTATGAATAAAATGCTGTGGGAATGAAAAGGGTAACATCGCCGACCGCGTTATCCTTTACAAATGCCGGAACCGTGGGATCCCAGGCTGTGTATCCGCGAGCTTCAGAAGTGGCGCGTAATCCGCCGGACGGGAATGAAGAAGCGTCGGGTTCGCCCTGTATAAGCTGTTTGCCCGAGAACTCAAGGACAACCTCGCCGTCGCCGACAGGTGAGATGAAAGCGTCATGCTTTTCAGCTGTGATGCCCGTAAGGGGCTGAAACCAGTGCGTGTAGTGGGTCGCTCCTTTTTCAACGGCCCAGTCTTTCATGGCGTTGGCAATGACATTCGCGACATCTATGGGGNNAGCTGCTTGCCATCGTCAATGGACTTCTTGAACGCCTTGTAGGTAGCCTTTGGGAGCCTTTCCTTCATTACTTTGTCGCTGAAAACATTGATTCCGAAGATCTCTGCTACGCATGCATCTTTCTTTTCCATAACAATATATCCTCCTCGATTTTTTAGGGGATATGAGTATAGAACGGTGGAAGTCCCTTCAACTTCGTAATGATCCGACTCATTATCCTCTGTAGCCTTTCGGCATTTTGTACTGAAAACAAGCAAAAATCATACCATTTATTTATGCTTTAAAAATATAGCGCTTATTTGGTAGTAATGGTCATTATTACATCATTTATTTCTGCAAATTGGTCAATAAACAATCATTTATCTTGACTGTTTTTAGCATTATTATATAATAACCACATGCTCAAAAATTGACCAACAGCAGAAAACACATTTTTGACAAGATAAACAGGAAATGGAGGCGACAATTTGAAAAAGAAAACGGATATTACACAGCAAATTCCAAATATCGGTTTTGAGTCGAAAATTAACAAACTTAAGCTTGTCCATTATATTTCTTTTGAGATGAATAAGCCACACTCGGCAAAAGCCCTGCTTACACTTATCCTTGAAAGGTGCCTCGAACTGACGGGGGCAAAAACAGGGAGTGTAATGCTGATCAATGAAAAAGAAAAGGTGCTTGATATAGCCGCGTATAAAAACCTGTCTGTTAAAACGGCGGAATCCACTAAATTAAAGGTGGGAGAGGGCATAACGGGCTGGGTGGCAATGACAGGCAATCCCAAACTGGTAAATAATACCCGCCAGGAACCGTTATATATAAAGGTAAGGGAAGACCTTCTTTCGGAACTTGCCGTCCCGATAAAAACAGAGAACAGGATAATGGGGGTAATAAGCGTTGATTCAAACAAAGAAAACGCCTTTTCCGAGGATGATCTGGAACTGCTATTGATGGTCGCCGAACTTTCCGCGCAGATAATAACCAAAGATAACACACAGGAACGCTTAAGTTCGAAAATAAACCTTCAGGAAATACTTATCAGCACGTTCCATATTATAGAAGAAGAGGAATCGCTGAACGATATTTTCAATAAAGTAATGGAAATGCTTAAAAGCAGGATGAATATATCCCGCGGAATGCTTGTGCTTTTTGACAAGGACAATCCTGACTCCCTTAAGGTATACAGCGGTTACAAGATGAGCGAAGATTCCATAAGGAACGGCGTTTATAAGATAGGCGAAGGTATAATCGGCAACGCGGTCCTGAAGGGCCAGACCATTGCCGTGGAGGACCTTACAAAGGAACCGATGTTCCTAAACCGCCTGAAAATACAAAGGCCCGAAAAGATATCGCTTATCGCGGCTCCGATAAAAGCGGGGAACCGCGTGCTGGGCGTGCTGGTGATCGAAAAAATATTTGAAAGTAAGGAAACTTTCCAGGACGGGACTGACACGATCACGTTATTATCATCGCTGATCGCGTACAGGGTGAGAAGTTTCCAGCGGAGGCAGGATGAGACGCAAAAGCTTATAAGTGAAAATGTTGAACTCAGGAAGGAATTGAAAAAAGAGTTCAGTTTTAAGAACATAGTGGGCAAGAATGAAAAAGTCAGGATGATGATCGAGCAGGTAAAGACGGTATCAAATACGGTAGTGCCGGTACTTATAACAGGAGAGACCGGGACCGGAAAAGAATTGATAGCAAAGATAGTCCATCTGCTGAGCGACCGCCGCGAAAATAAATTTATCAGCGTTAATTGCGCGGCAATACCCGAGAATCTCCTGGAGTCGGAGCTGTTCGGTTATGAAAAAGGCGCTTTTACCGGGGCGGTGGGGAATAAAAAAGGCAAATTCGAGCTTGCGGACAAAGGGACATTGTTCCTTGACGAAATAGGCGAAATGCCTTTGCAGCTCCAGTCCAAGATACTGCGGGCAATACAGGAAAAGGAAATAGAACCGCTGGGCTCGGAGAAAACAATTAAAGTCGACATACGCATATTGGCGGCGACGAACAGGGACTTAAAAAAGCTTGTTGACGAAGGAAAATTCAGGGCAGACCTTTATTTTCGTCTGAATGTCATAAACGTTCACATGCCGGCCCTGCGGGAAAGAAAAGACGATATGCCGCTTTTGATGGACTTTTTCATCAAGCGCTATAGTGAACTTTATAACAAACAGATCGCAGGCATCGATAAATCCGCCGAGGATATAATTAACGCCTATGACTGGCCCGGCAATATACGCGAGTTGGAAAATGTGATAGAACGGGCCGTTATAATGGCGAAAGGCAACATTATCGATATATCGCTGCTGCCGGATTCCATTAACCCGGCAAAGAACAGGGATGATGGGTTTGACATCAAAACATTCATCAAGAACGAGGCCAGGAAGAAACATGACGGAACCATATATTCCGAAGTTATCGGGGAAATGGAAAAACACCTGATCGAAGAGATGCTTATCGAGACCGGAAATAACAAGTTGAAAACATCGCAAAAACTCGGGATCAACAGGAATACTTTAAAAGCCAAGATGAGGGATTACGGTTTGCTATAGTTTGTGTTATAATTTATAAAAATATTAAAGGAGTATTGGTCAATGTTCCCGATTAAGATTGAAATGAAAGAGATCGACAATGTAAGTTTTTTTAAAATTTCGGGAAGGATAGACCAGCAGACCTATTACGATTTGAGGGATAAATTGAGGGCCTGCATAGCGGCGGGTAAAAATAAGATCGTTGTGGACCTTGCAAATGTTGACGTAGTCAGCGGAGGGGGCTGGAATACCATCGCCAATGACCGGGATTACGCTGCAAAAAGTAACGGCGATATCAAGCTTTGTTGTATGAACGAAAAAGTGTCGGCTATATTCAAAAGCATGGATTTGATAGAATTTATAAATACATATAATACCGTTGACGAGGCTATAAATTCGTTCAAATAGAAACGGCGTTGTGCCGGAAAATATAAATACATCCTGGAGGAAATGAAAATGAAAAAAGCATTAACAATAGTAATTTGCGTATTGATGTTTCTGTCCTTTACGGCAGCCTCTAAAAGGTCTGTTAAGGCGGTTAAAACCCCAAAAGTGACCGTGGCAGGCCTGTCAAAGGAATTAAAAGCGGCAAACATTGAAATTGAAGAGCTTACGGCTCAGAAAGTGTCGATTACTGCAAAAGCCGCGGCCCTGGAAACCGACATAAAGAAACTTAAAAAGGAAAAAAATTCAATGATGTTCCCAATGGCCATACTTGGCCTGTTGGTTTTGACCCTTGCGGCTTTTTTGACCGCATCCATGGCAAAAAAGAGCGGCGAAGTGAAAGAGGCGCGAAAAAAAGCCGAATCGGGCGGGTCGGCGCGTGCCCATTTTGAGGAAATTGAGGCATACGTCCTGGATGACTGGTATAATATCTGGTATCATCCTGAAAAGGTTAAGAAGGAACTCTATGACGACCTCGTCATTCATTTTCCGGAACTTTACGGTAAGATGGAAAAGTGGAAAGCCGATATAAGCCGCAGGGGTATTTTCACCGGCCATATGATAAGCCTGCTTTCGACAAAATTCCCGGATGTGGAAGGGACGGATTCAATATATCTGCTGGCTCTGGAAGGCAATGCGCCGTTCATAGAAGAAACAGAGATAGCAGTCGACGGCGCAGTATGTGCCAGTTTGAAAAGGAATGTGCCGGGCAACATCAAGCTCATGAAGGAGTATTATAACGAGGTTTCATCCCAGTTTAAAGGGGAGTTTAAGGAAGTAAGGGAAGTTACGAATGAGATAGCGCTGCTCAAGGATGAGATCGATATTGACATACGCAAGATCAAGCACCACAGGAAAATCCAGGGTGCGTGCAAGTTTATAAAATCTTAATTTCACAGCGCCGGATGTCAGGATACGGCATATTTGTACAATAACCGGGAAAAATCGGTCATACTGATTCCGGAAATCGAAAACGAAATAAAACCAATATACAGTTGATTTTCCAATCCCCGTCTGCTATAATCATACCAATACAGTAGCATTTAAAACGATCCAGGAGGTTGGCATGAAAAAGGCGAATTGTTGGGAGTTCAGGAACTGCGGAAGGCAGCCGGGCGGGGAAAATGTGGAAGAACTCGGTCTTTGCGCGGCCGCAACAAATTCAATTATGGAAGGCGTTCACGACGGTGAAAAAGGCGGCAGGGTATGCTGGATAATGGTCGGAACCCAGTGTGGACAGGATGCTGCGGCATCCCCTGATAAACGCAAGAGGGCGTGCATGTCCTGCGATTTTTACAATATGGTAAAACAGCAGGAAGGCGCGAATTTAAGGCAGGCAGAAGAGTTACTCAACCTCATAGCTTAAAAACAACCCATAACAGCGGGATTTTCAGCGATATTCCATAAATGACAAAAGGAGGCATATATATGCCTCCTTTTGTTTTCAGCAAAAAGGGTATTTTTTTACAGCGACAAATATAACTTTACAAGCAGGTTGTCTATGGAGCCGCTTCTTTTGTGAGATTCGCTTCTTTCATAGGACATTAAGGCCTTGGTTTTTGAAAGCAGTTCCAGGTGTTCCCGGCCGGACTGTATCCCTTCGTAATTGTCCGTGTCCGACATCTTAGTGAGTACGTCTTCTTTCTTTGTCATTTTGAACCCTCCTGTTTTTCAACATTTTTTTTATGTGATATTCCTGTATCTGGTTCGGCTCGTTCCTGTCCTTAAACCACCTGTTGACCGTACAAAACGCCACGTCAAGTTTTAAAGCCAGCACTTCCTGCGACATCCTGTTTTCAAGCCTGTATTTTTCGAGTTCTTTGATTATGATCTTCATATAGCAAATTATAGCATAGTATAGCATTATGTCAAGAACAATTATTCATGATCATTGAACAGGGCAGCGGACGCGAAGGACAAATACTTTTGTCATGATGGCGCCGGCGAAATGGACAAAGTATTGCGGTTGTGATATAATAATTAAAAATAACGGGAGGGTAAAAATGAAACAAAAATTACTGGCATCCTTTTTTGTGTTCTTTGCATTCAGCCGCGCGTATTGCGGTCATATCAGCATGGTGCTCCCGGAGTTTTCCACGGCCGCATCCACAGGCATTTCCGGGGCCTGCAGCGCAAAAACAGCGGATATCAACTCGATTTCGAACAATCCGGCGGCGCTCTATGGCGTATCAAACTTCCAGGCGATGTTCACCTACAATAACAATACTCTGACCGGCTCAAGCTCAACGCTTTCAACAGTTGTGCTGCCGGCAAAGGAAGACGGGGATTTTGCCCTGTCATATGTTTTTGACAGGCAGTCCGGAGTGGCTGATTCGCCATATTCAGGTTCCGGTCTGAGCAGGTATAATTACATTACATCTTTATCTTACGCATTTTCAGCCTCCGAGAACATCAAGCTCGGCGTCACAGCCAAATACATAAATTCCGTTATCGTCAAAAACAGCGCTTCTTATCTCGCTTTTGATGCCGGCGCGGTGTTCATGGGAGACGGTGGTTTAAGCGGGTCCGTCTCTGTGATGAATATTGGTGATAGATTCGACGATAGTGACACGCAAAGCCTGCTTGCCAAAGAGACTCTGCCTCTTAAATTCGGCGCTGGTTTTAATTTTGACATCTTAAATGACAACGTAAACGCAATATCGGTTTCAGGCGGCGGTTTTTACCACGCAAATGAAACAAAGTTTGATGCGGCGGTTGGCCTGGAATATATGTACCAGAACATGATAATAATACGGGCGGGGAACAAAGTCGATATTCAGGGCTCTGATTTTGTAAGCGCGGGCGCCGGGTTCAACTATGATTTTAACGGATTAAATACGCGGTTTGATTACGGGGTGTCGTCCAAGTTGAGCGGTCCCGGAGTGAACGGCGCAAGCAGCCTGATAAGCATCCTTATTTTCTTTTGATCAAAAAAATCTTGACTTTTTGAATTTTAAAGCCTATAGTTTTAGTAATATTAAAACGGAGGTCGGCATGGCTGCTAAGATCCTTATTATTGATGATGATTTTGACATAGTGGAATCAATGAGAATAGTCCTTGAAAGCAGCGGTTATGAAGTCGGGTCCGCTTCAAGCGGCGAGGAAGGCATGAATATGATAAACCGGGGTAAATACGACCTTATCGTGCTGGATGTTATGCTTGAATCCATTGACAAGGGCTTTGATGTCGCCAGGCAGCTTAAAGCCGACCCGAAGCACCGCGACATACCCATTTTGATGCTCACGGCCATCAAAGAGGTGACCGATATTAATTTTAACGCGGGCAATACCTATACAGAGCAGCTTCACCCTGATTATTTATCAGGTAATGGAAATTCAGAAAATACAACCGATGACAATCTGAGGGTGGAAGCTTTTTATGAAAAACCGGTAAACCACGGGGA
>PMTB01000275.1 GCA_003167475.1 candidate division FCPU426 bacterium | reverse complement strand
GCTTGTTATCACCGCGCTTTTGACCATAGGTGGCTATTCGCTCACCGACACCGTTGTCGTATTTGACAGGATCAGGGAAAACATGAAGCATATATTAAAGCAGACATACCAGGAACTTGTGAACAACTCCATCAATGAGGTAATGAGCAGGACCATCATAAAGTCGTTCACCACGCTGTCCGTGGCTTTGTCGCTGTTTTTGTTCGGCGGCAGCATACTTCACACCTTCTCATACGCGCTTGTCATAGGCGTCATTATAGGCACATACTCCTCGTACTTTCTGGCCTCACCCATCATCGTGGACTGGGAAAATTTCGAGAAAAAGAACAGAAGCGCGAAGTAGGCGCTTTATAGGGGAAAGGCGGGCTTGAAGTGGCTGTTCAAATCATTGTTTTTATCGCGGCCATGTATGCCGTTGCCCTGTTCATAAAAAACACTTTTCTTAAGGTCATGATACTGTACGCGCTGGACACCATCGCCGTCATTTTGCTTGCCCTAAGCGGCGCGGCGGAAACAAGGCTTGTTGCCTTTATCAGCTGCGGATTTATCCTGAATACCGTCATTATTTTTGCGCCCGGCAATTCCGGCACAATACCTGTTTTTAAGGGCAGGGATTTTCTTTTATTGTTCACGGTGCTGGCCATACCTGCCGCGTATATCGTATTCTTCAGCGGGTTAAGCCATACGGCGGCCCCGCAGCTCCCGGCTGTAAAGGCGCATCCCGCCGTATTCATGATATTTTGCGCGGCCTTCACGGCATTATATTTCGTGATAAAAGAAAAATCCGGTGAAAATGAAAATGAATGAATTATTTTTTATGGCGGCCCTGTTTTTTTCGATCGCCGCCGCGTTTTTTATTTTCAACAGGAACGACAGGAAAACGGCGATTACCTGCGCCGTATTGGCGGTCAAAGTCCTGGTCATCTGGGCGGTGGCCGGCACAGGCGGCATTGCTTTGTCTGAATTTATTCCAATAGCGGGCGTCATTGTGGCGCTGATCCTTGCGGCCGCGTTTTTTTTACCAATCAAAGCCGCCGCAAACCCGGATTTCAGGTTCCTCATGATGATAACAGCCATTGTACTGCTCGCAGTATTATCGTCAGGCTGTAAAAGCGCGGCGGCGCAGCTGCCCCAAGTGACAGGGGAACTTAAACTCGGTTTTGTGCCATCCAAGATCATGTCGCCTGTAAAAGACGAACTCTACATAGCCTCGGAACGCGGGAAATTTATATCAGTTTATTTCATGAATTTAAACACAAAAAAAACCACCATATCCACGGGGTATATGCCCGTGGACATGCTGATAAATAACAATACACTTTACACCGCAAATAAAAGCTCCAACACCGTCACCATACATAACCTGGAAACCGGAAAAGGCGTCAATATAGACAGCGGAGGCGCGTATCCGTGTTCCCTGGCCGTCAATCTGCAGAAAAACAGGCTGTATGCGGCAAACCTCGGGTCAAATAACGTTTCTGTCATAGACCTTGGCGCTCCGACTATAAATGTGGTAAAAACCATACCTGTCGGGAAGTGGCCGTCGGATCTGTACCTGTCCCCGGACAACCGCTACCTGTATGTCTGCTGCAAGTACACGAACACCATACAGGTAATAGACGCGGAAAAAGAACAGCCGATATTCACGAAGGTGGATACCGGCATATCCCCGTCAAAAATGGTGCCGCTGAACAGCCATGACATAGCCATAATAAACGAGTGGGAGTACGCCTTTAATCACCAGTCAACCATAATAGTTTTTGACAGGATAAATTACAGCCTTGAGTACGACATCATGGTCGAGGGCGGGATATTTGACGCGGCGCTGTCGAGGAGCAAAAGGTTTATGTATATCACGGTTCCGCTCAAGGATAAGGTGGTTTTTGTTGACCTGAAAAAAAGGCGGACTGTATATGAGCTTGAGTTCAGGGACGATACCCCCAGGTGGCTGGCTTTATCCCCGGACAAAAAGACCCTGTATGTGGCATGCCAGCACACCCAAAAGATATTCACAGTCTCGCTGAACGGCATGCTGTAGCCGCATGGAACAACTAATGTTCGGGGCCCCGCCGGCCATATTCGGACTATGCGCGGTGATTTTCCTGGCGCTGCACGTATTCAGGATAAACATAAATTCACTGAACGTTTTTATAATGGCCGCAGCGGCATTTGCCGCGGCCTATGCCGCCGCATTCGCCTATTTTTACAGCGCCGATTACGAAGTCTTTACGGGAGGCCTTATAGCCCGCAGGGCGTCCATGCTCGTTTTCAGCGCCCTGTGTTTCATGGTGGTCTTCGCGTTAAGGCGGAAAAAACACGGTTCTTATTTTTTCCCGGCGGTTTCCGCCATTATGTTCATTATTGCAGCCGCCATACAGGCCGGGGATATACCCACGCAGGCGGCGGCTTTTTTCAGCGCGGACCTGTTTTCCGTTCTGATTAAGAAAAAGGAAACCGAAGCATGGGAAGGCGTGCCGGAAGAGGCCGTTACAAACAAGCTGCTGCATCTCATGCCTGCCGCCGCGTTCCTCATGCTGTTTATGGCTGCCCGTGGCGAACCAAAACTGCTTAAGCTCGGGTTTAACGGGATGATATTCATGCTGGTGCTTTCGTGTGTTTCCGGGTTCTTCACTGTCACGTCAAATGAACTGCCCTCGGCCAAACAGAAGTTCATAGGCCCGGGTGCGCTTTCAGGATTCATTCCGGTGCTTGCGCAGTTTGTCATTATATGCGGAATGATAAGGCAGAACGGCGGGCTGCTGATAGGCTCCTTCATGACTTCCGGAGTTATACTGCTTTTGATACTCGCGGCGTTTAAATCCATAACCGAGGAAAAATACCAGTTCTTCGCGGTCAGGGACTCATACATCCTGTTTTACCTCGGGCTGTTGGGAATATCATGCGCCAATTTAAGCCCGCTGGACGTGGCTGTCTATTCGGTATTGTACGCCATAAGCGCGGCAAACGCGCTTGAGGCGCTCGGCGGGCCAAACTCGGCAAGGCAGACCATGACAAACATCAAATATTCATTTGAAAAGATACAGGATAACATGTACATATTCGCTTCCATGGCCGCGGGATTGTGCGCGGAAATATACATTTTTACGGCCATTTACACGAACTTAAAAAATGATTCCCTGATACACGCGGTCCTGCTTATTGGCGCGGCGCTGTACTCGCCCGCGTTCCTGAACAAGTTGTTCACCATATTTTCCATGGCGAAAAGGATGAAACCGGCCCGTGGATTGAAGGGCGTATTCGGCGTAAACTCTGTTATAATGATACTATTCCTGGGCATGGCAGCGGCCATGCTTTACAAATGGTGAAAAAATGAAACAAAAAATATTCATATTCATTTACCTGCTTATCATAGCGGGGATCACAGTGACGGCGTTCATCATAGCGCCGTTCTCATTCACATCCATATTCATGGCGGCGGCGTTCGTGATAAACCTGCTGTTGTTCATGGATACGTTCTCAAAGGACTGACATGGAACAGGCGCTTGTATTCCTGATAACTTCCATAGTTTTCCTTGCCGTGTACAGGACAAGGATCAGAAAGAGCGATCTAAAGCCGGGGCGCAAGTCGGCCGTTGTCATTATATTATTTGCCATGATATCAGTCGTCGCCGTGTTGCTGAAATATATGGCGCCGTGCACAAGGTGGTTCTACCCGGCGGCCTGGGCAATAGCGGCCGTGATAGTGTACAGGGACCTGTTCAAAGACCATATGATGGCGATCGTTTTTGTGCTGCTTTTTGTCCTGTCGATCCTGTCGTTTTTCATACTGCCGTATAATATATTCACCCCGTACATATTCCTGCCCGCGGGATTTATATTCATGTTGATAACGGCTGAAATGCACAGGGATATCCTGGGGCATTACGGCATCATGGCGTCATATTTTTTTACGCTGGCGATAGCATACACGGCGAAGCTCTTCATCCTGGATTATCTGCAGTTGTGGATATCGCTGCCCGTAGCCGCGTTGACCGCGCTGTTCTTGTGCGTAAGGAACGCCAAAGGCGCGGGACATTATATGGAGGAAAAGATAGGGATGAGAACGGCGGCGTTTTTGTATGCGCTGCTGATGCTGCAGTGTTTTGCCGCGGCAATGATAAAGACCCCGTTTTTTAAGTAGACGAGGGGCATAGAAATGGTTTTTCGCTGTGTTCTTGTAGGAGCGGATATAATCCGCCGCTTAGTCGGAATTTGTAGAGAGGGGGCTTGCTCCCTCTCCCCGTGGGATTGAATCAAGGCGATAAGATCCAACTGTGAGAGGGAGCAAGCCCCCNNGAACGGCCTGGAACTCAAAAGGATGATAGAGGCCTTAAAGTCCATCCCGCAGGTAAGAAAAATCGACATAGGCTTCAACCTTCGCAAAGGTTCCACCGACTACGACCTGGGCATGTACTCGGAGTTCGACTCGCAGGAAGCCCTGAACATCTACCGCGATCACCCCGACCATGTGAAGGTGGGGGAGTTTATGAAGCTGACGGTGGAGGACAGGAAAGTGGTGGATTGGGAGTAGCAAGTTTCCTGCGATTTAAGAATCAGATTTAAAGATACAAGGTTTTATTGTAAATTTTTAAAAAAAGTAGATTTCTACGACAATGGGCCTAAAGGGGGATTATATGGGTATATTATGTAAAAAATGTGGGAACCCAAATAGAGAAACCCAAAAATTTTGCGATAGCTGTGGGTCTGGTTTGGATGTTAATTATCAGATACCAGCAAACGACAATTACGAATCAATAAAATGCAAGAAATGCGGAATATATAATAGAAATACTTCTAACTTTTGTTCTGAATGCGGCCAAAAATTAACTGTTGGGAAGAATGCTGTTAAAAAAATAATACCGAAAGTGTCTTTGCGCAGGGCGGATTTGCGGACCAAAACTGATTTAAATGAAGAAAACCTTGCGGGAACCGCAGAAGTGCCGGAAAATATTTCCCAAAAGGGGCTGATTGGAATGGCGTTCCGCTGGCTGTTGTTTAGAAATATAGCTTTGTTAGTAATTTTAGTGTTGTGTATTCTATTGTTTGGAAAGAGGATGGGTGTTGTACCGCTGATCCTCATGCTGATCGCGGCCTGTTATGTTTATTTTTTTATTTTTGAATCGTTTTTAAGCTCGGATTCCAAAAATTACAAAATTGTGATTTTTAATACAAATTCAATAAAGTTGTGTTGGTGGTATTCCTGGAGATGCTTGCTGGTATATCTGCCGCTGGAACTGATATTGAATTTATTAAGGATTTATCTTGGGCACTCCTTGATTACTGCTGAGTTGATGTTGGTCCTGAATACCGGGCTCCTAATTTATTCTATTTACATGCAATACTATTTTATATATGTGTTATTTGTTTCGGAGCATAAGAATTTTAATGTACAAATTGAGAGGATGCCGGGAAATGAGGCTGCCTTGAAACTATAGAAAAGGGGTTTTCCCTACCGATCAGCTTAGAATTCAGTGTGTACTTATTTTAAAAACGACTTCAATGCTCCGCTTACTTCGCTTGACTCATAATCCACAAAATGGTTCGACCCGTCCACTATAACCATTTTTTTGTCCTTACTCCCCGCATTCTCAAACATCTTCCTCGCCATAGCCGCTGGAAAAGTCGGGTCATTGGCCCCGTGCAGTATCAGCAAAGGAACCGTTATTTGTTTTATCACATCCTCTGGCTGTGGTTTTCTTTTGGCCAGTTCTTCAGAGGCCTTGAATTGCAAAAGTTCATTGACCGGCCACACAAAACCCTTGGGCAGGCCCGGGACTGCATCGGATGCGTTGGTGAATACCGCTTCCAGGATTATTCCTGCGGGTTTCCTGTACAAGCCTATATTTTCAGCGCAGGTGGTGCCTATGGAATGGCCCAATGCGAAAATCCTTTTTGGCTTATAAGTTGTTTCAGTGTAATCATAAATTACCAGGGCATCGGATAATATCGTGTCAAAGCCGGCTTTCCCGCCTGACAAGCCATACCCACGGTAGTCGAATGCTACAACGTTAATACCATATTTTTCCGCTATCAGGGTGATACGTTTGTAATCGTCCGAGATATTCTCGCCAACGCCGCAGAAGTAAATCAAATAATCGCGGGACTTGCTGTTTTGCGCCAGAATGCCGGATAGGACCGTGTTATCCGCTGTTTTTAGCGTCAGGTTTTTTATGCTGACCGTATCGCTCAAACGTTGTTCCAAAAGTCTCTGCCTGCCGTGGCCAAGGAAAAAGTTATCCTCACGCACCTCGATAGTGCATGAAGCCAAAAGGAATGATAAGGCTATAAAGAGTATGCTTACTATTAATGCGTCCCGCATGCGCGTGCTACCTCCGTTAAAAGGTTATTTGCTTTCATATAGTATAAAGCAATTTACATGCCAAATATAACCGTTAATTGTATGAATAAATGGGGTTTAACATGTGCAATATGGGATTTGTTGCGCAATCATTTGCGCAATTTTCAGCCTGCGGCAGAACAAAGACCGCAACCTAAAGGTTGCGGAACTTGTATGAAAGGCGGTTTTTCACTTGGGATTTGTGATTGCATTCCCCCTGTAACCGCAAAGTGATAATG
>PMTB01000009.1 GCA_003167475.1 candidate division FCPU426 bacterium | reverse complement strand
TTTGCCGACCACTTAAAGGCCACAAAAGTAAAGATATTCTGCACAGACCCGGGATGGGTCAAAACAGACATGGGCGGCCCGGGCGCCATGCTGGAAATAAACGAAGGCATAGACACCCCCGTATGGCTGGCAACAGAGGATATTTCCAAACTACAGTCGGGCTATTTTTACAAGGAACGAAAGGTCTTATCCTGGTAGATTTTTTCTAGTTCAGCAGGACTATAGTGGATATCTTCGACCTCTTCTTATTCCCTTGCGTGTCTTCCACTTCCATATAATAATAATATATCCCGCTCGCGAGCCCCTGGAAATAAGACCCCGAAACCGTGGCCGTCCCTTTGCCGGCATTTCCGTCGGTCGTAATTTCGATATTCCTTATCAGCTTGAATGATACCGTGTATACTTTGACATTCATGGACCTTATCTGCCTTGTTACATTGTATTTAAACCCAAAAAGGTCCATTGTATTCGGGTTGAAGGGGTTTGGAAATGTCAGGATGCCGTTCAGCTCAAAAGGCCCCGGCATTGGCGTAACTGTGACAGTGGGGCTGAATGTGGACGTAATGCTTACGGTCAAAGTGGAGCTTGCCGTGCGCGTTATGGTTGCGGTAAACGTAATTGTTGCCGTTCGCGTTTTAGTTGCCGTAACCGTGATTGTGGCGGTCGGCGTGATGGTCGCTGTCGGCGGCGTGCCTGTAATTGACATGGTCGGCGTCAGGGTCATAGTGGAGGTCATGATTATCGTAGGCGTCCCTCCGCCGGTTATAAGGTCCACCCAGCCGCAATCAGACCCCACAGACACGCTGTAGTCCTTGCTATAGGTCCAGCGTAGCGTATTCAACCCCGCAGCCAGGGTATAGGTCTGCAAAGTCCAGCCGACATTTCCCGATATCTGATTCTGCTGCACGCCGTTTATATAAAACCTTAAATAATCAAAATTTGGTTCCGAAGATACGCTCCAGTAAAAAGAGAACGGCCCGGGACCTGTGGCCGTGGTTTCCATATATGAGTTCTGGTTGTCGGTTATAAATCCGCTGCGCGCCGCATCCCCGCCAAAATAGGAGTACAGCGACTGTCCGTACCAGGGAGCGTTGCCGCCATTGGTAAAACTGAGCGCGTAATTATCAACCGCCTCGGGTATCCCGATGGTAGGAGCCTGCGTCGGGCTTGCCGTAAAGGTCGGCGTAACAGTGCGCGTGGCTGATATGGTAGGCGTTTGCGTCGGGGTCGCGTACGATTGCTGCACCAGGTCAACCCAGCCGCAATCAGACCCCATTGAAACGCTGTAGTCCTTGGAGTAGGTCCACCTGAGGGTATTTACCCCGGCGGCCAGGGTATATGTCTGCAGCGTCCAGCCGACCGTGCCGGAGATGCGGTTCTGCATGACGCCGTTTATGTAAAAAGTGAGGTAATCATAATTGGATTCAGATGAAACGCTCCAGTAAAAAGTCAAAGGACCGGGCCCGTTGACAGTCGTTTCCATATACGAGGTCTGGCTGTCTGTTATAAATCCGCTGCGCGCCGAATCCCCCCCGCTGTATGAATATAAGGTCTGGCCGTACCAGGAAGCATTTCCGCCGCAGGTGAATGTCAGCGACAGATTATCCACGGCTTCGGGAATTCCCAATGTGGGCGCCGCGGTCGGGGTCACTGTAAATGTCGGGGAAACGGTACGCGTCATGGTTATTGTGGGGGTATTTGTCTTTGTTCCGGGGAGCGGGATATAATTTATCACCAGATATGGTTCCAGGGATATCCCCGACTCCCTTGAATATATTACCGCCTGCATGCCTGTTGTCATACCGATCCTTAAACCGTAGTCAGCCGTATTTTTCCAGTTTTGCGCCATGTTCAGGACCGGTACGGAATAGTAACCCGTAATGGTGTCGCTTAAAGCCATTCCGTAAGCCGCTCCGGTGACGCCGGGCATGTTATTGTATGTCAGCAGGTTTTCATCCCAATCCGAAGCGCATGCCTGCAATGAAAGCGACGGGTTTCCCATCGAGAACCCTATATTGACATAAAGCACCGCGCTTGTCAGCGTGCCGTCCGGTATGTCGTTTTGGCTGAATTTCAGGAATGAATAATGCATCAGAGGCGCCATGTTGGCGACGCTCATGGCCGCAACCGCCCCGTTATTCGTATCCGGCGCGGATGAGTCCGCGTAAGTGTCGGCGGCCGGGTATATGGTCACAACAGCGGCGCTTACCGGCGCAGCCATGCGCAACACCAATAAAAAAAACACCGCGAATAATCTTTTCCCCGCCATTTTCCCGTTCCCCTTTTTTTATTCAAAAACCCCGTAAAAATTATAGCCTCTATTTATCAGCGGATGTTCTTCCAGTACCGGTACCGGCCCTTTTTTTGTATTCCTCTTTTAATTTATTCAGCTCCGCGTTTTTAGGCGATATTTTCAGCGCTTCCGTCACGGTGGTCAGCGCGTATGATACGCTGCCAAGCGCGTAATACTCTTTCGCGAGGGAGGCCCAGGCTTTCATGTTCTTGGGGTCCGCTTTGACGGCGTTATAGCGCTTCATGAGTTCCTTCGTCTGTTCCGGCTGCGTTTCCTGCTGCTTTTCAGGCGCATTCGGGGGCTTCTGGTAAAAAACATATGATACCGTGGCCCTCTGTGTGAGCCCCAGGTCCCCGAATGGCACAAGCGCGTAATCAAAGACAAAACCGCCCGCTTTCACGCCCGCCCCGGCAGTAAAACCGGTTATCACGTCATACTGGTAGGAGCCGGACCTTAGACGGTAACCGAGCCTGGCAAAGACAGTATCGGAATAAGCGTATTCCGCGCCCATTGACAATGTGAGCTCGTCCTGAAACTCATATTTCGCGTCGAGCCCGAGCGTAATTTTATGCGCCGCCGCAAGGTCAATTATTGATGATGCCCCCGACCTTATGGTTATGGGAAAACCATACCCCGGCGCGGCCCCGAGATTATTCAGTGCAAACCCCACGGATATTTTATCAAACTTGTACTGCGCTCCCGCGTCAAAGGCCGCGGTCGCCCTGCTGGAATCCGCCATTGACTGCCCTATGATCTTGATTGCCGCACCCGCTGACAAACGCGCCATGGGTTTTAAGGCGTAGGCAAAAGTAGCGGCGATATTATACGCGTTCATTTTACCGTCCAGAAGAACACCTGTGTCGTCCCTTTTTTCAAACTGTCCGAGGTTTAAGTACAATATCTGCGCGCCAATGGATCCGAAACTGAGGTCAGTGGCGCCGGACAGGTTCTGATAATCCGTGTCCGCGAACCACTTGCCGTAGGTCAGGCTCACCTGTGGCGCGCCAATGCCCGCAAGCTGCGAGGGATTGGAAAACGCGCTGCCCGGATCCCCTGAAAGCCCGCAAACGGAATCGGCAAGCGCGGCCGCCCTTGCCGACGGCGCTATATCCAGGAACGGATACATTATGGACCCGCTGGGCATGGTATCCGCAAATATGAACTGCCACGAAAGCGTCAGCAGCACTGGAATAAACAATATTTTTTTCATTTAAACCTACTTTATCACAAGAAATTTTCCGGGTTTGTATGAATCCGTCTTTGCCCCGTAGGAAGCTTTGATCACGTAGAAATACACGCCCGGCGCGAGCGAATTAAGCGGAAATTCCACCTTATTATTATCTATGGCATAACCATGGTCGTCGATCACCGCGACGTCCAATCCCGCCACATTATATATGACTATCCTCACCTGCGCCTCGTGGAACAGGCTGTAAACAAAAGTCACCTTTGCCGAAGCCGGCTGCGGATAAACATAAGACGACAGGTACCCGGCCGGTATCTGGGTTATAACAACCGTGGCTGTCGCCGAGTAATACGGCGTGCAGGTTAAAGTGATTGTCAGTGTGTTCGCCGGCGTGGCGGTCGCAGTCGGGGTGAACGTGGCGGTGTACGTACGGGTCAAAGTCCCTGTAATGGTCTGCGTGAAAGTACGGGTATTTGTCGCAGTGAATGTCGGTGTATATGTCCCGGTGATGCTCGCGGTGACGGTTAAAGTGGCTGTCCGGGACTGGGTCGTAGTCAATGTCACCGTGTATGTGGGAGTGATGGTAAAGGAGACGGTAAACGTCGGCGTTATGGTGCACGTGAGCGTCTGCGTAACAGTGCCGGTGAAAGTAAGCGTGCTTGTCAGGGTTTCGGTGCATGTCGGAGTTATCGTGTCCGTAAATGTAAGTGTCGCGGTTTTTGAAGGCGTACTTGTCCTCGTGGCAGGCATAGTCTTTGTCATGGTCGGGGTTTTTGTCTGGGTAGGCGGGGTCCCTGTCATACTTTCCGTCACGGTCGGGGTCGTAGTTTCGGTGCCGGGAAGTGTGGCGGAATAAGTCGGCGTGATCGTAAGGTCAATAGTGGTTGTGACGGTGCCTGTCTGCGTCTGCGTAGGCGGCGTGCCGGTAATGGTTTCTGTCGCCGTCGGCGTCACGGTATTGCTGACAAATACCGTTTCCGTCAGTGTCTGCGTCAGAGTCATCGTGTCCGTCTGCGTCGGCGGCGTGCCTGTCATGCTCTGCGTCACTGTCAACGTTATCGTATAAGTGTTTGTGGGCGAATCTGTCAGGGCCGGCGTGGCAGCGGCCGTCCATGTCTGCGTTACAGTAGGCGGCGTTCCCGTAATGGTTTCTGTCGCCGTCGG
>PMTB01000185.1 GCA_003167475.1 candidate division FCPU426 bacterium | reverse complement strand
ATGGGCATGCTCTTCGTTTCCTTGCCATAGACAACCGCCTGTACTTTTCCATCTCTTCTTGATTTCCTTGACTCTGTCTTGCCCTCGCGTACTACGCCTTCCAATACGACCTTTTCCATCTCTTCCTCCTGCATTGCTCGACAACGTGAAAGCTGTCTGAAATTTTTCACTGCGCATCCGGACCCCCATTCCACAGTCAAGTGGTACTCAAGACCGGCGCTATATACAAGGGCTTAAAAAACGCCCTGGTAAATACTTATTACTTGAACAACTGGCTGATAGTCTTTTCCTCGTGTATCCTTGTGATGGCTTCGGCAAAAAGCTCGGCCACGGACAGGACTGTGATCTTTTTTAAATTTTTCCTGTCATCCTGCGGTATAGTGTCCGTTACCACGACTTCCTTTATCGGCGAATCCATTATTTTTTCTATGGCCTGTCCGGAAAAAAGCCCGTGCGTCATGCAGGCATATATGTCCTTGGCGCCTTTTGCCTTTAAAAATTTCGCGGCGTGTACGAGGGTGCCGCCGGTGGCTATCATATCGTCCGGGATGATGACGTTCTTTCCCTTTACGTCGCCGATTAAGTGCATGGCCTCCACAGATTCGGGGCCCGTCCTTTTTTTATCGACAACGGCAAGCTCGACTTTGAATCTTTCCGCGAAATACCAGGCCAGCTTTATGCCGCCTATGTCCGAGGTGGATATGACAAAGTTTTTCATTTTTTTCTTCTTGAAGTATTCTATAAATACCGGCGCCGCGAGGAGATGGTCGAGGGGAATGTCAAAAAATCCCTGTATCTGTCCGGCGTGCAGGTCCATAGTCAGCACCCTGTTCGCGCCCGCTACCGTGAGCAGGTTAGCCACGAGTTTTGCCGTGATCGGCACTCTCGGCTGGTCTTTCCTGTCCTGCCTGGCGTATCCGTAGAACGGTATGACCGCTGTTATCCTCTTGGCCGAGGCGCGCTTTAAGGCATCTATCATGCAGAGAAGTTCCATAAGGTTGTCGTTTGAAGGCGCGCACGTGGACTGGAGCACAAATACATCCAGGCCGCGCACATTGTCATTTATCTTGACCCTGATCTCGCCTTCGGGGAACTTGCCCACATAAGCGTCTCCGAGCTTCATATTCATATTCTCTGCAACGGCTTTTGCCAGCTTTATATTCGAGTTCCCGGAAAATAAGATCATTTCTTTCTCCTTTTTAAAGCCCATTTTTCTTTATTTACCTGCCTTGCCCGCGCCACAGAGAGCGCGTCAGCCGGAACGTCTTCCGTTATGACAGAACCAGCGGCAATAACCGCGCCTTTTCCAACCTTCACCGGCGCCACAAACTTTGTGTCGCTTCCGACAAAAACATTGTCGCCAATGATTGTCTTATGCTTCTTAAAACCGTCAAAATTGCATGTTATGGTGCCGGCCCCTATATTGACGTTCGAACCGAGCTCCGCGTCGCCTATGTAACTCAAATGCGACACGTAAGTATTATTTCCAAGCGTTGATTTTTTTATTTCCACATAATTACCGACCCTGCAGTTATCACCGATAACCGTGCCGGGCCTTATGTGCGCGAAGGGCCCGATGTTGCAGCCTTTGCCTATACGGGAAGAACCTTTTATGACGGTAAATGGCTGTATCACTGTATCAGTGCCGATACTCACATTTTCATCAATAAATACCGTATCAAAATCAACAATAGTTATACCATCTTTGGCAAATCTTTCAAGAGTTTTTTTATTCTTCATTTTTCCCGCTTCCATAAGCTGCACCCTGTCGTTTATACCGGCCACTTCCGCGTATGGAACGGTTTTAGGCCTTATTTTTATTCCATTTTTTGCCATGATACCCGCTATATCCGTCAGATAATATTCTTTTTTCAGCGGGTTCATCTTTATCAAAGTTATGTATTTTTTCAAATAATCCCTGTTAAAAATATAAACCCCGCCGTTTATATGGTCTATCTCCTGCTGTTCCGGCGTGGCGTCTTTTTGCTCCACAATACTTTCCACAAACCCGTGTGTATCCCTGACTATCCTGCCGTAGCCGAAAGGATTTTCCACTTTTGAGGTCAGGATTATACCACCGGGGTTTTCAGTTGTAAACTCCTTAATTGCTCCCTTTATTGTCGCGGCTTCGATCAAAGGCACGTCCCCGCTGAGGATAAGTATGGCTTCATCAAACTTGAGCTTGGCCTTGAGGGCTGTGGAAATGGCGTGGGCCGTGCCTATCTGCTTTTTCTGTATGACTATCTTAATATTGCCGGACGGATAGGCGGTTTTGGTGAATTCCTTAAGTTCCGGGTAGTTTGCCCCGGCGATTAAAACAATATCCTTTACCCCGGCCGCATGGCAGGCATCTATGACATGTCCGAGCATGGGCTTGCCCGCGACTTCATGAAGCACTTTGGATTTATCGGACTTCATGCGCGTTCCCTTACCCGCGGCCATGATTATGGCAGTGACTCCATTGCAGACTGCGGATTGCGGATTGCGGATTCGTTTCATTTCCCATTCCCCCGGTTTTTATTTTTCTTCAGGCGTTATTTGCATTCCCCTGTTTTTGCCTTTTCACAACCGGCGCATGGCGAAGCGGGAGCGGCGCTGTCGGAAGACTTCTTGGCCGCGTAATCAGAACCTGCCCCGCGCTTGTAATCAGTCTCATAAAACCCGCCGCCCTTCAAAATAAAGGCGGTGTTGTTCCCTATTAAACGCTTTAAACCCACCGCCCCGCAAGTCGGGCAAACGGTCAAAGCGTCAAGTTTTATGGAGTGTTCAACGTCAAAACTCCCGCATTTGGAACATTCGTAAGTGTAGTTAGGCATTTCTAAAACCTCCGGTTGTTCTCTGTTCTCTGTTCTGTGTTCTAAAACATAGAACATAGAACACAGAACAATCCCTATTTATGTTCATAATCCTTGCATTCCTTGCGGTTCGGCCTTTCCGGGTGCGGGCAGTCGCTCTGGTGGTTAAAGCGGCACGTATCGCAGAGGAAACCGTTGTCGAGCTTTATCATTAGCTTTAACACGTTGTTTTTCAACTGTTTCCAGAAATTCATAAAAGGTCCTTTCTCAAGGTTTGAATGATTATAAAGGATTTGGGGGATTTGTCAATACAGGGAAAAACACAAGCGCAATCTGTATCCTGTTTATTTTACCAGTGAAGCCACATAATCGCCGAGTTCCCTTGTTCCCATTCCCATCCTGCCTGCGGACATTGATTTTATCTTTCCGGACTTCAACGCATCCGTAACCGCGTTGTCGATTGCCATGGCCGCTTTGGTCTCTCCCAGCGTGTCGAGCATCATCGACGCCGCGTTTATGGCCGCAAGCGGGTTTATCACGTTCTTACCGGTGTATTTCGGGGCGGAGCCTCCGATAGGCTCGAACATCGATACGCCATCGGGATTGATGTTGCCGCCCGCGGCTATCCCTTTGCCTCCCTGTATCATTGCCCCGATGTCGGTTATGATATCGCCGAACAGGTTTTCAGTCACTATAACGTCAAAAAATTCCGGATTTTTCACGAACCACATTGCAGCCGCGTCCACATGGGCGTAATCCTGTTTAATATCCTTGAAATCCCTGTCCCCCATTTCCTTGTGTGCCCTTACCCACAGATCACCCGTATGCGTAAGCACGTTGCTTTTATGTACAAGAGTCAGCATGTTCTTCTTGTTGCGCTTTCTTGTAAGTTCATATGCATACTTAATGCACCTGTCCACCTCAAAGCGCGAATATACCATAACCTGCGTCGCGATCTCGTTCGGCGTGCCTTTTTTTACCGCGCCGCCCATTCCCGTATATATGCCGCCGGAATTTTCCCTGATTACGACAAAATCAATGTCCCCGGGCCCTTTATCCTTCAGCGGTGTTTCCACATTAGGATAAAGCTTTACGGGCCTTAAATTAATATACTGGTCCAGGACAAAACGCAGCTTAAAAAGTATTCCCATTTCAAGTATCCCCGGTTTTACGGAGGGATGCCCGATGGCTCCGAAATATATCGCATCAGCCTTTTTAAATTCTTCTATGCATGATTCCGGCACAAGATCCCCAGTCTTTAAGTATCTTTCGCCGCCGAGGTCGTAATCCACGAAATGAAGTTGCACCGCATGTTTCTCCGCGGCCACCTTCAGAACTTTCATTCCTTCAGCCAGAACTTCCGGGCCGGTACCGTCCCCGCCCATTACCGCTATGTTGTACGTTTTTGCCATTTCAAGTCCCCTTTTGTTTTGTATTAGACAATAAGAGCTTAAGTTTTTCAACAGATCCTTTTAAAAACTCCTTATACCTGCTTCTGTATTCAAATATATATGCACCCTTAAACCCCGCGCCAAGACAATCGACAATGCCTTTTATGGGCGCGTTCCCTTGCCCTATGGGCATGTGGCAGTCGCCTTTTCCCAGCGGGATAAGATGCGTCTGTTTTTTCTCGTGATGATAGCAGGTTTTCCCGAAATTATCGTGCAAGTGAACGTGAAAAATTTGCTCTTTCGCGGCGGCCACAGCCTCAAGCGGATCGAATTTGTAGTATGCGGCGGACAGGTTCAAGTGTCCGGCATCGAGGGTCATGCCGACATTGGGGCAATCGATCTCTTTTACCTGCTCAAACAGCTTATCCATTTCCTCGAGTTTTTGTCAAATGTTGTTT
>PMTB01000214.1 GCA_003167475.1 candidate division FCPU426 bacterium | reverse complement strand
GGTACATGGCACAGCTCGCAGTAACTCGGGTACATGACGTGCTTGCCCCCTCTAAACAGGGATGGGGGAATATGGCCGCAGCTCTCACCGTTGGGTCTTTTTCAGGCATACCTTCAGTCCGGTTCCCATAAAATAAAAAACATTAAAGATTTTTATTGACTTCCAAGTATACAAAGTGTATGCTTTTATGGAAATAAACATACAGGGTATTTAAATCATATCAAGTGGAGGGGGAATATGAAAGTACAGGGTGTTGACGTTTACGGGGAATTTCTTGGGGAAGTGAAGGCACGGCTGCGGGAGGATCTGATCGAGGCGGGCGGGGCACGGCACGCTTGGAAGGTGCATTTTTACTGGAACCTCGGGCGGATGATCTGCGAAAAGCGGCGCGGGCTTGGCTGGGACAGGACGGTGGCGGAGCGGCTGGCTTTGGACCTGCAGGCGGAGTACCCCGGAGCGCACGGGTTTTCAGCGGATAATATCCTGCGCATGGAGGAGTTTTACCTGAATTACCATCTCGGCAAATTTCCCGCGCCATTGCCGGCTGAGATAAAGCTTAAACTTACGAACCGTTTTATGGGTCTTGTATCCAAGGTTCTGGATCATCTATCCGGCGCAAGGGAATCCATAAAGCCGTCGGGATGGTAAAATATGGAAGGGTTGATACCTGTAGAGAATATTGCGCAGAAAATATATTTTATAAGGGAACAAAAGGTGATGTTGGACGTCGATCTTGCGGTATTTTACGGGGTTGAGGTTAAAAGGCTCAATGAACAGGTAAAAAGAAATATAAAGCGGTTTCCGGAAAATTTCATGTTCCAGCTTACTGCTGAAGAAGCCGGTGCTTCAAGGTCGCAAATTGCGACCTTGAAGCGGGGCCAAAATCTAAAGCATTTGCCATACGCATTTACCGAACACGGGGTTGTAATGCTTTCAAGCGTCCTCAAAGGTGAAAAAGCAGTCCTTGTCAGCATTGCCGTTGTGAACGCTTTCGTCAAAATGCGCGAATACCTGGCAACACACAAGCAGATACTTGACAAGCTTAAAAAGCATGATGAAAATTTTGTGATCATTTTTGATTTTTTAAGGCAACTGACAAATAAACCCAAAGAACAGGCAAAACAAAAGCAGATCGGCTTCAGGCCGAAAGAAGGATAGCAGGAGCCTTAATGGGATTGAAAGCCTGGGAAAAAGTCAGGATCCAAACTACAGACGGGGAAAAAGACGCCATTGCGCCGGTGATAATTTCGGCCAGCAGGGCTACTGATGTACCTGCATTTTACCCTGAGTGGTTCATGAACCGGCTTAAGGCCGGGTACGTGAAATGGGTCAACCCTTTCAACCATAAGGAACAGTATGTTTCATTTGAGAAAACCAGGGCGGTTGTTTTCTGGACAAAAAACGCGCGGCCAATGTTTAAATACCTCGATGCCCTCGACAGCCAGGGGATAAATTATTATTTTACATTTACCGTCAATGATTATTTCCACGAAGGGCTTGAGCCCCGCCTGCCTGCCCTTGAGGACCGTTTAGAAACGTTCCGGGAACTATCCCAAAGGATAGGAAGGGGAAGGGTTGTATGGAGGTTTGACCCGTTACTGCTCGGTAATTCGCTTACAATCGGAAAACTTCTTGAAAGGGTTCGCGGGGTTGGCGATAATTTGGCCGGTTATACTGACAAACTTGTGATAAGTTTTGCGGATATATCGGCTTACGGCAGGGTCAGGAGAAATTTGGAAAATGACAATTCCGGTTTCAGGGAATTGACGGCCGAAGAATGTTATGAAGCAGCGTCCGTTATTCGAACGCTCGCCGCAAAATGGGGTATGGTTGTTGCCGCCTGCTCTGAAAAAATAAACCTTGAGGAACACGGAATCACGCGAAACAGCTGCGTGGACGCGGCTTTGCTGGCAAGGGAATTCAAACACGACGGCCAACTCATGGGGTTTTTAGGCGGCAAGGAAGGCTTGCCAAAGGACAAAGGCCAGAGAAAAGAATGCGGCTGTATAATGAGCAAGGACATAGGCCAATACAACACCTGCGGCCACATGTGCGCGTATTGCTACGCGAATAATTCCCCGCGCTGCGCGGAAGCTAATATGAAAAGGCACGACGCGCGCAGGGAAAGTATATTGTGATACGAATTTTTTGACATTGCAGTTTGGTGAAGGTTTATATCCGCTGTTTACCCTTTCATAACCATATGATACAATAGTTCATATAAAAGGGGGTAATATGAAAAAAATCATCTTTAGTTTCGCTATTTTTTTGTGCCTGATTCCACCGGCACTACGGGCCTCCGTACTTCGCGTTCAGGACCTCGGTTATGGCTGGCTTGTGCCTGATGAATATGTAGATATACAGAATAATCCTGCGATGATTACCAGGTTAACGCGCAGTCTGTTGGGAGTGAGCCTTGGGAATGGATCGTCAAACAATACAAATGATTACAGCTGGTTTACAACACCGGGATTGGATCTGTTTTGGAAATTTGACACGTTTAACCTTGGGCTTACATCTTCAACACCGGTCAATTATACCAACTCTGACCATACAACAGCCGGGGAGAATGCAGGGGTTACAGGAGGATTTGCGCTTAATGACACACAGTCCTTGGGAGCCCGTATTTTTATAGACATAGATGATATGCTGCATCAGCCAGGATCCTATGAAGGGTTATCGCTGGGTTTTGACAACAATAATGGAAATATTGATCTAGGCATAAACTTAAGCGGTGCCATTTGGTTCAGCAGTTATACCGGTAATTCCTATTGGGGTGATTTGTACGCTGGCCTCACTTGTCAAGA
>PMTB01000001.1 GCA_003167475.1 candidate division FCPU426 bacterium | reverse complement strand
TCGCGTGTCCGGTTATGACATCATCGCCCGTATTGCATTGATCCGCTACTGTCCATCCGCCGTTTGTATTTGCCTGCGGCCAAAAAGACCAACCCGGTATCGCGGCACCAGACGGCGGGGTATTGTCATTTCCGTAAGTTCCGGCAATATCGTCAAAAGCCTGATATCCAACAAGCGCGTAACCGTTAACATTATATGTCAGAAAATAAGTAAGCATATCCCCATAGTTCGGGTTAGATTCGCTCTGCGACTGCGTTATGCTCACTGCGGCCTGTCCAACCGTATTTGTGGAACTGGCGTTCCACGTCGATACTCCTGTCATAGTCCCCTGCGTTCCATTTGTATAATGTTTTCCAACTGTAGGCGGGCTCTGGTTGCTTTTGTAAAGCATCCACACTGTGCCAACTGCTAAACCTGGTAACCCTGTCCTGTCGGCCATGTTCCACGTAAAATTCCCGGCTGTTGAGCCAATAGCAGGGGCCGAACACGTGCCGCCGACAATGGTCTGCGGACCCCACGACACCAGCGTCAATTCCCCGCCTCCCGGTATTATATCGGTGATTTTAAGCTGGCCGTTCCAATAACTGTAGTCTACAGAATACAACAACAGGTCGTTCATAGACTGGACAACTCCCTCTGTCCTGTCGCCTATATTAAAACCTTTCGGCATGGTGCCTATTACCCAGGATAGAGGCGACGGCTCGCATGAACACGCCGGCCGGCCGGCCCAATCTCCTGCATTCATATTCGCGTCCTTCATACCGACATATAAATGTAAGTTTGACAAGTTGCATCCCGGAAAGTATGAAGCAGGCGGCACATGTACATTATAAACCTGTGTGAATGATATTCCCGCGCTGGAGCCGCAATCCGAACAGGTTGGCGTGACAGGTCCGGGCATACTATTTGCGAGATAGCCGATGACGCCTCCGGCTGACGGCGCCGGTTGTGATGTGGCCACATCCACTCCCGCGTCGCTTACCACAAAAACCTGGCCCGCGCCGGAGAGGTCCGCGCTCACTTTTGCAACCTGTGAGCTGAAAGCGATTGCGATATAGGCGGAATTATATAATTGCGCGCAATAATTAACCGTGATTTGCACCGCGTCGCCGAACTGCGGGTTTGCCGGGGTCATGGAAACGCTTACTACCTTGGGGTCGGCGAGCGCCAGGGTAAACCCGAAAATAATCAAAAAGACCGATATTGCCGCTGATTTTATTTTATTCATTTTTTCCCCCTTATACATTTCATTTGATGGTTAACAATACTTGGACAGAATGGTTCCGTGATTAGTTCCATAAATTATGCTATAAAACCCCTTGTTTTTAAGCATTATAATAAAAACCCGGCCTTGTTTTGGCGCATGATATGCGCCGCTACGCTTGTTGTAGGGTTTAAAACACAAAACCGGGCAACGCCCGGTTTTGTGTTTTATTTAATTCATCATTGGTAATAAATAATTATTCTACCTTATAACCGCTATCTTTGCCTTTGCCGTGTATGAGTCGGTTTCTATTATTATCACATATGTACCGCTTGCCACCGCTTTTCCGGCCGTATTGAGGCCGTCCCATGTGCATTCTTCCTGGTCCTTGCTTCCGTCCACATTGCCGTCAAAGAGCACCTTGATAAGGACACCCCTTTGATTGAACACCCTTATTTTGCTTTTGCCCGGGCCGTAAACATTATACAGGACCCTTGTCCTCTCGCCGTGGTCAGGGTTTATCACGTTCCTGAAAACCCTGTGCTCGACGCTTGACAGGTCCGAAACTTTCTTATATGAGCCGTCCGTGGTCCCGGAGTTGCCGCAGGCATCCGCGTATGTTACCTTGATGGTGTCTATGTCCCCGTAGCCGTTCTGCGCCGGGTAAATAACCTGGTATGAATTTGTAACCGGGATAAAAGTCGCCGTGAAATCCTGAACCGCGTGGTTGTGCGGCTTCACTGCCACATCAGGCGCCAGTATGAAAGGAATGGTCGACATTATCACTATGTCCACATTCCCGTTTGACCCCTGTTGGTTATACTTTGCAAGCACGGTGACCACGGCCGGCGTGCCGTCGCATACGACAGTGCCGGTGCAGCAGGCTGTGGGCGTGCTGGTCATTGCCGGAGTCGGCGCAGGCGTTGCCGGCGTTATTATTACCGTCGCTGTCATCGTATTTGTCGGTGATAGGGTCCCGGCCGCAAATATTGTCTGCGTTGCCGATGGTGTTACGGTATTTGTCGGCGTCATCGAAAAAGTCGTAAGATAAGTCCTGGTAATTGTAAATGTGGGCGTAAAAGTTGGCGTAAATGTCTTTGTAAATATACCCTGCGTCTGCGTCAAAGTGGCGGTTGCGGTAAATTCCCAAAGGCAGGCAAATCCGGTCAGGTTGCCGGTTGAGTCGGAAGCCCTGTTGCAAATTGTCATCAGCGTCGTATCCGTCCCTATAACCTTTGCCAAGAAGATAACATTGCCCGAGCCTCCCGGAGGTATGGTTCCCAGGTTCCAGGTATATATTGAACCCGCCGAAGTGGTCGGCGCCGGAATTGACGATAGGAACTGGATCTGTGTATTCAGGGCATATCCGGACAGGTCGTCTGTGATCGTGTAAGCGGTCACAGTGGCCCCTGACGCGTTAGTATATGACAACACATAGGAAAGGTTGTCGCCGTTGTTGGCGTATGCAGGGAATACGGATTTGCTCAGCTGCATGGTTGACGGCGCGGTTGTCGCGGTAACCGTTGCAGTAAAGGTCGGCGTGGTGCAATTATTTGACATAACAACAGTAGATACAGGGTTTACGCCCCAGCCCCCGGTATTCAGGATCGCGATGTTGCTCCATGAGCATTGCACGGGGTCCAGGAACAGTTTCAGGTCCATAGGCACATCCACGCATCCGGTGAAACCCGGGGCCTGGAAAACGATGGTATAGGTGGCCACGTTCCCGGTACTGTTTGCCATGATGTAGTTTATACCCGGGACCGGATTGCTGATGAAATAAGGCCCGTTATATATCCAGTCATCGGTGGCTGAAGTATAATCGTCAGTAAGAGTCATAGTACCGGAGCTTATCGCGCCGCCGGTATTGCATATGTGCATATTGAACGAAATGTCGTCCCCGTTCACTATCCCAGAGGTCTTGCTTGCCGATTTTAAAAGCGTAAGCACGGGCGGCAACGGTGTCTGTGAAGGCGTCGAAGTGAATGTCGGCGTGGTGAAGAGCCCGGTTATGGTGATGGTCGCTGTCGGCGTGTCAGTAAGCGTGTTAGTACCTGTCATTGCCGGTGTCATGGTAAATGTCGATGTCCCGAATACAGTGATAGTAGGCGATGCCGTCCAGGTCTTTGTGAAAGTCGGAGAGCCTGTCTGAGTAACACAAACCGGGAAAGCCACGAGCTGGTTTGACATGGCAGCAACTTCAGGAGCCGCGCCGTTAATGAGAGCCACATTAGTGATAGGACCGCAAGTATTTACGGTTCCCCACCAGGTAAACGTGCCGCTTTCGTTTGTAATATTTCCAAGATTCCAGCTGGCCACACTTGAGTTGCCGCTATATGGATGCGGACCCTGCTGGCCGACATAAGTAATATCGTTATTGGAATTATTAGGCACTGTGTCCCAGAGTATTGTGTTCACACTTGTCCTCGGGAGATAGACCAGGAAATTATTGTAACTGTCCCTTGTGTCCCCTGAAGCGCCATGTTCCTCTCCAAGTCCCGGCCTCCAATTCTGCCCGTTCGTGCAGCTGTCCTCTACGGCGTTTGGCGACGGATCTGTCCAATCTATTCCCCAACCCGATGGCTCAGGGTCGCCTTTTGCCCAGACTTTTGCCTGGAAATGATACTGGTTCATCGGGTCTATTTGTATTTTTACCCTGTACCATTTGTCTGATGTCACTATGCAGCAATTATTTGACAGCGGCCATTCACAGCCTTCCACCGAATTGCATCTTTGGAAACCGACATGGCCGGTGTCGTTTGTCCCGATAAAATTATCGACAGAAAGCGCAAGCGAATAGAAATTTCCATTGGCCTGCCCGTCTCCTCTTATAATGACCAGCGCATCGGAACCCTCATAACCCGCAGGATCAATATAAACATCTGTTTCCA
>PMTB01000253.1 GCA_003167475.1 candidate division FCPU426 bacterium | reverse complement strand
GCGACGCAAGCGTAAAGAGCATGAGTATCATGGTAGTATCTTCCGGGGCCGCGGCGTGCCCGCCCTTCCTTAAACGTAAGCCAAACATCACGGCCGCGAAAAATACCGCGAAGTAAGGGAAAAGGTATTTCAGCGTGTACAAACAATAAGTTTTAATCATGTGTAAAACGCGCGCCGCGTCAAACATGTTGCCGTTGGCCCGGGAGAATTCTATGCTGTAAATTGAAAATAGGAACGGCAGGTTGAAGAGAAGCGACGTCATAAGCACAACTACAAGATTTTTATCCCTTTTGACCGGAAATAAAAATTGATGCAGGCCAAATGCCGCGAGCAAAACAAAAAAATATATGTAAAGGGTGTGGAATATCCCGGTTAAAAATATAAAAAGCAGCAGCAGCGTCCCCTTCGACCGGTTGCGCATATAATCCGCATAAAACAGCAGGGAACCTGCAATAAAGAACATTTCAACGCTGTAATACCTGCATTGCCTTGCCAGAAGCAGGAAGGCCGTTGATAAGGCCACGCCTGCAGCGCAAAATGCCGCTTTCCGCCATAAACCTGTCAGGCGCTTCATCATAAAATATACCAGTATAACCGAGGCCAACCCAAATAAGGCGAACGGGAATCTGTATGCAAAATTCCCTTCACCAAAAAGCCTGATGGATAGGGCGCTTATGTAAAAAGGCAGCCAAGGGTGCCATTTCCACAGGTAATTCCGGCCGTATTCTATCCCTCCTTCCTGTGAAAAGAAATTCAAGCCGTCTGTCCCGTATGGAAAACCGGTATGAAGAATGGTTTTCGCGATCAAAGGCGTCTGCGCCTCATCCTGCCAGAGATACCTGGTGCCAAGCCCGTAAAACAGCAGGAAAAGCGAGGCTGCCAAAAGAAGAAAAATAAAAACGTATTCCGCCCGGGAACTTTTGCTGTATCCTTGCGCCTTTACGGCCGGTCCGTTGTTTTTCACATCATTCCCTTCCAGTGGATTCAATTGATACAGTAATAATATATCTATAGGGGATTTTTTTCAACCTGTATTTGTCCTCCTGAAACCGCATTAGGGGTCTGTATTTGCGATTTTATCGGGACTTTACAAAGCGGTTTATCCTGTCTATCCATTCCACGAACTCTTCATGGTGTTCCGCTTCAGGCCAGTTATTTTGCTCCCTGTAAAATGCCGCAAGCCTAATGTTAATATTAATATCGAAAGGGTTTCTCTTCTGTTCCCTGATGAGTTGTTTTTCCCGGTCTTTTTTTGGGGGGGCTGCTCCGCCGTCGTTCCATATGACAATTATCGGCATTTTGTCCACCGCCTTTTTGGATTTTTCTTTCTATAATAATATAACATGTCAATCCGGCAAAGTGTGTAATGCCGCTCACTAAAACAGTGTGTTTTAGGTCACAGCGCAACCGGCCCTATTGTAGAAAAACCCGGTCACAAAGGCTTTTCCGGTATTTTCAAAGCCGGTTGACGGCTTTAAGGGGCAATTCCCCGGATATATGTTATAATTAAATGAACAAAAGGCGGCTATAAACCGTCTAATAGTTGATACAAGCCCAAAGGAGCGCTATGGACCCAAGATTTGAGAAACTGTACAAAAACAACTCCAAATACGTTTACAACGTGGCCCTTGGAATGCTCAGGAACAGGGATGAGGCGGAGGATATAATGCAGAACGTTTTTATCAAGCTGTTTGAGGGCTATTCTTCATTCAGGGGTGAGTCCGACATAAAGACCTACCTTTACAGGATGACCGTCAACAAAACCATTGATTATATACGCTCCCGCAACTTAAGGAGCGATAAGATCGAAAACATGGAGCTGCCGGAGCCCAAAAAAACAGACTCAAATATTTCCATGCTGGATTCCCTGCTTGATAAGTTAAACGACGAGCTTAAGGCGCCTATCCTGCTGGCCGAGATAGGCGGTTTTTCATACAAAGAAATAGCCGAGATCATGAATATAAATTTGGGGACAGTCAAGTCCCGCATTAACCGCGGCATAGCCAAACTCAGGGAATATGCCGAAAAGGAGGCTTTACTATGAACTGCAAACACGTAACAGATATGCTTTATGACTACTTAAGGCATGAAGTATCCGGTTGGGAATCCGATGCCATCAAATCGCATTTGAAAACCTGTACGTCATGCTCCGAAGAACTGGGCAAGCTCACGCGCTTGAGGTCCATGTTCAAAGCGGGTTTGAAGGAACCTTCCCCCGCCATATTGGCAAGCATAAGGAAACACATGCCTGCGGGCCGCTGGTCAATATTCCCGGCTGTTTTGAGGCCGGCTTTTGCCATGGCCGCGGCAATAATGCTGCTTGCCGGGGTTTTTCTATACCCTGGCCTTGACAGGAAGGCCAAATTGACAAATGCCCTTGCTGACGATTACAACATCACTGAAACCGCCTATTATGACGATACGGCGGATGCGGGTGAAGTTTCATACATATACGGCAACGACTATGATAATGAAATATTCTGATAAGGAGATGAAAAAATGAAGAAGATATTTGTACTGGCAATTGTCGTTCTGATTTCAGCGTTCCCTCTCGTACGTGCGGCGGACAATCCGGGCCATGACTCAAACGAAGGGACCGGACCAGGGATGGCTATTGGCGACGTTTTCAGGTTTACCGAAGAACTCAGCCTCACTCCTGCCCAGGAAGAAAAACTGCAGGCCATGAGGGAATCCTCAAAACGCGAATTGCTGGCAATGAGGAACGAGCTTATGACGACGGTATGGGACATCCATGATGAATTCAAAAAAGAGACGGTCGATAAGGCAAAAATAAACAGCCTGACGGATAAAATGGCCGACATAGAAAAAAAGCTCATCAAAACCCGGACTGAACACATGTTCAAGGTCAAGTAGATACTGACGGCCGAAAAGTTCAAAAAACACATCAGCCTCCTTGAAAAACACAGTGAAAAGGTCCAAAAAAAGATGCTCGAGAGAATGAAGAAGGACTGACAAAAACCTCCGGCACACTTATAAAAAAAACGCGGGCCAAAAAGCCCGCGTTTTTTTTATAACGGAATTTTTATGTCAAACCATAAAAACACCGGGCTTAAGTTTCACTCTAGCCTCATCGTCATTAAGGTCAAAATCCAGCGGTGTTATTGTGATAAAACCGCCCGAAACAGCGTCCGCATCGGTTAAATGGGTCTTTCTTATCGTCTTTTTACCTATGATGTGCCAGTAATACGAGGTGCCGTTCTTTCCCCCGGACTTTTTTATGTATTTTTCCGCGTATTCATAAAAACCTTTGGGCATAATTTTAACGCCCTTGACGGTGCCGTTCCTGGTATCCGGAAAATTCACGTTCAGCAATGTGTGCTTTTTTATCCTTATCCCGCCCTGGAGGACTTTCAGGGCTATTTTTCTTATATATTGCACGGCAGCGACGAAATTTTCCGGGGCATATTCGTCTATCGAAAAAGCAAGCGCCGGCACCCCGAGTATGGCGGCTTCTGCGGCCGCGCCCACAGTCCCTGAATACAGCACGAACTGCTCTATATTCGGGCCATGGTTAACCCCGGATATGAACAGGTCGGGTTTTCTTTTCGCAAAGGTTAAGAGCGCCAGTTTGGCGCAGTCCGCGGGCGTGCCCGATACGGAATAGGCCTGCCCTGACCCATAGCGCACTTTTTTTACCCTGATGGATCTATCGCAGGATATGGAATGCGACGCCCCGCTCCGCTGGGTGTCAGGGGCCGAAACGAGGATATCAGCCAGGGGTTCCAACGCCTCATAAACGGCTTTTAACCCGGCCGCAGTTATGCCGTCGTCATTTGATATCACGCAAAAATATTTTTTTTTCACTTTATCCGCCCCTGAATATATTTTTGTCCGCATAGTATTTCAGGCCTTCCAACAGCCCTGCCGCCGCCG
>PMTB01000195.1 GCA_003167475.1 candidate division FCPU426 bacterium | reverse complement strand
TGACCTGCCCCAAAAGATTGTACCACTTTCTAATGTAAGTTTGTACATGAATCAGTCTTTACGAAATACTCCGGCAATATAGCTTCCGGCGCAGGCGGCAAACCTCCGAGGGAGCTGTGCGGCCGCATTGTGTTATAGTATTGAACCCATTCTCTTATTACATAATCCGCTTCAGCCACTGTACCACAAATATTTATGTTTAAGCATTCTTCCCGCATCTTTCCGTTGAAAGACTCACAGAAACCGTTTTCCCACGGGCTGCCCGGTTCAATAAACAGCGTTGAAACCTTCAAGTCCTTCAGCCACCTCATTAATTCTTTGGCTGTAAACTCGGCGCCGTTGTCCGACCTTATGTACTCTGGCCTTCCTCTTTCAATGAACAGCGTTGCTAGTACCCATTCCACGTCCGTAGCCTTGATACTCCGTTTCACATATACAGCGATACATTCGCGCGTGTACTCGTCTATTATGTTCAAAATCCTTATCTTCCCGCCGCGTAACAAGTGCCAGGTCACAAAATCATAACTCCAAACCTGGTTTTTTCTCACAGGCCTAAATCTTACTATATTGCCGGCTATCCTGCGGCGTTTCTTCTTTTTTCTACGCTGTTTAAGCCCTGTTTCGACCCAGATTCGTTCAACTTTCTTGTGATTAACAATTATTTTATCACAGTTCCTGATCAGCCCGGCTACCGTCCTGTATCCGGCCCTGATATACTTTAATGCCCAAAACTCAATCCTGCCTCTTAGTTGAGCATCGTCTTTGGCATGGCTCTTGTACCTGAACGTTGATCGTGGTATTTCAAGGCTTTTGCAAATCCTTCTTTCAGAACGCCTTATTTCAAAAGCTAATTCTTTCGCTAAACCCCTTATCCGGTTTATTCCAATTCCACTTTTTTTTTAAACTCCCGGAGTATCTGGATGTCTATGGCTTGTTCCGCAACAACTTTCTTGAGCCGGTTGTTTTCTTCTTCTAAACCACGGTACCGTTTTGCTTCAGAAGTCTTTAATCCACCGTAGTTTTGTTTCCATTTGTAGTAAGTATTGATGCTAATACCCACCGTCTTGCATATTTCGTCAAGCTTTTTTCCTGATGCTATTTCTACTTCGAACTGTCTCAAAATCGAAACAATTTGCTCTGTCTTGTGCTTTTTGGTTCCCATAGGAACCCCCTTGTGTTTGGTCTCCTGATAGTATACACTAACAATCAGGGCTGGACCAGTTTATAGGGGGCAGGTCAGTTTAAAAAAGGCCTGTATTTCCTTTTTGGAAATGTCTATGTCTGATTCCGAGTTTATCACGGTTTCCCTTGGAGCCCCTTTTGTCTCCGTTATCAGCAGGCATATCCTGTTGGAGCCCGTGCAGGGTATGTATGAGGACTCCACACCGTGGTGCTTTAAAAAGTGTTCTGTTTCCCGCGAGTCGCGTATTCCGACAAAACCGGTAGCGTATGGAACACTCCCGAGTTCTTTCAGGGCGCGCGCGACGTTAGTGGCCTTGCCGCCCGGGTATGTGTATATGGCTTTGGTGCGGGAGACTGTGCCGGGGTTGAGTGTGTCTACGGGAATTACGATATCTATGGTGGAGTTCAGCGTTACCGTCAGTATCATTTTATAAAATATACGATGACTATGGTGGAAGCTATGAACAGTACCACGTCTATCAGGATGGGCATGTCTCTTAAAAGTATGGTCTCAGGGCTGCCGCCCAGGTTCTTTTTATGCACCAGGTAGAGGTAGCGGAATATGCCGTATAAAACAAAAGGTATGGTCAGCATCAGGTAATTGTGCTTGACTGCTGTCGGGGAGGTAAAGGTGTAAAGCGAGTAAGCGATGACCGTGGAGGCGGTGACTACCGATATCATCTCGTCAAGTAAGGGGATGGAATACTCCTCAAGAATTTTCCTGTGTTTGTGCGCCTCCGGGATGGTAAGTTCGTTGCGCCTTTTTGCCAGCACCACAAAAAGCGCCAGGAGCATGGTGCATATGAGCAGCCAGGGCGAGATGTTCACCGAAAGTACCAGGGCGCCCGCGATGGCGCGGTAAACAAAGCCCGTGGCAAGTATGAAAACATCAACTATGACGATGTGTTTCAGGTAAAGCGTGTAAAGCGCGGTCTGTACCGCGTAAACAACAACAAGAAGGAAGAAGTTGAATTTCAGGAAGAAAGACCCGGTAAGGGCGACGAGCAAAAGCAGTATGGCCAGGACAAGAGCGAAATCCTTTGCTATGGCGCCCGAAGCAATCGGCCTGTTTTTTTTGGACGGGTGGAGCCTGTCTGATTTAAAGTCAGCGAGGTCGTTGAATATATACAGGGCGCTGGAGGCAAAACAGAGCAGGAAAAACCCGATGGTGACCCTGCCGAAATAGGCCGGATTGAAAAGGTTGTTTGTAAAAACAAGCGCCGCGAAGATGAGCAGGTTTTTGGGCCACTGTTTGACCCTGAGCAGGTTCAGTATCACCCCGGCTTGGAGCTTCATAAGGCTTATAAAACCAGCCTGATATTGTCAAGGTAAAGCACAATGTCTTTGGGCTGTTTTACTGTGTCCATATATATGGAAAATGAAGTGATTGCGGAAGTGTCCACGCGCGCGGTTTTTACGTCATCAAGCACTATCTCGAGTTTGTTCCTGCCGTTTTTCAGGGGCCGCTGGGCCAGGTACTCGTTGCCCGACATATCCACGATCTTTATGAAAATGTCAGGCGAGGTCTGGTCAGCCACGTATACATCCACCGCGAACTTCTTGTAGAAATTCCAGGTGGTATTCTTGAGTTTTGAAAGCGTGTTGATGCCCATGGTTATTGAGGATTTCCATTCCTTGGCCCTGGCAGCCTGGGTGGTTGTGAGGAAATCCACAGGCACCGAGAAAGTGGCCTTGCATGAATATTTGCCCTGCGAAGCGTACTTTTTAAACTGTTCCAGGTTCACATAGCCGTTGGTATCCAGGTCAAAGTCGCCGATGGAAAGTTCGGATGGAAGGGTCTCAAAGCTGTTGATCAAAGCCGCAGCCTTGCGCTCAGCCTTGACATCAGGCCCGCAGCCAGCGGTTAAAAACAGCAGGGAAGAGAGTATTAATGCGCAAAATAGGCGTGTAATAATGGTATTCTTCAAAGTTTTCCTCCGTGAAATTAAGTTATAAGAACGGGATTATTTTAACAAGGATTGGCGGCTATGTCAAGAATTAAAGGGGTTTTTGGCAAAAAAGGGTCATATATTGGCTGCGCCCAACCATATTTATACCGGGTTGCCGGATTATACCTGCGGTTTTGTAATTTATATTTCAACGTTTGTGCTATAATGAATTTGATTATGGGGAATTTAATATCAATCTGATCATAAGGGTGATCCATCTTGAAAAACAGGGCAATTAATTTTATGCGTGGATATATAAGGGCGGCGGTATTGGTACTGGCTTTAACCGCGTCAAACATGGTTTTTTCCATGGCAACAGTGCAGGACAATTACCTCGAACTGGAAGTCGATGAAAATACATTCGCATTTGACCTTGGCACTTCTTTCACATATGCGCCCGTTCCAAATGCCGACCTGCTCTACGGTTATGAGGATGGCGGGCCATGGTCCACGTTCGCCACTGTAAAGGTGGACAATATGGTTTATGACCTTACAAGCGTAACCGTGTCAACCCCCCTGGCGACAGGCGCGACTTTCATTCAGGGCGCGAAAAAGATAGGGGATATCACTGTTACGTGCAATTGGGCGCTGGTTGTGAACCCGGCAACAGGCACGCTTAACCAGCTGGACACGGCGGAATTTAAATACACGCTGACCAATACAAATGGCGTGACCGCGCATAATGTGGCTTTGCGCCTCGAGCTCGACACAAAGGTAATTGTCAATGACGGCACTAATATATCGGTCGATAACGGTTTTAACGTCATAACTCAGAACACGGTTTATTATAAATCCTTAAACCAGATACCTTCAAACTGGTGGGATTACGACGTATCCCCGCTTTTGGACACGCCCTTGCTTGTCGGGAGGGGATATAATAAAAATAATAACCCGGCTTATGACGATCCGGCTGTGGAACCCGACATAATGGAAATCGCAAACTGGAGCCAGGTAAACGCGCCCCAATGGACACTGGCCCCGGCCGGGGTATCGATACCGCCCGCCGGTACTGACCCGGCTGACAGCGCCGTGGTGCTTTGGTGGTGCAATGGGGACCAAAATTCGCCCGGCTTCACGCTCGCGCCGGGAGCGAGCATAACGTTCCTGACCTATTACGGCCTTAACAGTGAACCGCTGCTTACAACTCCGACCGTCACTCAGACAATAAACGGTTCTGAGACCATGACCTATACGCGCACCATTACCCCGAGTTTTACAACAACACCCACCAGTTCCATAACCCAGACCCCGACAATAACACAGAGCTTTACCAATTCACCTACAATCACGCAGACCCCGACAATAACATGGACGCATACGGTAACGCAAACCCCATCGGCGACTCCAAGCTCGACCGTGACATGTTCCATCACCCCGACCTCAACAATAACATTTTCATGGACCGTGACTCAAACAGCAACAATGACTTTAAGCCCGACATTGACCCCCACCATAACAGTAACTTCGACCGTATCTCCCACGCCCACAATAACACCTACGGCAACACCCATACCGGAAGGCGCGGTTTACGCTTTTCCAAACCCCTACTCGCTATCCCGGGGCAACGTTAAATTCATAGGCCTTCCGACCGGGTATATGTTCACCATTTACACGCTTTCGGGCGAGCACGTGAGGACCCTTACGGCGCAGGGAGGGATAAATTACTGGGACGGGACAAACTTTTCCGGAGCAAAGGTGTCGCCGGGAATATATCTGTATGTTGTAAAACCCTACAGTGATAAAAACGTTATTTGCGGAAAATTGTTTGTCATTCATTGACCGTTCATTATAGCCCTGACGGAAAAATAATATACTAAAAATGGAAGATATGCGTATGCCAAAACCGTGTGGTATTTGTATTTATATGGTGTATAATAAGAAAACGGCGGCCTATTTTGGGGTTTGCGCAAAACAAGCCCATATATATATAAAGGAACAAAATACCGGTTTTTTTGTCTAAATCATTAAAAGACAAAGGTGATTTATCTTGAAAAATAAAGCAATACATTTTTTGGCGGGATTATTCATTATCCTGTTTTTATTCCCGCCGTTTGCCAACGCTATCGGAAATTCGGGCAAGGAGTTTTGGCTCATGTTCCCGGATAATCCCGCGGGTAACTTCCCTTCTCTTATTATAACCGGAAAACTGCCTGCAACCGGGACAGTGACAATACCCGGTTTATTTTTTTCGTCGGCTTTCACGATAGTACCCGGCACCGTCACGACCATTAACCTGCCTGCTGCCGCATACACAAGTATGAACGACGGCACCCAGCCCGTTGCCATACATGTGGTATCAAGCGACAACGTGACCGTATACGGGTTATGGTATTATCCGATGTCCACCGACGCTTACCTTGGCCTCCCCGTGACCGCGCTTGGCACGGATTATATGGCGCTATCATACAGTCCCCAGGCCGGCCAGCCGCAGTTTGGGATAGCGGCGGCATATGACAATACCACGGTGATCATTACGTCAAATGTCACGATAGGCGGGACAAGGGCGTTCGCGGGCGTGCCTTTTTCTTTCACAATGAACACTGGAGACGCTTATCAGCTTGTGTCAAATTCGGGCGACCTGACAGGCACCCTTATCTCAGCCGACAAGCCCATAGCCGTATTCGGTTCCAACAGCTGCGCCGATATACCAATATCAGCCACTTACTGCAATTATATAGTGGAGCAGTTGCCACCTATTGACGCATGGGGCAGGCATTTTTTAAGCGTGCCCCTTGCCACGAGGCTCAGAGGAGACACTTTCCGTTTTCTTGCTTCCGTGGACAATACCACCGTGCAGGTGAACGGGGCGACTGTGGCTGTTCTCAATAAAGGGAAGTATTTTGAAACCCAGTTGACCACAAATTCCTATATAGCCGCTGACAAACCAATACTTGTGGCGCAATATTCGGACGGAACATCGTTTGACGGCGTGCCGACAGCGGATCCGTCCATGATGCTGATATTTCCGATTGAACAGTATATCAACAGTTATACCGTAAGCACACCGGCGTCCGGTATGCCTGTGAATTATCTGAACATTGTTGTAGATAACGCGGACACCGGGAACATAGTGCTTGACGGTGTAAATTTGCCGTCTTCGGGTTTTTCACCGATAAGCACAAGCGGGTATTCAGGGGAATCCGTATATGTCGGGGTCGGGACGCATAATATATCTTCAACGGTCAATTTCGGGGTAAATGTTTACGGGTTTGCGGTTTCTGACGCATACTCTTATCCCGGAGGAGGGGGTTTTAACGATATTTTTCACACCCCGACCATCTCTCCCACCTTTACCAATTCACCGACTATTACGCAGACGCCGACCATCACACAGACGTTAACGGTAACACAGACATCCACAATATCGCCGACACCCTCGGTCACATTGACGTCCACGGCAACCCCCAGCTTTACCGCGACATTCACCTGCACCCCGACTTTCACAATAACCCCCACATACACGGCTACCCAAAGTTCGACCGTGACATACACCCGCACCCCGACTTTTACAACAACCTATACGTATACGGCGACCCTGAGCATGACAATAACATCAAGCTCGACATTGACCGGCACTTACACGCCGACATTCACGCTGACCGTGTCAAATACCGTAACCCCCACCCTGACGCCGTCCGTTACGGGGACTGTGACCGCCACACTGACCATGACGGTCACCCTGACGCCGACGCCCATCCCGCTCCTCCTAAAGGGCAAGGGTAATTTTCCAAACCCTTTTGTGAAGGACACGCAGATAGTTTACTGGCTCTCCACGGACGCGGACGTTAAAATAAAAATATATACCGTGTCCGGCGAAGTTGTAAGGTGGGAACAGGACCTCAAGGGCCTTGCAGGGTACAATCATTTTTACTGGGACGGCAGGAACAGGGCCATAAAACCCGTCGCTTCCGGGGTTTTCATTTACAGGATATCGGCCTCAACACCCAGGGACAGGGAACAAAGCGTGATGGAAAAGTGCGCCTGTGTTAAATAAATGTTATAATATAAAAAAATGGTTCAATATAAATTGGGAGGCTTTACATTGTTCTAAAATCGCATACACAGACCTCTAATGCGATTTTAGGACTTTTACGGTCTTTACAACGGCTTTTTCTTTTGATATCATGTGCTATCAACAAAACCCAAGGAGATCTGACATATGCCGGCATTGAGCCCCGAGTTTAAGTTATTTATGAAAAGGTACAGGATAGAGTTTATGGTGTCAGCCATTATTATTATAGCGCTTTTTGAGCTTGCTTTCGGGCTGGCCCAGGGCAGCATCATCGACTTCATGAAAAATGACATAGTCAGGCCCGCTTACAACATTATACTTATTGTCCTTTCGGCTTTCATGTTCCTTATCGCACTGGTATCCTACCCCAAAATTTACAAGTTCAAGATACTGCTTTCAGCGTACGCGCTCCTGGCATTTTTCATATGTTACCTCGTAGTCTCCAACGCTACCGCCAACAGCATAGGTATCGGGGATTTCAAGGTGGATTTCTGGAGGGATGGCTCGCGCTTTACTTTGAAATTCCTCATCACCGTCCTGAGCCTTAATTTTCTTGCGACCGTGCTAGCGCAGTCAACCATGAATTACGGCAGGGGGAAGAATATAGCGCTTACGGTTTTTTTCATCAACCTGGCCGCCTGTTTTTTTGTGTTTGTGCTTATCGAAGGGAATTATTTCATAGACAGGACGACAAAGACAGGGTTTTTAAAATTTGCCGGGGATTTTGTGGACCTGTTCAACCATTACGCTTTGCCCGTGAATTTTATCATGTTCATCGGTATGGCCGTGCTGTCGGTATTCAATATAGAAGAGGAACACAATTACGGCTCCATAATTATGGCGCTGGCATCGCTGAACTTTTACCTGCTTATACCGCTTATTTTAGCCCCCAATGGCGTCGGGTATTATAAATTCAAGCTCATGCTGCCTATCATGGCAATAATCATTATAATAGGAATATTTGTCCACTGGATGAGCTGCCTGCACCACAAGGCGCACTATGAC
>PMTB01000063.1 GCA_003167475.1 candidate division FCPU426 bacterium | reverse complement strand
TATCAGGGGTTTAAACAGGATAAAGATGGTTATTTCATCCATTAAGGATAAGGACCCGGTTTTGAGTATTAAGCTGCCGAACAGTCCGGCGTTCAGCGCGATCGCCTATAAAGATGTGATTAAGTCCGGCAGGATATTCGGCCTGGCCTGCAAATCCACCTGTGAAGGGCAGACGTTCATGTCCAGGTATTACAGCCTGACACACAGGGGATACTGGTGGTACAATGCCGCGGAGCCATGTAATTTTATAAACAGGCAGTGGAAGGGGTTCCTGTCCGTTGACTCAAGCGGGTATTATAAGGTCATATTCAAATCGTCATATGAGGCCGGCGTCGTGGTTGACGGAGTAAAGGTCTATGAAACTGACGGTAAAAAGGAAAAAGCCGGCGAGATCCTGCTTTCCGCGGGCAGGCACAGGATACAAGTCGAAGAAAAAAATCATCAAATATATTACGGAAACCCCATTGAGCTCCTTATCCAAAAAAGGGGCGCAAAAGAGCCGTCCGAGGTAACTTATAACCAGTTAAGTTACGAATAGGGCGCTTATTTTTTGGGGAGTGAAATTGCCTTGATTAAAGAAACAAATTTTGATAAGATATCAAATATTGAAAATTCTATAATAATTCAAGGAGGAATAATGGCTAAGAAAAGGGCGAAGTCAGTCAAAAAAGCTAAGCGTTCGGTTAATAAGACGGTTGAGGCGGCACCGGTAATTCCGGTGAAAAAAAGCAACGGCGGAGTGATAATGGCGGTGGTCGTTCTGGTAATAGTCGCCCTTATCTCCATTGAGTCCCTGATGATGATCAAACAGTCGGCCATGATGAACAAAAAACCCGCGCTTGTGACATCCTACAAGTCCTTTTACCGCGGGATAGTCTGCGGAGTGGTATACAACAACGATTACATTACGGTCGGCATAGACAATAATCAGGTGCAGGTACAGGATAAAATGACCGGGCAGTTGAAGGGTTTTTATACTCCTGTCGGTGCTTCTCTTTTATGGGCGGCTGAATCCAAGGACGGCACTATCTACTGCATGCTCAAAGGCACAAGCACCCTGTTTAAAATTAAAGATTTCAAAAAGATCGGCGAGGTCGTATTGCCGGAAGTCAAAGTTATGTCCGGTTTTTGCATAAACAGCAAGGATGAACTCGTTGCGGGCGACAATACGAGCGCCAAGATATACAGGTACAGCCTGGACGGGGTCAAGCTCGGCGAGATGGCCGGTTTTGGGTCGGGAAATGACAAGATTCAGGGCGGCATTGGCAGGGTATTCACGGACGCCAAGGATAATATATATGTATTCACGGGTAATCCATGCGCCGTCAAAGTGCTTACAGCTTCGGGCAGATTTATTACCGATATCGCGTTCCCCAAGCAGGATGTCTGCTCCATGGCCCAGGTGGCTGTCGCCGCGGACGGCAATATCTATATAAATGATTTTTCCGGCTCAAAGATAATTGTGTTCAGTCCCGGCGGCAAAATGATCGGGAAATTCGACAGGGATATAAGCGGGAATTTCCAGATAACATTTCCTCCGGCAATATCAGGCGGGTCCGACGGGAACATATACGTATGCACGCATGAGATAGCCGTTTTTAAGACCATAAAATATTAATTATCCGGGCAGGCATTCGGGAGGAATTTAATAAATGAGAAAAAATCAAAAATATATTTATTTCGGCATAGGCGTTTTTCTGATCCTGGCCGGGCAGTTCTTTCTTTTGTCAAAACAAAACTACACCGCCTGCGTGGCTTTTACGGCGGTATCGCTCGCGTTTTTTGCCCTGGGTTTTACCAACGCGGACCTGATAGGCTTGGCCGAAAAGATCGCGGCTTTTTTCAGGACTCTTTCGGAGAATGCCGCGAAAATGGCGGCTCAGGCAGGGCAGGCGCCGGTTCCGGTAATACCTGCGGGAAAACGCGGGAAATCCGCGTCAAAGAAAGGCGCTCCGCAGGTTTTGGCCNNGGGATAAACCCAATCCCGGCGCCGGGATTATGTTGTTTTTTAAGGCAATCATTGAAAATGCCGCGGGACGCCTCAAAAAAACCGGCGCGGAAGGAAGCCCGGGCAGTTATTTAAGTTTTGACCTTGTGGTTCCAAAGATGGCCGTACTTATAATTTCCATCCTCGTACTGGTTTGTTCGCAGTATTTCCTTTTTACCCAGAAATTTTCCATGTTCTTCGCGTTTGTGGCCGTGTCTGTCATGATGTTTGTTTATTTCATACGGTTAAAAGAACCAAATATCAAATTCACCGTTACGCTTGAAAAAGGGGTGAAGATACTTCTCCTCATTTGCGGGACAGCCTGCCTCCTGATCGGATGGTTTTTACTCCTTAAAAACAATATTGCGCTGCAGGAATTCGGGACCGCTGTCACCGTGGTTGGCATCATCCTTACGTTTCTCGGCCTGCCTGAAAATGCCGACAAAAGGGACGCCGCGCACCTCGACCTGAAGGAAGAAATTCTGCTTGCCGACCACAAATTCGCCAACAACTACATATTTAAGGCAGTAATGCTCATACTCATGGTTATTTTCGTTGTCATAGGCAATAAGCTGCTGCCGTCGCAGGAGACCAATCTCACGGCAATATATTTCTATATGGCGGCCATCGGCTGCCTGTTCTTCGCCCTGCCGCTTTTAAGCTACAGGGAAAGGCCGCTCATTGACAATATATACACGCGCATCATCAGCCTCGTGGTCATCATAGCGGCGTTCTTTATCGCGCTCAAAGGCCAGGTCCTTTTCACACAGCATAATATCAATGAAGCAGTCAAGCTGTTCTTCATTGCGGGTTTCATGTTTGTTTTTGCCGCGCCGGTATATGACGCGAAAAAACTCGAGGATAAGCTTCCTATAAAGCTGGAAATGGTCTTCCTGGCCGTAATAATCATGGTCGCTTTATGGCTCAGGCTCTATGACCTGGATTTGAGGCCTTTTGGGATAGAGAACGACGAGGCCGGCGGATTTATATTCCAGTTCCTTGGGAAACTAAAGGGCTCGTCGGATTACAATGTCGGGAATTACGGCCTGGGTTTCAATATCACTTCGTTCTTCTCATGGCTTCTAGGGGGCAGGACCGACCGTACAGTCATGAAGCTTGTGGGCGTTTCTTTAGGCGTCATTTCCGTGCCCATCATGTACTTTTTCATACGCGCCGCGATAAACGCGAGGACCGCCATGTTCGTGACGGTTATTTTCACTTTTTTAAGGTGGAGCGTCCATTACGGCCGTACGTCGCATTTCGGGTTTTTCACGATACTCGGGATGCTCGCGGCTGTTTATTTTATAATCCTGGCCCTGCGCCGCAGGGACAAGCTGAGTTTTCTTATGGCCGGGCTGTCGTTCGGCCTGACATGGCACGGCGTCATGACCGGTTTTCTTGTGGTCGTGCCAATAGGAATATATTTTCTTTTCAAATCCATAAATGAAAAGCGTTTCTTCAGGAAAAACTTCATCGGTATTGTCGCTTTTTGCCTGGGGTTCTGGGTTTTCACCTCGATAATGGTCCACAATTATTTTATTTCCAGCAAGATCTATTTTTCCAGGGCCAGCGAGGTTTCCGTTTTCGGCGGCGACCCCAACGCGCCCAGGAACGTGGGCAAAGGCATCCTGGACAACGCGAAAATCGTTCTTCTTATGTTCAACCATATGGGGGACTCCAGGCAGAGGAATTCCGGAGGCATGCCCAATGAACCGACCGTGGATTTTTCCACGGCCATATTCTTCGGGATAGGCCTGATCTACTGCATGTATTACAGCCGGAACTACCTGTTTTTCATAATGGTGATGCTCTTCTTTTCACAGGCGGCAGGGTCCATATT
>PMTB01000202.1 GCA_003167475.1 candidate division FCPU426 bacterium | reverse complement strand
AACTTCATAGACGGCACGCTTGAATCGAAAAAGGGAGGGCTGTACTTTAACGAAGAGAACTTTGAAGTGCGCCTGCCCGACGCGATGGCCGACAAGTTAAAGGGCCTCTCCGGAGGGGATATCACCATGGGAATCAGGCCTGAGGACATATATGACAAGGTATACGCGCCGAACGCGAGCGCTGACAATACGGTAGCGGCGACGGTAGAGGTAGTGGAGCACCTTGGAAGCGAAAGTTTTGTGTACTTAACGACCGGAAAGACGCCGTTTATCGCAAAGATGGATTCTGACGCCGAAGTCGAGGTAAATCAGGAAGTGGAGCTTGTGTTCGACATGAACAAGGCGCACTTTTTTGATTCCAAGACCGAAGCCGCTATAATTTAAAAGGAGGAGTTTCATGAAATCAATCAGGCTCGCAGTTTTAACAATGGTCGCGGCAGCGGCTGCTTTTTCAGGGAGCGTTTTTGCGGCTTCCTCGACTACCGTTCAGTTTGCCGGCGAATCCATGGCAATCGGCGTCGGCGCAAGGCCGCTTGGTATGGGCGGAACATTCGCGGGTATCGCGGATGACGCTTCCACTTCCTACTGGAACGCGGCAGGCATGACAAATATCCAGGGTGTTGAAGTATCCTCGGTCAAGTTGACGAAGATAAACGACCTGGATACCAAGTACTCTTACGTCAACCTCGTTTATAATACGGGTGTTGCCGGGGCGTTCGGACTTGGCTGGCTCAGGCAGGCGATAGGCGGCATAACCCTTACTGATTCGATAGGCAACATTATTGAACAGTCCACGGAAAATGCGGATAACGTGATCTACCTGGCTTACGCGTATCCCTTAACCAAAGGTTTTTCGCTCGGCTTGGGAGGAAAAATAATGCTCGGCAACTACCCGGCGCTTGTAAACGGCGAAACATATGCCACCGTAAACTACATGGGCGGAGGCTTTGACTTAAGCGCGTTCTTTGCAGCGGGTGAGTTTGTAAAGGAATTGAAAGGGCTGCAGCTCGGATTGAACATACAGGATGTTTTTACCCAGATATCGTGGGACCCGATAGCGGGCGTTACCACCGGAAGCAAAGAAACAGTGGACCCGAATTTCAAGCCGGGTATCGCGTACAAGATCGAGATGGGGTCGTTTGAGCTCACCCCGGCGGTTGACCTGGATACGAAATACCAGCTTATAGTACACGCCGGCGGAGAATTATGGTGGAAAAATAACGGGGTCAACATGGTCGGCATCCGCGGAGGCATCAAGAGCTGGGGCGGAATACCCAACGGGGACGCGGGCGGCACTTTAACCCAGGCTATGGACTGGAGCATGGGCGCGTCGATCAGATGGTATTTCATAGGCATTGACTATGCTTATGTTTATAACGAACTTACGCCGGTACAGTACCTCTCTATTGTCGGCAAATTTTAATTATAAAACGGCTGAAAAAAGTTTCAGCTAAAATAAAAAATTACGAAAGCAGCATATACAGAATATTTTAAAAGATAGGAGAGAGGCATCTCTCCTATCTTTTCTTATTAAAACAGGAGGTTCATGAATGCGCTACGGATATTTCGACGACTCGAACAGGGAATATGTGATCACAAGGCCGGACACACCGCTTCCGTGGATCAATTATCTCGGCGTGGATTCTTACTGCGGGCTCATGTCAAATACGGCCGGCGGATACAGCTTTTATAAGGACGCCGCGCACAACAGGCTGCTGCGCTACAGGTATAATAACGTCCCCTCCGACAGGCCGGGCAGGTATATTTACATGCGCGACAACAAAACGAAGGATTACTGGTCAGCCACATGGCAGCCAACTAACAAGGACCTGAAGAAATATAAATATGAATGCAGGCACGGCCTTTCGTACACTAAGATCAGTTCGGAATACGCCGGCATCAAGTCCGAGACCACGTATTTTGTGCCGGTTGGGGAGGCGAATGAAATATGGAGGATAAAAGTAAAGAATAACACGAACAAGGCGCGTTCGATCAGCCTTTTCACGTACGTTGAATTCTGCCTCTGGGACGCCCTGAACGATATGACCGATTATCAGTACAACCTGAATATCGGGAAGACGGAATTTAAGAATAACTGCATGTATCACCTCACGCTTTATAATATGCACAAGCATAATTTCGCGTACTTTTGGTCAAACACCAAAGTCGCGTCCTTTGACGGGGTAAGGCAGAATTTTGTCGGCCCGTACAGGGGAGAGGCAAACCCGATCGCTGTTGAGAACGGCAAGTGCTCGGGTTCGCTCGCGGTCGGCTGGGCGCCTTTCGGCGGGCTTAACGTGAACCTGACTTTGAAGGCTAAGGAAGAGAAAGAAGTCGTGTTTGTCCTCGGTTACGGCGAGGGCCTCGGCGCGGAAAAGAAAGCCATGACAAAATACAAGAACCCGAAAAATGTTGACAAGGCTTTGGCGGAACTAAAAAGCCACTGGGACGAGAACCTCGCAAAGTACACGGCAGAGACGCCGGACCCGGCTGTCAACTCCATGGTCAATATATGGAACCAGTACCAGTGCAAGACCACTTTTGACTGGTCGCGTTACATATCTTTTTACGAGAACGGGGAGGGCCGCGGCATGGGAACCAGGGATTCGTGCCAGGATACGCTCGCGATAAACTCGCAGATGCCCGAGCGCGCGAGGCAGAGGATATTCAGGATAATATCCACCTGTCAGTTTGAAACGGGCGACACGTACCACCAGTTCTTCCCGGCAGGCGGCAAGGGCGACCTGAAGGGATTTTCCGACGACCACCTATGGCTGATACAGATGGTGCACGCGTATATATCCGAGACCGGGGACATGGACGTGCTTAAGGAGGAATGCGGCTACGCGGATTCCGTGAAAAAAGCGCCCATTTACCAGCACCTTGTGGACGCGGTAAATTATACCGAACGCATGAAAGGCGCGCACGGCCTGCCTTTGATACTCACTGCGGACTGGAATGACACCCTGCACCTTTGGATGGAAGCAGAGAAACCCGAGTCTGTTGTCACGGCAGGGTTGTATGTTTACGCATTAAGGCTGCTATCCCAACTGTCGAAAAAAATGTCGAAGCCGGCGGATGAGAAGCTCTTTAACGAGCGCGCCGACAAGATGACTTCCGTCATAAATGACAAATGCTGGGACGGCTACTGGTACGTGCGCGGTTTCGGCAGCGAAGTGATAGGGACCCAGAAAAGCGAGAAAGCGAAAATATTCCTTAATTCCCAGGTATGGAGCGTCATTTCCGGCGCCGCTCCTTATGAGCGGTCGCTTATGAGCATGAACAGCGTAAGGGAACATCTTGCCTCGCCCGAAGGCGTTAAAAAACTCTGGCCATCCTTTGACAAATACGACCAGACATACGGGCTCATATCCAGGTATAATACGGGAAGGAAAGAAAACGGGATATTCGCGCACGCCAATGCCTGGGCCATAGTGGCGGAATGCGTAATGAACCGGCCGGACATCGCCTTTGAATACTATAAAAATATCCTGCCGCTTAAGGGGAATGACTCGGCCGAGATATTAAAGACCGAACCGTATGTTTTTTGCCAGGCCATAGTTTCAAACGAGGGCCTCAATGTGGGTGAGGGTGCAAACTCCTGGCTGACAGGAACGGCGTCATGGATGTATGTGGCCGCGACCCAGTATATACTCGGCATCAAGCCGACCCTGGACGGGCTATCCATTATGCCGCGCGTGCCGTCGGCATGGACCGACTTTACGGTAAAAAGGACATACCGCGGCTGCGAGTACGAGATAAGGGTGAAACGCGGTGTAAAAGGAATAGAAGTCGACGGAAAACCCATAATAGGGACCGTGGTGCCGGTGTCGACGCAGAAGACGTGTTTGGTGGAAGTGAATATATAAATATGTGCTAAAAACCTGTCTTATTGACAAACCCCTCCCATTATGATAATCTGTTTTACACAACAAAAAAGGAGAGTGAGATGAAAAGAATACTCTATTTTGCCTTTATTTTAATGATTATTTTGCCTGTTTATATCCTTTGCGCGGATGACCCCGAGGCATTTTCCAACGGGAACGAACAGACCGTCAATGAAGGTTCAGTCAATGTCAGCAATATTATGGCTCCCGAGGATAATACCGCGGCAAACGGCAGCGCGCAGGCTTCTCAGGGCGCCGGCGGGGATACTTATAAGAACGCCATGACTAATTCCTCCAAGACAGGCATAGAACAGAAACAGCAGGGCACGGGTGTAACGGCGAATGAAACGGTGGCAACACCCACCCCTATCCCGACAAGCGAAGCCATGTTCCAGTCAAATGAGGTCAATATAGAGCAGAAGGCAAAGACCAAGCAGGAGATTGAAAAAGACGTCCAGGACCTTTACAAAGAGGGAAAAAAATACTATGACATAGAGGATTATGAGGGCGCGGCGGAAATATGGTCCAGGATAATAGAAAATTACCCGACGGCAAAAACGCTTTTTACCGTCAGATACTCGCTCGCGAACGCCTATGAATATTCCAGGCAGTATGATAAGGCCATAGTGCAGTACCAGAAGGTGCTCGCGGAAAACCCGAAATCCGAGGCGGCGGTCGAGTCAAATTACAGACTGGCCGGGTGCTACGCAAAACTGGACAAGTACCCGTATTCAATAGAGATATACAAGGACATGATAGGGCGCGGTCCGGCAAAATCAGAGGTCATCAGGGCGTACTTCAGCCTTGCGCAAATCTACATGAAGCAGGAAAAGTTCAAGAGGGCGGAGATAATATACAAAAACCTCGTAAAATATTTTTCGAACACGCCGACAGAGATACAGGGCCGCTTTCAGCTTGCCCAGCTTTATGCCCAGACAAACAGGTTCAGAAGTTCGGTAAAAGAGTACAAGCTCATAATGTTCAAATACAGGGACACAGAGTGGGCGCCGCTTGCGGCCATACATATAGGCGACACATATAAACTGGCGGGGGATTATAAAAGCGCCAAAGACGCCTACAACCAGGTGGTATACCAGTTCTATAAATACGAGCAGTATACACAGCAGGCTGAAGAGCGTATAAAAAGCCTTAAGGACGCGCGCGCGCTCGCGGAAAGAAACAGCAATAATTACGAGGATAATGTGAAAGGCGCGGATACGATCGGCGGCGGGCTCCAGTCCGGGTATTAAAAATATTCACCCAACAATTGAGGAGAATGTGATCTGATTTTATGAGGAATAAAAGGACGCTGCTTTTTCTGACCCTGTTTTTACTCGGGATAATACAGTTTTCACTTGCGGCCGACCCGTTTGCCGAGGCAAAAGCGCTCACGGACAAAGGCAGGTATGAAGACGCGTTAAAATTATACATGAAAGTGAAGCAGACATACCCCGGCAGCGAGTGGGTGCCCCAGTGCATAATGGAAATGGCGCGCACCTATGAAAAGATGAAAAAATATGAGGACGCCGTGGCGGAGTACAAGAATTTAATAGAGCAATACAAGGCATCGCCGCAGGCGGAGGAAGCTTATTTTGCCGTAGGCAGGATAAAGACCTCCCAGAATTCCATGGCCCAGGCTGTAAGGGCATACGACCTTTATATCAAGAATTACCCCAAAGGCGAATACACTGTGATGGCTTATTTTAACGCGGCGTCCCTGTATAAGGATGCGGGTAAGTCTGCCGAGGCGCTGAAATACTTCAATGAAATACTCAGGAACTACCCGGAAGAGATATGGTTTTACAGCTGGGCCGCCATATATTCCGGCGACATATACACGCTCCGAAAGGAATATGACCAGGCCATAGAATCTTACCAGCGCGTTATACGTTCGGAAAAGAACAAAGTACTGTATTCTCTGTCATGCCTCCACCGCGCGCAGGCGTGCATGGAAAAAAACGATTACATAACGGCTAAGGCGGTGTTCAACGACCTCCTGAAAAGCAATAATTTTTTCCAGGAAGAGGCGCTTTACGGCCTGGGCAAGTCGCAGTATAAGCTCGGTGAATACGAGCTGGCCAGGGAAGTTTATACGTCGCTCCTTCAGATGTTCCCGGACACCATATGGCGCAACAACGTGGAAAAGGGCCTGAAACTGATGGACAAGAGGATAAAAAAGCAAAGGGCGTCCGACGACGACCTGTAGAAAAAAAGAATAAATACCTGAGCGAAAGCCAAACGACCGCTAAAGGTCGTTTTTTTGTTTTTTAAGTAGTGTCGTCATTGCGAGGAGCGCGATTATTAACGACGAAAGCTTGCCATGTACCCGAGCTACTGCGAGTGGTTCATGGCAATCTCTGTACTTTTGCAGTACGCCGCGTTTTTAAGGCTTATCGGTGGAACTGATATTTCCATGAGTGAACTCATGGACTATAGGCTTCGTCGGTATGATGCAAGAACGCCTCCTCGCAATGACGGCCTGCAAAAAAAAGAGTACAACGCCAAAAAAAGGAACCTATGTCCGAACTTACCCCGATGATGAAACAGTACCTAGAGACGAAAAAAAAGGTCGGCGACGCCGTTTTATTTTTCAGGCTCGGAGATTTCTATGAGATGTTCGGCGACGACGCGAAGCTTGCCTCCAAAGTCCTCCAGATAGCCCTGACTTCCCGCAGTTCCGGCGACGGCAGGACCGTCAAGATGCCCATGTGCGGCATACCTTTCCACGCGGCGAATTCATACATATACAAACTTATTACGGCCGGATATAAAGTGGCCATCTGCGAGCAGGTTGAGGACCCGAAGGACGCAAAGGGCCTGGTAAGGCGGGAAGTCGTAAAGGTGATAACACCCGGTACCGTCATCGAGGAGTCGGCGCTGGACAGGAAGACGAATAATTACATCATGTCTGTCTGCGTGGACAAAACCACCGCGGGTATGGCGTTTTTGGACCTGACAACCGGGGAATTTTTCTGTCAGGAGACAGAGTTCGACGGTAAGTTCGACCTCATCATTGACGAAATAGAAAAGATACAGCCCACGGAACTGCTGCTTCCTGATAATTACCCGGATGACAAAGTTTATTCGAAAAATATAATAGAACGGGTAAAGGCCGGCGCGCACAGGGTTTTTGTCAACATGTATTCAGGATGGAATTACCAGAAAGACGTGGCAACCGACAAGCTCAAGGAACATTTCGGGGTTTTGAACCTGGACGGCTTCGGCATAGAAGGCAAAGATACGGTGATTGCCGCCGCCGGAAGCCTGATCGCTTACATATACGAGACGCAGAAGACCGTTTTATACCACATTAACAAGCTTGTGCTGCGTTCGCGCCAGGACCTGCTTTACATAGACGCAGTGTCGCTGCGAAACCTCGAGGTTACGGAGTCTTCCATAAAATCCGACGAGACCACACTGTTCGGCGTGCTCGACCATACGCTCACCTCCATGGGCAGCAGGGAACTGAAAAAATGGCTGAAAAACCCGCTGACCGATATTGCGAAGATAAAAGAGCGGCAGGATATAATACAGTTTTTCACGGAGTTTTCCGACACAAGGGAAAACTTAAGGGATGTGCTTAAGGAAATATCGGATATAGAGAGGATCACCGGCAAGCTCGGCAGCCAGACAGCCAATGGCAGGGATCTAAACGCCCTGAAAAGGGGCCTGGAAAACGCGGCTCTGGCAGGAAAAGTGGTCAAGGAAAGCTCCAATCAATTGCTTATCGGAAACTTTATGTTTGATTCAGCGGATTTAAAAGACATGTGCGCATTGATAAATTCGGCCATCGTGGATGAGCCGCCCATTTCGGTCAAAGAAGGCGGGATAATCAGGCCCGCCTACGACAAAGAACTTGCGGAATTGAAGAATGTGAGCGTTGACGGCAAGGATTGGATAGCGTCTTTACAGGAGTCCGAGAGGAAGAGGAGCGGCATAGGCTCGCTTAAGGTGGGTTATACTTCGGTTTTCGGTTATTATATAGAAATAAGCAAGGCTAATTTGAAAAATGTCCCCGATAATTATATACGCAAGCAGACACTGGTCAATGCAGAGCGTTTTGTCACGCCGGAACTCAAGGAATACGAGGGCAAAATACTCGGCGCGCAGGACAAGATAATGGCTATAGAGTACAGGATATTTTCGGAGATAAGGGAAAAGCTTTCGGCAAATATCAGCGCTCTGCAGGACGCGTCAATGCGTCTTGCTTCGCTGGACAGCCTTTTATCGCTTGCCACTGCCGCGGTAAACGGAAATTACACAAGGCCCGAGATTGACTCCTCGGATATTATCGATATAGAGGAAGGGCGCCATCCTGTCATAGAAAAAAATATCGGCTACAATGAATTCATCCCGAACGACACAAAACTCGACACAAAAGAGAACATGATAATGGTCATAACCGGCCCGAACATGGCCGGGAAATCCACTTACATGAGGCAGACGGCCATACTCGTCATAATGGCGCAGGCGGGTTCCTTCATACCGGCCAAACGCGCCAGGATAGGCGTCGTGGACAAGATATTCACACGCGTCGGGGCCTCGGACCATCTGGCGCGCGGGCAGTCGACTTTTATGGTTGAAATGATCGAGACGGCAAATATTTTGAATAACGCGACTCCGAAGTCCCTCATACTGCTGGACGAAGTGGGCAGGGGAACTTCCACTTTTGACGGCGTTTCAATCGCGTGGGCCATTACAGAGTATATTCACAGCCACGTAAAGGCAAAGACGCTTTTTGCCACGCATTATTACGAGCTCACCGAGCTAGCGGAGAACCTGGAAGGCGTTCAGAACTACAATATACAGGTAAAGGAGTGGGGGGATAAGATAATATTCCTCCGCAAGATAATAAAGGGCTCGACCGACCGCAGTTACGGCATACACGTGGCGCAACTCGCGGGGCTCCCGGGCGTTGTAATAGATAGGGCAAACAGGATACTTAAGGACCTGGAAAAGGCCAATTACAGCGGCGACGGGAAGCCCAAAATAGGCGCGGACAACGCGCTGCCGCAGGAAACGCAGATGGACCTTTTTTCAGCAAACGACTCGCGCCTGAAGGAAGAGGTGGAAAAGATAGACCTTGATATAATAACGCCGGTAGAGGCGCTTTTAAAACTGAAAGAACTGAAAGACAAATACTTGTGAGGAGAAGCTTATGACAATTATTACAGGGATCGGTTATTGTGCCGGATCGCTTACGTCTTTGGGATTTATTCCACAGGTGGTAAAAGGATTTCAGACAAAACACATGAAAGACGTGGCCCTTTGGCAGCCAATATTGTTGACTATAGGTATGGTAATGTGGCTGATTTACGGGATTTTGCTCAGGGAAATGCCGATGATCGCAGCCAACACGTTGGCGGTGATATTAAACGCCATAGTCATCTGGCAGAAACTTGCGTACAAATAAACAGCCTATATGTATTGACACGTTATAAAATCGTTGTTATCATGTAACTATTACACTTTTAGGAGGTATTCCATGAAAGAATTCAAAGGCCAGCTGACGGGCAAGGGAAAGAAATTCGGCATAGTCATATCAAGGTTCAATGAAGCTATAGGAAAAAATTTGCTCGCAGGCGCGATCGACTGCCTGCAGAGGCATCAGGTGTCCGAAGCTAATATAGACGTATACTGGGTACCGGGTTCTTTTGAGATACCTGCAGCCCTTTCAAACATAATGAAACGCAAAAAATACACGGGCATGATAGCGCTCGGCGTTATTATCCGCGGCGAAACCCCGCATTTTGATTTTATCGCTTCAGAAGTGACCAAAGGTATAGCCATGATGAGCATGAACACCGGAGTGCCCATAGGCTTCGGCATCATAACAGCCGACACCGCGGAGCAGGCAAAAGACAGGGCGGGTGTAAAGGCCGGCAACAAGGGATGGGACTCGGCTTTGTCCACGCTCGAAATGACGGACCTAATAGACCAGATAAAGTAGAAAAAGCGGACTATAAAATTTAAAATATATTATTGATCTTGAAAGGAAAACATGGGAATCAGGCGTGCAGGAAGAATTATTGCTCTTCAGAGTTTATACCAGATAGAGATAGCGGACAAACCGATGGAAGAAATCAACGAGTTCATCGACACATATTCCACCCAGAACCTGGGACAGGAAGAGAAGTTCCTGGACAAGTCAAAGGAATTTGCGAAAGAGCTCATCAAAAATGTCGTGGATAATAAGGCGGAAATTGACGACATAATCCCGAAATACTTAAAGAACTGGAAGTACGACCGCATCCTTTCTATAGACAGGAACATCCTGCGAATAGGCGTGGCAGAACTTGTTTTTCGCGAGGATATACCGTACAAGGTCACTATTAACGAGGCGATAGAGCTCGCCAAAAGGTTCGGCGACGAGAAATCAGGGAGTTTTATAAACGGGGTGCTGGATAACATAGTGAAAAACGAAGGCGAACAGCACGAGATATTGAAGGCAAAGCTGTCGGGGAAAGTAAAGAAGCCCGCGGAAGAGTAAATGTAAAATCAGTTGCAAAATTAAAATACGGAGAGGCGGGATATCCCGCCTCTTTTTTTATGTAGAGCGGCTGCTTGCTGC
>PMTB01000002.1 GCA_003167475.1 candidate division FCPU426 bacterium | reverse complement strand
TCAGTGTATCCGTCGCGGTCTGCGTGAATGTATAGGTCAATGTCAGCGTAACACTCGGCGTAATAGTCGCCGTGCCGGTCGGGGTGGCGGTGCAAGTAAAACTGCTCGTGGCCGTGACGGTCGGGGTAAATGTGTTTGTCTGGGTAAATGTTCCGGTCGCGGAACTCGTCCACGTGTCGGTGACAGTGAACGTCGGTGAATTGGTGGGCGTAAGAGTGAATGATTCCGTTGGCCTCGGCGTATTTGTATCGATCATTGTGGCGGTCGCCGTAGGCGAATCTGTAGCCGTGGAAGTCGGCGACGGGCTTGCCGTCTCCGTGCCGGTTCTGGTCTGGGTGACGGTCTTTGTAGCGGACGGAGTAAATGACTGGGTCGCTGTCGGCGAGGCCGTCTCGGTTACGGTCATGGTAACGGTCGGCGTAAAGGTCTGGGTCCCGGTAAAGGTCTGGGTGAAAGACGGCGTGGAGGTGGCAGTGACCGTCGGGGTATTTGTCGGGGTCTGCGTGCCGGACATGGTCACAGTAAAAGTGGGCGATATGCTGCTTGTTTGCGTTATGGTCGCGGAAATAACTATGATGGTGGGCGTCTGCGATATGGTAAAAGTCGGTGATATGGTAAAAGAATTTGTGGGCGAAGCGGTCAATGTATATGAGGGCGTTGCCGTGCCGGTCGCGGTAAATGTATTTGTCGGCGTAGCTGTAAATGTACTTGTGGGGGATGCCGTCGGGGTCGATGTGCGGCTCGGGGAGGGCGTAATGGTCCTGGTCGCCGTAAATGTCGGCGTCTGCGTCGGGGTATTGAAGACGGAACAAATATCCTTGTACTTTAAGAGTATCAGATCGTCATTTGTTCCGTTGTATGTATCCCCGGCAATGATGATCCTGTTCTGCGGGTCATTTAAAACAGCCCTGCCTACATCAGCCCCGTTGGCCGCTCCGGCCCACAGCACAAGCGCGTTATTGCCGAAAGTCAGGTCAGGCTGGCCACTTTCAGTCCCCCTCCATATGGCGATATCCCGGGTCCCCTGCAAACTTGTGGTGCCGGTTATTACCAGCCTTTTGTTTGTATCCTCGGAAATAGCCGACGCAAAATCATCGGTGCCGCCGTTATCAATGGCAATAAAGCCTTTAGGCGAGCTGAATGAAGTGTCCAGGGTTCCGTCCGTATTGAGCCTGATTACCAGCGCGTCGTTCCCGGAACCCAGGTATACCGCGTCAGTGGAACTGCCGACTATAAGTATCCTTCCCGCGTAATCTATGGTAAGTCCCAGGGCTTCGTCATCTTCGCTGTTTGGGCCGTCAAACCTGTAGAAACCGGATCCGCCATTGAAAGTCAGGTCCGCTTTTCCGTCGGGATTTACCCTCCATGCCATAATATCATCGCCAGTGCCGTAACTTGCTGATGTGCCTATAACAACTATCCTGCCGCTGCCGTCCACCTTCATTTTTATAGCGTACTCATCTGCAGCACCGCATCCCGGGAGTATGACATACCCGAGCGGCGAATTAAATGTCGTATCAGGCGTCCCGTCGGGGTTAAAACAGAACACCGCGGAGTCGGCAGACGCGCCGTAAACCGCGCCGGCCACCAGTATCCTGCCTGTTACGCTCATTGCCGTATCTGAAAAATATGATGCCGTCCTGGTTACCACGCCTCCGGTCCCGAATGAAGCGTCAAGCCCGGAGTCATTGAACCTTGTCAGCACGCCGCTATAGTTTACTCCGCCCCACCTGATACCCGCGACCACTACGCGGTTTATGCTGTCTATGGCTACGCCCATGCCGCCTTCGTAAGTGCCGGTAGGAAGCGAATCATAAAGGGCCACACCACCCGTGCCAAAACTTCCGTCGAGCGCCCCGGCCGGTTTGAATCTCATGACCGACTGGATGGAATTTCCGCCGCTTGAGTCGCTGTTCCCGACCACAACTATGTTCCCGAAGTTATCAAAAACCATGGACCTGGTATCGTCATTGCCGCCCCTGTTATATATGAGGGAGCCTGTGCCGTTAAAGGTATTGTCAAAGACCACGCACGGCGTCTGTGTCGACGTGTAAGTGACCGTCGGCGTCAGCGTTGCAGTGCTTGTGTATGATTGAGTGACCGTGGGCGTGAAAGGAGGCCCGCAATACACATCATCAATGTTCCATCCCGACATGTTCCAGCATCCGCTGGGCTGCATGACCGCGTGGCTGAAACGTATCCTGAAATTCGGGTTCTTGTAGGCAGTCACGTCATAAACCTGCTCATTCCACGCGCTGTCAAAGGTGCCTGTGTCCCCGCTTTGATATATCTGTATCCACGACGTGCCGTTATACACCTCGACCCTGCACGGTATGTAACCGATGTAATCCGTGTTTAAAAACTGCCAGTAGCGCAGCTGCACAGTCGTGAGCGCGTGCGTATCAATAAATGGCGACATGAGGTAATACGGCGCGTGCATAGGCGAAGTGCTCATGTTGCCTCCAATGACCGTTCCTGCGATAAAATTATCCCCGCTCGGCGAGTGGTCCAGAGCCGGATCAAGGAAACCCGCGCTCGGCGCGGGACTGGAAGCCGTGGCATACCCCCTCTGCCATTCTGTCCCGTAATCCCAGTTCTTGTCGCTTGAAAAATCATCGCTGAAAGGCACGCCATAAACCGGGGCAGGCGTCTGCGTGTATGTGGGCGAATTGGTAAGCGTCACTGTTACCGTAGAGGTCGGTGTGACTGTTCGCGTCGCGCTCGGCGTCGGGGTAACCGTGCTGGTCAGGGTAAATGTGGGCGTGCTGGTCCTTGTAAATGTCGGCGTCACGGTGCGGGTGGGAGTGTATGTCGGAGTGAATGTGAACGTGCTTGTGAGCGTGATTGTTGCGGTGGACGTGTAAACCTCATAAGGGCACTCCGCAACGGCGCCGTAACCGTGAGGCAGGTATGACGCCAGCAAAAACGAACCCCCGATGACGGTCTTATTCTGCAGCATTGAAATAATGCTGTTAACCGTACCANNACCAACCGGATATGTGTACCATGACGATATGGCGCCGGTATTCACGTCCATTGCTGCCGCGTAGGGCCTGAAAACACCCTGCACTGTGGAGAACAAACCTCCCATTATGATGGCGTTATAATTGCGTTCCAGCGTGTTGACCGCGCCGTTTAAATTAGGGTTGAACGGCTGTAAAACTCCGGCCTGATTTACCAAGGCCGCGTAGTTCCTTACATTTGCCCCGCCTGTGGCCGTAGTGAAACCGCCGCCGATATAAACGCCTTCAGGCGCCACTTCTAGCGCGTTAACGACGCCGTTTAGGTTCGGGTCCCAAAACGCATAGACCGAAGCCGACTGCAGGCAAGCCGCATAGTTCCTTGTATAAGTTGAGCCCACCGTAAGCGTCGTGAAATTTCCGCCGATGTAAATCATATTGGGGACATTGCCGGCAATGGCGCGTATACTGTTGTTCGCCCCCGGGTTCCATCCATATGCCGTTCCCACGGCCAGGTCAAATGCCGCTCCATATCCCCTCGGAGTAAGCGCCGCGCCGACGGTTGTAAAATCCCCGCACATGTATATTATGTTATTATTCCACAGCAGCCCGCGCACTGTGTTGTTTAAATCCGGGTCCCAGGCGGTAGCCGTTGAAATTCCTGTCGTGGCAAACTGGAAAGCAGCTGCCCTGTTCCTTACCAGATTCACCCCGGTGGTATTGACATTCGTAAAAGCGCCGCCCGCATAAATATTCGAGCCTGTCAAAGCAAGCGTGTAAACCGCATTGTCCGGGCTCGGGTCCCAGCCGTAGGTGCCGCCGAAAGAACCGTTCCCGTTCACAAAAACCGCGGCGAGATTATTGCGTTCCCAACTGTGGTAACCCCTGATGTAGCCTCCCATGAGCACAATGGCAGAGGCCGGAGTGTCGAGACCGAAGGCGTAAACATACCCATCCGGGTTTGGCTGCCATAATGTGACAGTCCCGTTTATCATATCAAAAGAGGCGGCATATTCCCTGACAACACTTGTGGCGTTAACCCTGGTGAAATAACCTCCCACAAAAACATTTGTGCCGTTCGTTATTATGGATAAGCCCGTGCTGTTAAGGATGGGATTCCAGGCTGTTGCGACTCCCGTATTATAATTAAATGCCGCGGCCATATTCCTGGCATATGCGCCGGCGTTGACCGTAGTAAAATATCCCGTTGCGTACAACGTGCTTGACGCCGGGTTGACGCAAAGCCCCATCACCCAGTCGCTCATATTAAAATCCGCGGCCGTAGGCACGACATTGGTGAAGGTGTTGTATGAAGCCATATAATTCCTGGGAGTGGATGTATTTGCCATGGTAAAGGCGCCGCCGATTATTGTCATAGCGCCTGTCGGCCCGCCGTTAAGCCCCAAATACAAAGAATAAACCGTGCCGTTCAAACCAAAATCATAAGACTGCAATATTCCGGGGTCTGTGCTCGGGTCTATTACAGCCAGGTATTTCCTGGCAACCCCGCCGACAGTTGTAAAAGAACCGCCGACAACCATACGGATGGCGGAATAAAATTTCATGCAGTAAACCGTGCTGTTCATATTCATATCAAAACCCATGACATTACCGTAGACCGCGTCAACCGCGCCGATATAATTTCTTGTGTATAATGTACCGCTTGAGGAAGTGAGCGATGGGAAAGCCCCGCCGAT
>PMTB01000150.1 GCA_003167475.1 candidate division FCPU426 bacterium | reverse complement strand
CGGAGGGCGAGGGACTCGAACCCCCAAGGGATTTCTCCCGTCAGATTTCAAGTCTGATGCATTACCAATTATACTAGCCCTCCGTATATCGGGTGGTAATTGGTGTCGGACGTCGGATGTCGGATGTCGGAGTTAAAGCTGTTTTAGCCTTAACTCCGACATCCGACGTCCGATTTCCGACATCAGCCTTACTCGTCCCAACCCACCAGTATTCCCACGGCAACAAGTATATAGCCGCCTATGATCATGATAGGCGCAACAGCTCCGGCCCAGTTGGACGCGTCGGCGTTTACTTTTGTAAGGACAAAATATCCAAGCGCCAAAACGGCCAGCGCGGCAAAAACAATGTATAAACCTGTGATATTTTTCTTTGCCTGAGGCTGATTATCCGGCATAAAACACCTCCTTAGGTTATAAAAAATGGTTCAAAAATGTAAGTGAGTATACTACTTTTTGGTTATCCTGTCAATACCGCCCATATAGGGCCTTAAGATATCAGGTATTATGACTTCCATGTCTTTGGTCTGGAACGACTCTATAATGGCCGGAAAAAGGCGGGAAGTGGCCAGCCCTGAGCCGTTCAAAGTATGCACGAAACGGATCTTGCCGTCCTTGTCCTTAAAGCGTATCCTTGCCCTGCGCGCCTGAAAATCCTCGAAATTTGAGCACGATGAGGTCTCCCAGAACCTGTCGGCCCCGGGGTGCCACACTTCCAGGTCGTAGGTCTTTGCCGACGCAAAGGTCATGTCTCCGGTGGATAAAAGCATTACTCTGTAATGCAGGTTGAGTTTTTGCAGTATGCTTTCGGCGTTAAGGGTTAGTTTTTCAAGCTCAGCATAAGAATCCTCGGGCCTGACGAACTTGACAAGCTCCACTTTGTTGAACTGGTGCATACGCACGATGCCCTTCATGTCCTTGCCGTATGAACCGGCTTCCTTGCGGAAGCACGGGGTATATGCCGTGTAATATATGGGGAGGTCCCTTTCGGCAAGCACCTCGTCCTTATGTATGTTTGTAACCGGGACCTCGGCGGTTGGCGCCAGGAAATAGTCGGGCTCGGTCAGTTTAAACGCGTCATTTTCAAATTTTGGCAATTGGCCGGTGCCTGTCATGGAATCCCGGTTAATGAGTATGGGCGGCATGATATCGGTATAGCCGTTTTCCCGAGTCTGCACGTCAAGCATGAAGTTGATAAGGGCGCGCTCCAAAAGCGCGCCGAGCCCCTTATAGATAACAAACCTCGCTCCGGTGACCTTGACCGAGCGCTTGTCGTCGAGGATATCCAGGTATTCGGCGATCTCCCAGTGGGGTTTTGGGGTGAAGTCAAAGGCCGGTTTGCCGCCCCAGTGCCTTACTATAGTGTTCGCTTTCTCGTCGTCTCCCACGGGGACGGATTCATTTGGGATATTGGGGATGTAAAGCAGTTTTGTGTTCAACTCGGCGTCTATCTTTGAAAGCTCAATGTCAAAACTTTTGATCCTGTCGGACATTACTTTCATTTCGGTTATTATAGCCGAGGCATCCCTGCCATCTTTTTTCATTTTCGCTATTTCTCCGGACACTTTGTTGTTCTCGGCCTTGAGCTTTTCAACTTCCCCGATTATATCACGCCTCGATCTGTCCAGCGCAGCCGCCTCGTCAACGAGATTCAGGTCCGCTTTCTTCTTTTTAAGGCATTCCTTGACAGAGTCCGGATTTTCCCTTATAAGTTTTATGTCAAACATGGCACATGTCCTTTCATTGTAATTTAGCGTTGTTTTATTATTATAGATTAATAACGGGATAATTCAAGGAAATTATTGTCCTAAAACAGGAAAGGTATTTTTTACGGTCCCGGGGAGGCGCGGATATAATGCGTTATTCTTTTTGTTTTCTTTTTTTTATGAGCCCGGCGATCATGTTCATAAGGAATTTTTTTTCCGATTTGCTCAGCAGGCTGATGGAGTGCAGCAGCTGTTTGTCGAGGGTGAACCCGTCACTTGATGTCTTTATGCATATTTCATGGCCTTCAAAAAGGCTGGACATGGGCACGTTTATGGCTCCGGAAATCTTTGAAAGGGTAAGTATGCTCGGCGTCTTCCTGCCGGTTTCGAGCTGGCTTAAAAAGTTCTGGCTCAGGGATGTTTGTTCGCTGAGCTGCTCTTGCGTCATGTTGTGTTGTTTTCTTAAAAAAGAAATTTTCAGCCCGAGCCTCTTGTTAAAATCATCCATGATCCCCTCCAAAGGTACTCCGTTAATTTCTGCGTAAGCCTTATAAGACTATTGAGGAAATTATAGTACCATTTTACGCCTGATATTTGTATTGTCCATAAGTAATAAAATCATATTACCGCGGGTAAATTGACACGGGGACAAACAGGCGTACAATTGTATATAAGATACTCTGGAGGCGCGCGTGGACAAAGTGATAGTGACAAAAGACGGCCGGACGCTAAGACCCGACCATATGATGGATTACGGCAATGAAAAGGATTATATAGCTTATGTTGGAAATATCATATATGTAAAGTGCGGCGACAATAAATATGAAATTCTGGATGAGAAAAAGTAAGGACAAATAAATGGAATTATTATCGCCGGCAACATACGCCACCCGCCGGTTTACACTCCGGGTATCATATATTAACTATAATTATATATCTTGAGTCTTTTGTCGTGTTCCATGTTACGCCATTATTATATGGATTTTTTAATGTTTTGGATTTATAATGCAATTGCGTTTGAAAACTTATTTGATATCCAAGGAGGACTTTGTGGCTATCATGGAAATAAACGTTGTGCCGATCGGCACCGGGAAAACATCCGTAAGCAATTATGTGGTTGACGCCGTAAAAGTCCTGGAACGCCGCGGATTAAAACACCTCGTAGGGCCGATGAGCACGGTTGCCGAAGGGCCGTTGAATGAGCTTTTTGACGCGGCCAGGGAAATGCACGAGGAAGTATTCGCCGGCGGCGATGTAATGCGGGCGATAACCAGCCTTAGGATTGACGACCGCAGGGACATAGAGGAAAACACGATGGAAAGAAAGGTAAAATCTTTAAAGGAAAAAGTGAAATATAAAAAATAAGTAACATGAAAATGAGCCTGACTTTTCAAGGCATGTTGAAGCTGTGCATAAAAGCCGGGCTCTGGTTTAATCTAAAGCAGTTTCAAAATTTACAGCTTTTGTAGGGCCGGATATCATCCGGCACATTGTGGTCCGCAATTAAGTCTGGCGCATTATCCCTTCGACAGGCCATTCGACAAGCTCATGGCGGACTCAGGATTTCATGCGCCGCTACGCCTCCTTTTGAAACTCGTGGATTAAAGTCTGTTTATTATGGTTTTTTGCATATCCCGCCGGCTTGACACAATACGAAAGCGTGGGTATAATTTTAGTACTAGAAGGGCTATACCCTAAATCCGCTCCCAAATATCCGCCGGAAGTGTTTGATATATCGCCATGTTTAGGAGAATCTATGGATGATCAGGCCGCGATAAGCGGCATTAAAACAGGTCTCATTTCAGCGGTCAAGGGCAGCGTTATTGACGTGGGTTTTGAAGGCGTCCTGCCCGGGATAAATAACCGGATCAATACCGGGGTTGGTTTTAAAACAGCGCTTGAAGTCGTGGAACATGTCGACTCCAAAACAGTCCGCTGTATAGCGATCAATTCCGCTGCGGGTATAAGCAGGGGAATGCCTGCGGAAGATACAGGCGGACCCATACAAGTGCCTGTAGGACCGGGGTTGTTGGGAAGGATGTTCAACGTGTTCGGGGAGCCTATAGACAAAATGGGAGCTGTCACGGTTAAAGAGTACCGCGGGATCCACAGGCTGCCGGTCGCTTTGTCAGGGCGCTCGGTCAAAACCGAAATATTTGAGACAGGCATAAAATCAATCGACCTTTTATCG
>PMTB01000134.1 GCA_003167475.1 candidate division FCPU426 bacterium | reverse complement strand
GGACCATCGGCGGGCGTACACACAGCTAAGTCACGCAAAGCGTGGGTCCGCCCCTACGCGTCCATTCATGCTCCGGCTTTTTTCCTCAGCATCTTCAGCACCCTCATAAAATCCCCGGGCAGCGGGGCTGTCAGGTCCATTTTTTTCCCCGTAATCGGATGTTCGAATTTCAAATTATACGCGTGGAGCATCTGCCTTGGCAGGAGGTCCTCCGCGCTTTTGCCGTCGTAACCCAGGTACTCGGTCAGGGATATGTCCTTGGTCTTGTCCCCGTATACCGGGTCGCCGGCCACGTTATGTTTTATGTGCTGCATGTGCACCCTTATCTGATGGGTGCGGCCCGTCAGTATCTTTACCCTTAGCAGCGTCGCGTCATAGAAATTCTCCTCGGGATAAAAAAGCGTCTGGGCCTCCTTGCCGTGCATGAGTTTGGCGGTAAATTTTTTCCTGTCATGGGTGTCGCGGTTTATGAAGGTCTCGATCTTACCCTCTTTTTCAATATTACCATGTACTATGGCTTTATAGTTTTTTTCCAGTTCCCTGGCCTTGAACATCCTCACAAGCACTTCCGCGGCCCTGTCGTTCTTGGCTATGACCATGACGCCGGAGGTATCCTTATCCAGCCTGTGGACAACGCCGAACCTTTTCTCATCCCCCTCAAAATCATCCGGGTCTATATGCTTGTCCATGATGGCGTTGACCAGGGTGCCGTCCTTGTGGCCGGGCGCGGGATGCACGACCAAGCCGGCCTGCTTGTTAATGACGAGTATATCATCGTCCTCGTGGATTATATCCAGGGGTATATCGTTGTGTTCGGGGAGCTTTTCTTCGGGGAATTCCTCGATGTATTCCACGAGGTCGCCGGGCCTTACCATCTGGCTGTAGGCTTTGACAGGTTTTTTATTAAGGAAGACGCGCGCGGTCTCTACGAGCTTCTGTATCTGCCCCCGGGACAATGAGGTGACGTCGCGCATATAAGTGTCGATACGCTGCTTTTCGGGTATGTCGACGTGGAGTTCTTTTTTTTCCATGGTCCCCCTGATGCGACTTTTTACGTTCGTGTAGTCGCGGGCCTACGGTCCACCGGCCCGCGCCTAGATACGGAATTGAATTACTCGCGCGTTTGAATTCCCCTCATATATGTACCCAACCTTCTAATGCCCGCATGCGCACCCCGGTGGGGCGTAGAGGGTGCGACTACGAAAACAACAGCAAACCCCGCGTCAGAGAGGCAGCATCCGCTTCCACTGAAGCTTCAGCGGACAAGCGCAGCCTCTCTACGCCGCCTTTTTCTTCCTCATCCTCGTATAAACCAGCCCGCCTACCCCTATCGCTATTATAAACACGCTTATGAACTGGGAAACCGACATAAAAAGTACGGTCCCGCGCTCCGGGTCGCCCCGGAATATCTCTATTACCATCCTTATCACGCCGTAGTTAAGGGCATAAAGGAAAAGTACGTCGCCTGTCATCCTTTTTTTATTCCTGAAGAAGAGGATAAGCACCACGAAGTTCAGGAAGTTGAGTATCGACTCGTATATCTGCGTCGGGTAATGTTTCAGATTGTCGCCTATCGCCGGGAATATCACGCCCCAGTGCTCGGTCACAGCGCCGTAGCAGCAGCCGTTAAAGTAGCAGCCTATCCTGCCTATGGCGTGGGCGAGCGCGACGAACGGCACGCACATGTCGGCTATATCGAGTACCGGCAATTTTTTGTGTTTAATCCAGAGTATGCCGCCTATGAAGGCCCCTATGAGACCGCCGTAAAAGACCAGCCCGCCTTCCCAGACTTTGAATACCTCGACAGGGTGGGCCGCAAAATATTTCCACCATACCATCACGTAAAGCGACCTCGCGCCTATAACGGAAGAAATAATCACCACAAGCCCAAGATCCAGTATCACATCGGGACTGTAGCCCCTTTTTTTTGCGAGCATTGAAGCCAGGTATATGGCCGTAAGGAAAGCAAGCGCGGTCAGGACGCCGTAGACCCTTATTTCCACCGGCCCAAAACTAAAGAGTATCGGGTGCATTTTTTACCTCCACAGGATGTTCTTTCGTTATTATCAGGTACAAAACAAAAAGACATACCCCCGCGGAAACCGCGGAGTCGGCCAGATTAAAGACCGGCCATGAAAGCTGTTTGAATCCCACTTCAAGAAAATCGGTCACGCTGCCGCGCAGGGTCCTGTCTATCAGGTTCCCTATTGCCCCGCCGGTGATAAGGCCGAGCGAAAAATTAAACAGGAAGCTTTTTTGCGGATGTTTGAGCCAGTATACCGTTATCAGTATAATGGCGCAAAAGATCACACCGCAGAGTATCCACCTTTTTGCCTGGTTTTCCCCCTGGCCGGTCAGGCCAAATGCTATGCCGAAGTTCTCAATATATGTGATATTGAAAATGTCCGGTATTATAGTGACGGTCGTATAGAGTTTCATATGCGTTTTTATCAAAATTTTCACAAGCTGGTCGAGCGCGACGACAAAAGCCGCTGTAAAAAAAAACTGCGGCATCATATTGAATCCATCCTTATACTGTCGTTTATCTGCCTGAGCACGCAGAGTATGCCGGCAGTCGCGTCGGCATCGTCCTTTATAAAAGCCGTATTGACTATCACTTTCTTCCGGGTGCCCTCCACGTCCAGGAAAACCTCCCTGTCCAGAGCCGGTATTTTTTTCAACTTGAGGTCTGTTATTATTTCCGCCAGCTGTTCCAATCCCTTGACTTCCCTGTACAGTGAGTTGACCGCCCTGCCCCTTTTCATATTGAAAATACCCTCGCACTTGGAAGTGAATACCTTTATCACGCCGTAGGAATCAAGTACGATCACGCCTTCCCTGAAACTCTCATAAACCCTGCCCGTAAATTTGGCGTACACGGACATTTCTCCGTCCATGGTCTTTACCTTGTCGCTTAGATCTTTTTTTGAGCGCTCCAGGCGCTTTAAGCTGGCCTCTTCCTTGCCGGCCCGCTCCGCCAGGTAGCTCGCGTGCAGGGCCACAATGAAAAGAAAAGGGATGTTGAGCAGTATCCTCTCCTCCCACAAAGACGCTGCCCCGCCTTCAATGGTCATCGCTTTCATATAAAGATATATGCAGTTCACCACCAGGGCTATGACCAGGCTTAACTTAACAGACTGGCTTATGGCGCTTATGAATATGGTCAAAAAGATTATCATGAAGAACTGAAAATCCAGGTGCGCCAGCCAGTAGGCGCCGAGCGACACTATGATAATATCGAGGAGGAATATGAAGTAATGCAGCTGCAGCCCGTCATAGGATTTTTCAGGGATATAAAACGAGGCCGCGTTGGTGGCCAAAAGCGCGATTATATAAAATATCACATACTGCCGGCTTGCCATTATTTCCTTGTAATTGTTTGCGGCCAGCACAAGTATGCAAAGCGTGAGTATGGCCCTTATGTAGATTATGCTTTTTTTTCCGGTCATTGCCTGAGCCTGCATTTGTTCTCCTTAAAAATCTATTTGCCCGCGGTCTTTGCCGTCTCGGTCAGGCTTTCCTGCATGTACTGGTATATCTGGGCCACCTGCTCGCCGATCCAGGGCGTGCCGCCGAGCTTGTGCAGAGTGTGCTTCAAAAGGGCTATCAGCAGCGCGCCCACAACGGTCGCGCCGAGAAGAAAGCCCACGCCCCTGGAAAGTCCGATGACAAAATTCCAGTATATAAGCCGTAAAGGCCGTTTGCGCGAGTCGATAAATTCCTCGATATTGCGCGCCTCAAACATGGCCGCAAGCTTCTGGGTAAGGTCCAGCTCGTCGGTGTCTATGGAGGTCTTTTTCTTTTTTGCTTTTGCCATAGTTCCCTCTTTATTATCGGTTAAGTTATTGTTCTTTAAAGTACGTTCTTAATTATAATAAGAGCAACATAAACACTTCGACTCTCTACTTTCTACTCTCTCAATCCCTTGATCTAAAGATTCTCCACACACCTGCCGCAAAGTTCCGGATAGTCCGCGTCTTTCCCCACGTCATCCACGAAACGCCAGCACCGGCCGCATTTTACGCCTTCGGCTTTGCCCGCTTCAACGGAAAGCCCGGCTTCTATTTCGCCTTCTTTTAAGTCAAAAGGCGCGTATGTGATTTTCGAGACTATGAACACGGGCTCAAGCTCGTTTTTATATTTTTTGAATATCCCGTCGAGCGTCTTTGACGAGTACTTTATGGTTATGGCTGACTCGTATGGGTGCTTTATCTCGCCCGCGGCCCTTTTCTTCTCTATTTCTTTCAGGGCTATGTCGCGTACTTTCACGACCACATCCCAGTCAGCGGCGTCCACGCCCGCCAATTTTTGTTCCTTTGGCTCGTTCCACAATTCCCACTGCACGTGTTTCTCATCTTTCAGTCCCGCGGGCACGAACTGCCACGCCTCATCCGCCGTAAAGGCCAGCACCGGCGCTATCATTTTTATCAGCTTCTTCATCATCTTATAAACGACCGTCTGCCCGCTGCGCCTGCCCAAAGAATCCTGCTTGAAAGTATACAGCCTGTCCTTTAAAACGTCAAAGTAGAACGACGAAAGGAACGTGGAGCAGAATTGCATGTATTCCCTGTAAACCTTGTACAGCTCGTAACTCTCATAATATTTTTCCACGCTCTCCTCAAGCTCTGAGAGCCTGTGTAGCGCGTACTGGTCAAACTTAAGCATCTTGTCGAAGGGAACGGCTTCCTCTTTCTTGAAATCCTCCACAGCGCCTAGCATGAACCTGAATGTATTTCTTATCCTCCTGTATGAATCTGTCACGCGCGCCATGATCTCCGCTGATATTGGCTGATCCGTCTTAAAATCCTCCGAAGCCACCCACAACCTGAGAACGTCGGCTCCGCCCTGCTTTATCAGGTCCAGGGGGTCTATGACATTTCCGAGCGATTTATGCATGGTCTTGCCTTTTTCATCGAGTATCCAGCCGTGGCTTATTACGGACTTGAATGGCGCTTTGCCCTTAACCGCGACCGCGGTAAGCAGGGATGACTGGAACCATCCCCTGTACTGGTCAGAGCCCTCCAAATACAGGTCCGCGGGCCATGAAAGTTCCTTGTAATTTTCCAGCACAGAAAAACTCGACGAGCCCGAGTCAAACCACACGTCAAATATATCGTTTTCCTTTTCAAGCTTATGACTGCCGCATTTCGGGCACTTTATGTCACCGAGTATTTCCTGCGCCGTATGTGTGTACCAACCGTCGCTGCCGAACTCCCTTATAAGGGTGTGTATCCTGTCTATGGTTTCCTGTGTGACTATCGACTCCCCGCAGTCCGCGCACGAGAAGACGAATATGGGCACTCCCCACGAACGCTGCCTGGATATGCACCAGTCGGGGCGGCCCTCTATCATCTTGGTCATGCGGCCTTCGCCCCATTCATTGAGCCATTTCACATCTTTAACCGCTTCCATGGCCTGCTGCCTGAAATTATTTTTTTCCATGGATATGAACCACTGGTTGGTGGCGCGGAATATGATGGGGCTCTTACAGCGCCAGCAGTGCGGGTATGAGTGGTTTATTTTTTCCTCGGCCATTAAGGCGCCTTTGGAACGGAGCAGTTCCACTACCATGGGGTTTGCCGCGAATACGTTTATGCCCTTAAGCGGCGCGAATTCGTCCGTGAAGCGGCCTTTGTTGTCGACCGGGTTTAATATGGGAAGTTTATACCTTAGGCTGGAAACATAATCCTCATGCCCGTGGCCCGGCGCTATATGGACGCAGCCTGTTCCGGTATCAAGCGTGACGTAATCCGCGGTTATCACAAGCGATTCCCTGTCTATGAAAGGGTGCGCGCACTTGATGAGTTCCAGGTCCGCGCCCTTGAAAGTCCTGAGTTCCTTTATATCCGTCAAACCGGCTTTTGCCGCGAATGAATTCATGAGTTCTTTTGCGGTTATGTATTTTACGCCTGCGGATTCAAAGAGCGCGTATTCAAAATCCGGGTGCACGGCTATGGCGACGTTTGCCGGCAAGGTCCATGGCGTCGTGGTCCATATGACTATGTTCGCGTCTGTTCCGGGTTTTGCCTTGCTGGCTGAGTCGTCAATAATCTTAAACTTCACATAAACTGACGGGGTCGAGTGGTCGTGGTATTCCACCTCGGCTTCGGCGAGCGCTGTTTCGCATTTATAGCACCAGTACACGGGCTTTAAACCGCGGTATATCATTCCCTTGCGGTACATTTCCCAGAATATGTCCACCATCTTGTCTTCATATGATTTGTTCAGCGTAAGATAAGGGTTGCCCCACTCGCCTATGATACCGAGGCGCTTGAACTGCTCCATCTGTATTTTCACATACTTCATGGCGTAGACATTGCAGTGCGCCCTTATCTCGGCCTTTGTCATGGTTGCGGCTTTTGAGCCCAGATCTTCCATGACTTTGTGCTCTATGGGCATGCCGTGACAGTCCCATCCCGGCACATAAGGCGCATAGTAGCCTTTGAAGGCTTTATAGCGGACTATGATATCTTTTAATACCTTGTTCAAAGTGGTGCCCATATGTATCTTGCCGTTTGCGTAAGGCGGCCCGTCGTGAAGGATGAACTTCGGGGAACCCTCGCGTTTTTTCAGCATGGTCTCGTAAACCATATCCTCTTCCCATTTCTTGAACATCTCAGGCTCGCGCTGGTTCAAATTCCCCTTCATGGGGAAGTCGGTTTTGGGCAGCTTTATGGATGTATCCTTTTTTTCCATGGCAGTAGTTCTCCTTCAGTAGTGTGCGGCGGTTTTGCAATGCAAAATTAAAGTATTTTTACATATTTTATGGGGTTTGGCAATAAAATAAAGAACTGCCTTAATTCACTGGTTAAGTTTTTAAGCCAAAAGACAAAAGACAAAAGTAAAGTTCATAAGTTGTTAAGTTGATAAGTACTGCCTGCCCTTTCTGCCTTGTCCCCCCTTTGCCTTACTTGCCTTTACTTGCTCTCCCCTTTACTTTTGTCTTTTGGCTTTTGGCTTAACAACTTAAGACCTGCGCCTTCTGCCCTTGACTAAACCCCTCTTTTATATTATGCTTTTACTGAAAACGATGTAAACCAATGTAAGGGAACCACCGTCTAATCTGTACAAAGAAAAAAACCTTTTTAGGAGGCGGAACATGAAAATTTCAAAAATCCTTTTAACGGCGGCTTTTATGCTTGTCTTTGGCGTCGTTTACGCTGAAATCGTCGAAAATACCCCGGAAAACCAGTTTGACCAGAGGATAATCGCAAAAACCGCGGAAGTCAGCACCCTTGTGAACGACGGCATCAAATCAATACGCCAGGAAGTGGTGAGTTCCACCCATCAGACCGATACAAACACCACCCTGAACAACGGCCTCAATGAGCATGAATCAGGCGCCGAAGACGTCACCTCAAAAGACATCCTGTACTATGAACCCAAGGAAGAAATATACGAAGCCAGGGAAGCCATGGACGACATTATTACCTGGCTCACCATGTACAGGACCACGGTCGGCGACGACCTGGTAACCTATAAGAAGATGAAGGGTTTCCTCGAGGCAAAAAGCAAGGCCCTCGACAGGATAATAAACGCCCTGAAGTATGAAAAGGACAATAAGGATTCCATAATGAAATACAAGCTTGAGGTCAAAAGGTGCGACAAGGATTTCGACAGGTACCTGGCGAAGCTTAAAGGTAAAATCCTCCTTATAATAGGAAAACCGCTCCCGGAACCGACAAAAGAAAAAGAATAATACCTGATGATCAAAAAACGCGCGCTTGTCATACTCGCCTGCCTGATTTCTTTATCCGGCTGTGCCCCGCTGAACTTCTATTCAAAGATCGACCCCTACATAGCGTCAGGCGATTTCAAATCAGCCGACGACATCGTTGACAAGGAAAAAAAACAGTATGAAGGCATGCATGAGCTGCTTTACTACTTCGACAAAGGTTCCCTCCTTCAGATGCTCGGCGACTTCAAAGGCAGCATAAGCAACCTCGACAAAGCCGAAGACACCATAGACAGCCTTTACACCAAGAGCGCCACAAAAGAAATAAGCTCATTTTTCTCCAACGACATGAACCTCCCCTATGAAGGCGAGGACTTTGAGCAGGTCATGGTCAATGTAATGAAAGCCCTGGATTATATGTACATGGATGACTTTGACGGCGCCAGGGTCGAGGCGAGGAAGGTCAACAACAGGCTGAACCTTTTGACTGACCGCTACGAAGGCAAGAACAAATACAAGGACGACGCGTTCGCCAGGTACTTATCGGCGTTCTCATACGAGGCAGAAGGCAATTTAAATGACGCCTACATAGACTACAAAAAATCATACCAGGCCTACCAGGACTACGCAGGATTGTATTCCTCGGAAATGCCCGAGGATTTAAAAGCCGACCTATTAAGGGTATCGCAGGCGCTTCACAGGACAGATGATTACAACGCATACAAGGCTGATTTTAACGGCATGCAATATATGGAACAAACCGAACTGAACTCCATGGGCGAAGTACTCATAGTGATCTATGATGGCATGGCGCCGTTTAAAGTCAGCAACTTCATACAGTCGCCTGTATACAACGAAAAGACGGGTAAAACAACCTTGGTAAGGGTGGCCTTCCCCAAGTACGTGAGCCGCTACTACAGGATCAACTCAGCCACAGCAAGCATTGCAGGAGCCGACTATAACTCATTTGTAACAGAGGATTTAAATACCATGGCGATAGCCAACCTGGAAGACAAAAACGCCCTGATATCGGTAAAAGCCATAGCCAGGGCAGCGGCCAAGTATATAGCAGGCGAGGCCATAAGCAGCGGAGCCAAAAACCAGTGGCTGGACATGGCAGTTAACATCTACAACGTAGCCTCGGAACAGGCGGACACCAGGAGCTGGCGCACCCTGCCCGCGAGGTTCCAGGTGATAAGGATGCAGTTAAAACCGGGCAAGTACGACATAAACGTAAGGCTGAATATGCTCGACGGGTCGGTGAAGGAAGAGACGGTCAGCGTGAAGATTAAAGAAAGGCAGAAGAAGGCTGTGCCGGTTTTTGCGTTTTAGAACGATTATAATATAAATACGAAACCGATAACAACCAGCACTATTAATAAGAGGCAATATAATCCCAACTATTATCCTCAAAGCCATTACCCCCAATGAATTAGAGTTAAAATTTATATTTACAGCAATGAGATTCTGTCCCTCGGTATGCAAAAAAATAATAACGATATTTTTAAGTCCTTTTGTTCGTCTACAGCCCGCAATCGGACAGCGCGGGAGCGCTGTCCCTACAAAGACAAAACCACCCTGTTCTTGTAGGGACAGCGCTCCCGCGCTGTCCGCACGTGGGATTTTGATTTGGATTGACGGGTTTAATCGCGTTAAGGTGCCGATTTGCATACCCACAAACCGATTTAAATGCCTGCAGCGGGCGGACACATCCGACTTCGCCAAGGCTTCGTCGGACAAGTTAGGTCCGCCCCTACGCGGCGTAAATATATAACAACACTAAAACAACAAAGGGACGGGCTTTCGCCCGTCCCTTTTATATCTGGCCTTTTTCGCGGCCCTCTACTCTCTACTATCACCTATCTGAATGTTTTGACCTTAAAAA
>PMTB01000162.1 GCA_003167475.1 candidate division FCPU426 bacterium | reverse complement strand
CTTATTGAGGGATGATTCAAGCGGCCTTATCACAAAATACGCGGCGCTCAGGGTCCAGTCTGTGCTGTCGCCGGCTTTTGCAGTAACTATGCAGGACGCAAACGAGTACAGGGCCGTAAAACCCGCGATGATAAGCTTCATCGAGAACGCGAGGAACGGGATTACCAGGCAGGGATTGATGGAAGAAACTGCCATGCTTACCGAAAAATACAGGATGATAAAGCTGGACCGCTCATTGATGAAAAAACTAACTGGAATAAGCGGGCCCATGGCGGCGCTTTCGTCCATAACGGGCGCCCTTGATATATCATTTTACAGGTTGATTACCGATTTTTCAGATGCGTCCGAACAGATAAATATAAGGGCCTACACGGATGTGAATTCACTTTCTGTGTGGCCGTACTTATTTACGAAGGCAATGGAACCCGACCTGATCAAATTTTACAGGGAAGAATCCGTAAGCCTCGCTTACCTTAACACACTGTATGTTTTGAGCCTTATAAATGACCGCCGAATGGCCGGGAAAGGACTGCCTGCGGATATACGGGAAGCCGCGAAATATCTTCCGGAAAATATCATCAAGGACCCGTTCGGCAAGGATACAGACATGTCGATAATTTACAGGGGGAATTACCTTATACTTTATTCCATTGGCAATAATTACAAGGATGACGCGGGTTCAATTGCCGATAATAAGGACCTGGGGCACCTGCTTATTGTAAAGTGATTTGAAAATAGCATATACAGGCCTATAATGCGATTTTAGTATATTTTTATTGACAAAATAGGTAACAGTTTGTATAATTCCAATAAGGTTTGGAAGATCACAAAAGATTCGGGAGGTGTTATAATGTCGGAAAAAATTTCAAGGAAAGAAGCCCTAAAAAGAATAGCAATGATAGGAGGAGCTGTGGCAGGCGCAGCGGTTGTTTCATCGTGTATTCCTACGCTTTCTTACGCCAAATACTGCGACGGCGGATGTGAGAACTATTACCACACATCTTCAAGCTACTGCAACTATTCAAACTGGACCTACTACTGCAACAACGGGTATAGTTACTATTCCTGCTATTATTACTGCTGATATTACCGCTAATACAAAGATATTACCTATTTAATTTTAAGGAAGGAGCCTTCTGCCCTGTGTAAAAACAGGGCAGAAGGTTTATTTTATTATGCCCAATATACTGCTCACCGAAAGATGCGTACGTTCCTGCCCATATTGTTTCGCAAAAAAACATATGGAAGAATCCGAAAATGAGAGGATGAGCTGGGACAATATCATATATACCCTTGATTTTTACCACGCCAACGGATTAAAGGACGTGTCATACCTCGGCGGCGAGCCCACGGTTCATCCTGATTTTGTAGAGATAATCGATTACACTTTGAACCGCGGTTTTGTTGTCAAGATATTCACCTCCGCAATAATGCCCGAAGAAAAAATGAACCGCCTGTACGAAGTGATAGAAAAACACAAAGCCTTTGACCGCATTCATTTTGTCTGCAACGCGAACGACCCCAAATATAACAAACCAAAGGAATGGGAACTCATCGAGAAGTTCTATAAAAAGTTCAGCAACCTTATCGTGCAGGGTTTTAATATTTTTGAGGATGATTTTGACATGACATTCCTTTTCGATAATGTGGTAAAATACGGCCTGAGGCCTTTCCTGCGTATAGGCATAACGCACAAGATACTTGGGGCGCAGAGCAATATGTGCATTACGCCGGATAAGTACCCGGCCGTGGTAAAGAGGTTAAAACACTTCCTGCCTTTCGCGCAGGCCGCGCAGGTGGCCTACAACATAGACTGCGGGCTGCCCATGTGCGCCTTTTCCGACGAGGACCTCGGGGTTTTTTCCAGGGCCAACACGAATTTCAGCTGGAAATGCAGTCCTGTGTTGGACATAGGGCCGGACATGACCATATGGCCGTGTTTCCCCTTAAGCGACATGAACACAAAGACCCTTTTTGATTTCAACAGCATAAGCGACATCATGGCCTATTTTTCAAATATCATCGCCGAACAAAGAGGGAACAACAACGGGATCTATGTCGAATGCGACACATGCCGGCAGCTTGAGACGAATATCTGCACGGGAGGTTGCCAGTCATATGTATTACAGCGCGCCAAATGAAAAAGTGCATGTGCTGCCGTGGGATTTTTCCGCTTTTGAGAAGCTCCCGGCAAAGTCAGAGGTTATTATACAGGTCTTAAACAGCGCCCTTGACAAAGCGGAAGTTGAAAGGGCGACAGATTTTTTTACAGGCAGGGAAATCAGCATCATATCCCTGGTCATGAAGTTCGGCGATTTTCAGTCGTTTTTATCAGGCTATCTTTCCACGATCGCGCAAAACTCCGATATCATTATCTCGGAAGCCGGCTCAAAAAAAGATTTTATCGGCCTTATAAACAGGCTAAAGGCGCCCCATTTCCGTTTCATACTGCCTCTGCGGAACGATTCTGACAGGCTCAATATAAAAATATTAAGTTCCGCCGGGGTCAGGGTGCTCATAGACCTGCGTGACCCGGCGCTTGACTGGGCGCAGTTGGACGACCTTATAACCGACCAGCTTTTGAACATTGCCCCGCGCGCCGACCTCGAGCCATTTTCCATGCTCTCAAAGGTCTACAAGTCAAAAGTATTTGATTTAAGCACGGTCTACTACGCGAGCCCTGTGTATTTCATCCATTACGAC
>PMTB01000149.1 GCA_003167475.1 candidate division FCPU426 bacterium | reverse complement strand
ACATTATCACTTTGCGGTTACACTACTATTTGAAGTTTTGGTTTTTGAATTGTACTTGTAGGGACAGAGCTCCCGCGCTGTCCGCATGCGGGCTATATTTCGGCAGGCATGACAATTAAGGCAAAAGATCAGGATCAAAATCCAGCCCCGGACAGCGCGGGAGCGCTGTCCCAACAAGCAAAACATTGGTTAAGCCGTATTTTTATGATATAATTGAATCTATGAAAAATAACGATGAATTTTACATGTCAATGGCCATTGAATTGGCCAAAAAGGGCCTTGGCCACACAAGCCCCAACCCGCTTGTCGGTTGTGTTATTGTCAAGAATGGGCGCGTTATATCAACGGGCTGGCATAAAAAAGCCGGGCTTGACCATGCCGAGGCTATGGCGCTTAAGAAGATAAAATACTCGGCCAAGGGTTCTACTTTATACGTGAATCTTGAGCCATGCTGCCACTGGGGCAAAACGCCTCCCTGTACCGACGCTATCATTAAATACGGGGTCAATAAGGTTGTTTCTGCCATGACCGACCCCAACCCGCTGGTCAAAGCCTGCGGCCACGGCCAACTTAAGAAACACGGCATAAAGGTTATTACAGGAGTGCTTGAAAAACAGGCAAGGAAGCTGAACAGGTTCTTTATCAGGAACATCACTGAAAAAAAGCCTTATATAATAATGAAGGCCGGAATATCCTTAGACGGGAAAATGGCGCTTTCAAACGGGGTTTCACGGTGGATTACGGGGGAGCAGGCCAGGGAATATGACCAGAACTTAAGAAAAGAATGCGATGCCATTGCCGTGGGAATCGGGACCATTCTTAAAGATAATCCCTATCTTGACTGCAGGGTGGATAAAACAAAAAAGATCAAAAAAGTTGTTTTTGACACTCACGGCAGAACGCCGTTTAACGCGAATATATTCAAATTTTCCGACCCCAGGGATATTTACATATTCAGCGGCGCAAAGGGCGCCGCTGAAATAAAAACACTTTCAAAACGCGGGGTAAATGTTATAATTCAAAAATGCAAGAGCGGCATAAAGCTTGAAGAAGCGTCCGGGTATCTTTTCAGCTCCGGCATACGCAGCCTGCTTGTCGAGGGCGGCGGGACCATTCACACCGCTTTTTTGAAAGAAAAGCTTTATGACGAGGCCGGCATATATATAGCGCCCATATTTATCGGAAATGACGGGATGGCTTTTGCCGGGAACCTGGGACTTAAGAACCTCAAAGACGCGTACAGCCTCAAAAATACCGATGTCATAAAACTCGGGCAGGATATATTGATCAAAGGAGAGTTCAGTTATGTTCAGCGGTATAATATATGATATCGGCCGTGTAAAGGCCATAAGGCAGGGAAACGGAGTCAAGGTCATTACCATCGCGCTCTCAAGGGAGATACTTAAGCCTGAAAAAGGCATGAGTATAGCCGTTAACGGGGCATGCCTGACAGCCGTCTCATTCAGGGGCGTTAAGGAATTTTCGGCCGACGTGACAGAAGAGACCATGAAAAAGACCGTTCTTAAAGAGATAAAACCCGGGGATGAAGTGAATATAGAGTTTCCGATGACGCTGGATAAATTCTTAAGCGGGCACCTTGTACAGGGCCATGTGGACTGCGCGGGTAAAGTCTCGGGCGTGGAAAAAACCGGGGATAAGTTCATACTTAAGATATCCCATCCCAAGGAGTTCGGGAAATATATAATAGAAAAAGGTTCGGTCACGGTCAGCGGAATCAGCCTTACGGCTTACAATGTCAAAAATAACGGCTTCGAAATATCAATAATACCGGAAACTTACAAAAGCACCATAGTGAAGAACCTAAAACGCGGTGACGAAGTTAACCTGGAGTTTGACCTTATAGGGAAGTATGTGGAGAAGTTTTTGGCAGCTCGGATCTTGTAGGGGCGGACCTATGTGTCCGCCCGCTGCAGGAAATTGACCTATTTATGAGCCGCTGCTTTTAAAGCCAACAGCGGGCGGACACATAGGTCCGCCCCTACAAGGGCAAATAAAGCAAAACGAAAGGAAAAAACATGCGTATCGAACAGCCGTTCAGGCCGCTTGGCGATGATGAAAAATCCAGGATGTCCAAGGGTAAAAAAATAGGCTCCAAACAGGGCGCCGGCCAGGTCCGCAAGGACATGGTGCACGACGCCAATTTTTTAAAGGAACTCGACGGCGCGGTTGAGGAGCAGGTAAAGTTGTCTTTGGACGAGCTGGTGGAAGAGATAGACGAACAGGCGAAGAACCTCGCAAACCACAGGACATTTGATGAACTGGACAAATATAAAAAACTCGTAAAGAACTTTATGGACCAGGCGGTGAGGAAAATCTATACGGTCAAGGTGTCGGATTCCTCGAAACTCATGATAAAAAGGAAAAAAGTTTATATCATGGTCCAGCAGGTTGACAAGGAACTGGAAAAGCTTACCGTGGAACTGATAAAAAAGCAGGCTGACGGGCTTGACCTTTTATCGGTGCTGGAACGCATAAGCGGCATGCTGGTGGATATGTACTCATAAGCGCGGAGCGCTTATAAAGGTGAGAGCGAGCCAAAAGCCAAAAGACAAAAGTTTAAGGACGAAAGGCAAGTGTTTAAGTGTTGGGATTCAGGCTTTACTTGGTTTTCAAGTTGCTTTTATTTTACCCTTTAACTTTTGGCTCTTGGCTTTTGGCTTAAAAACTTAAAACGAAGGTTCTAAATATTATAACTTAAATCGAGGTGTAGTTAATGTCCCGTATCAAACTCGCAAGTGTGGAAGAAGGCATCAAGGAACTGCAAAAAGGGAAGATGATAATCGTGGTCGATGACGAGGACCGCGAAAACGAAGGCGATATAATATGCCTGGCTGAAAAAATAACGCCGGCGCAGATAACTTTCATGGCAAAGCAGGCAAGCGGGCTCGTGTGCCTGGCCATGGAAAAAGAGCAGATAGAAAAACTCAAGCTCGACCAGATGGTCGCGCGCAATAAGGAGTCCATGAGGACCGCCTTCACCGTTTCCATCGACGCAAGCGCCGGCATATCCACCGGCATTTCCGCCGCCGACAGGGCGCTTACTATAAAAAAGGCGGCGTCAAAGAACGCCCATCCGGATGATTTTGTGAGGCCGGGCCATATATTCCCACTTGAAGCCAAACCCGGAGGCGTTCTGGAACGCACAGGGCATACCGAAGCCGCAGTGGACCTCGCCGGGTTTGCCAAGGCAAAGGTCAGGGCAGGCGTCATATGCGAAATATTGAACGATGACGGGACCATGGCCAGGCTGCCGCAGCTGGTGCCGTTCGCGAAAAAACACGGCATGGTGATAATAAGCGTCGAAGATGTCATAAAGTACAGGAGAAAAAGGGAAGTATTGATAGAGCGCCTCGTCGGGACAAAACTCCCCACCATTTACGGCGAGTTCAAAATATTTATTTACACTGACAAGCAGGGCAATGACCTGCACGTGGCGCTTGTCAAAGGCGAGATAAAGCCCGATGATAACGTGCTTGTCAGGGTCCATTCGGAATGCCTGACCGGGGATATCCTGGGCTCCTTAAAATGCGACTGCGGCGACCAACTGCACTCGGCTATGACAAATATCAAACACGCGAAAAAAGGCATACTGCTTTACATGCGGCAGGAAGGACGCGGTATAGGCCTGGTCAATAAAATAAAGGCATACAAGCTCCAAAATGAGCAGGGCCTTGATACTGTCGAGGCGAATAAAGCCCTCGGCCTGCCCGCGGATATGCGCGATTACGGCATAGGCGCGCAGATACTTTACGACCTGGGCGTGAGGAAGATGAAATTGATGACAAACAACCCGAAAAAACTCATAGGCCTGCGCGGCTACGGGCTTGAGATAACAGGCAGGGTGCCCATAGAGATAAAACCGAACGAGCTGAATAAAAAGTATCTGAAGACAAAAAAGGAAAAAATGGGACACCTGCTGCATATGTAGGGGAACAAACAGGCGGCGGTGGCGGAAATGCCCGTTCCTGATGTTATAATGGTTTGTCATTGACCCTGAAAAATCCGTGCCGTTTTTGACTTAAAAAAATACTTGGAGAGGTTTTTATGGGTATCGGGAGCGGACTTCCGCTGAAAAAAAGCGGATCGACCTTATTGAAAAAATACCTTATTTCATACCTTTTGCTATCCCTGCTTCCTCTCGTGGCGGTGGAAACCATAATTTATACAGCCGTTAACAGGATATACGTCAATGAAAAAATAGCCGGCATGAAATCATATCTGGATGGCAGGATAAGCGGCATAAGGCTGTACATGGAGGGTAAAAAACACGACGCGAATGGCATCGCCACCAACCCGAGGTTGTTGTACGCATTGGGAGAAATTGAGCAAAACGGCGCCGGCGGTATTTCGGCGGGCATCAGGGACGAACTGGAGCATTTTTACAAAGACCAGGATTTTGAAAATATTCTATTGGTGAACAACAAAGGGAAAATCATCTATAGCGCATCAAAGACCCACGTTTTAACAATAACCGAAAGCGAGACACTAAAAAACTCGGTTGAGCAAAGTCTTTCCGGGAAAAAAACCGAACTGACCGGGCTTGAATATTACCCCTCAATAGATAGATACGCGATGTTTGTCACCGTTCCAATCCTATCAGGCAAAGGGGAGGTAAAAGGCGTTGTAGTACTCAGGATCGGGAACTCCGACATCAACGAACTTTCAAACGATTATGCCGGGTTGGGTAAAACCGGGGAAACCGTGGTAGCCATCCGGCAAAAAGAAGAGGCTTTGATAATCACAAATTTGAGGAACGATCCCGGGTCCGCTTTTAGCAGGCGTGTAATCATTGGATCACATTCAGGCATCCCCATTCAGAACTCGTCATTGGGCAAAACCGGGTCGGGGAGAACCGTCGATTACAGGGGCCATGTGATAATAGGCGCATGGGGATATATACCCGAATCGGGTTGGGGAATTGTTGTTAAACAGGATTATAATGAAGCAATGGCTCCGGTTATGAATATACTGTATTTTATGCTAATGGCCGGATTTTTGATGTCGGTTTTAATAATAATTTCTGCGATCCGTGAATCAGAGAGGGTGTCAAAGCCGATAGCGCAACTTGCGGCTGCCGTCGGTAAGATAGCGGACGGTGATTTTGAGGCGGTCACGGTCGTAAAAACAGGGGATGAGATCGAGGACCTCGCCGGATCATTTGGCAACATGGCCGTAAAACTCCGTGACAGGGAGGAAGAACTGAACAAAACCATGGAGGACTTAAAAAGGTCAAATTCGGACCTGGAGCAGTTCGCCTATATTTCCTCGCACGACCTCCAGGAGCCGCTGCGGTCCATTACGGGTTATCTTCAGCTCATGGAAAGGAAATATAAGGGCCGTCTCGATAATGAAGCGGATGAGTTTATAAACAGCACGGTCGCGGCCGCGGAGAGAATGAAAAATATAATAAGCGACATACTTGAGTATTCAAGGATAGACAGGAAGGGCGGGAACTTTGAGGTTTTTGAATCGAAAGAAGCGGTAGCCCAGGCCCTCCTTAATCTGGAATCGGCAATATTGGACAACAAGGCGAAGGTTATTTGCGGGCCAATGCCTGCAATTTACGGCGACAGCGGGCAGATATCAAGGATATTCCAGAACCTTATCGGCAATGCCGTAAAATTCAAGGGCGCGGATGACCCGGTCATAGAGATATCGGCCGCGCATGAAGGCAATGAAAATATATTCTGCGTAAAGGACAACGGCCTGGGGATCGAGCCGCAGTACTATGGCAAGGTTTTCGCCATATTCCAAAGGCTCCATTCAAGGCGGGAGTACCCGGGAACCGGGATAGGGCTTTCAATATGCAAAAAAATAACGGAGCGCCACGGCGGCCGCATATGGATAGAGTCGGTTTACGGCAAGGGATCAAAATTCTTTTTTACAATACCTGACAGGAGGACCAGATGAAGAAGGAAAATTCAGCGACAATACTTTTGGTTGAGGATAACCCGGACGATGTTATCCTTACCAGGGAAGCGCTCAAGGAAGGGAAGATAAATAACGCCTTTTATGAGGTGGGCGACGGGGTCGAGGCTATGGCGTTTTTAAGGAAGCAGGGCAAATACAAGGACAGCCCCAGGCCGGACATCATATTCCTTGACCTGAACCTGCCAAAAAAGGACGGCAGGGAGGTCCTGGCCGAAATAAAGGGGGACAGTTCCCTTTGCTCCATTCCGGTTGTGGTCCTTACAACCTCAGACGCGGAAGAGGACGTGCTTAAGTCCTATAAACTTCACGCCAATTGCTACGTGACAAAACCGGTCAACCTCGAAAGGTTCTTTTCGGTGATAAAGCAGCTTGATGAGTTCTGGTTTGACATCATAAGGCTGCCTAAATAAGAATGGCCTAAAAGTCCTAATGAAAGGCCGCGTACGGCGCAGGCCGAATTTTTCCATTGGCCTTCACACATCCTAAAATTGCATATACGGACCCCATAATGCAATTTTAGGATTGTTAAAGGCCGGATTTTAGAGTAGAATGATAACAACATCAAGGAGGGACTTTAGTGCAGGGAACCATAAACAGCATTAGTATAGCAGGCATGCTCCGTTTGCTTTGCAGCTACGGGAAAACAGGCTCGTTGATGGTCAATTCCGGGAAGATCAAGGGATCCATAGATATTATTGACGGCGAAGTGACCGGAGTGGTAGCTGAAAAATGCCTGAACCCGACGCAAAATAAGAAGGACGCGCTGGTCCAGCTCCTTTTGGCCATAGAAGAAGGTTCTTTTTACTTTGAGGAAAAACCGCCTGCTCCCAATAAGCCCCTCGGAATAAGCATCGAGGAGGTCATTTTGGAAAGCGCCAGGGAAATATACGAAAAATATTACGGCCAGATAAGCGTCAAAGACATGATATTCCCGGAAAATGAAGTTTTAAAAATGGCAAGGCTTGGCAAGGGCAAGGTACTGACCATGACAATGCATTCCGAGGAATGGAACCTTATGGCCAGTTTTAACGGAGATAGCAATATCACAACCGCCCTGGAAAACACCGGCATAGCAAAAGAAAAAGCTGAAATAATAATGTACGGGCTTGTGTCCGCCGGGTTTGTGCGCAGGATGCGTTTTAAAATACCGGAAGTTTCAAAGATAGCCAAGGAATCATTCGGGAACATTGGCGTGGCGATCGTGGATAACGAGATGGCAAAGCAGAAGATCGACAGCACCAAAATGGGCATGAAAAACTTCATAGGGCTCTTGAACGGGCTTGAAAATTCGTTCGCCGAGATAGTCGGGCGGGCCCGCGCCAAGGAAGTGATTGAAAAGATCTGGAACGCCACAAAATGATTTCCGGGGAAGATATTCCGGAAATCATAACTGAAGGAGAATATAACAAATGACGGAACAGATGATACAGGCATACACAAATACGGCGGCCATACTCAGCGGGATTCTTTTCTGGGCCGGGTTCCTGGTATTCGGCTTTATAGCAAAGAGGTACAATACGGTTTTTAACAAGTCAACTTTCCACGGGCTTCTTATGACCGCGCCGTCGGGCATACTCATCTATTCCATGCTTATGATAGTGAAATTCACCATGGTCATTAAAGACCCGGCAATAAATAACATGCTGCAATTGACAGCTTACGCCTTTCTGCTGGTCTCGGCGCTTCTTTGCCTTTTTGGAATATCAAAATTCAGCGGGCTGCTCAGCAGCCTGCTTAAATACGAGGGGTCCAAATGAAATATGATGTATTGCTTTACGAGGCCGGCATCCTTACCCTGATAGCGGCCATAGTTTATATGGGCTTTACGCTCAGAAAATTAACGGCTGTGGTTAAGGAAAAAAAGCTCATATGGCTTCTGCCTATGGCCGCCGCGACAGTGCTGGCAATTTCGCTCGGAGCGCATATTTACGCCAATTTCAGCCTGCTGCCGGAATTATCGGCCAAAATAACGGAAATATCATCCCCGGCAGTCATAGCTGACCAGGCCAAAACCGACATTATCAGGGCCTCTATCCAGGGATTCAAGGTATCGCTGCTTAACCTGAAAACAGTGTCATTCAGCGCTTTTTTGCTCGCTTCAATTCTGCTTTTAATATCAACTTCGGTATATATAAGATGGATATCAAAATAACAAGGAGGACTTGACATGGCTGATAAAATTAAAATAATGGTGGTGGACGACGAACCGGATATAGTCAAGATAGTGAAGATTGCCATGGAACTGGCGAACTTTGAGGTTATAGAGGCTTACAGCGGGGAGGAGTGCCTGGAAAAGATAAGCAAAGGCGCGGACCCTTCGCTTATACTCCTGGATATAATGATGCCGGGCATTTCGGGCTATGAAACATGCGGAAAAATAAGGGCAAATAAGGATTTTAAGAATGTGAAAATTGTAATGTTGACAGCCAAGGGCCAGAAGGGCGACGCCGAGGAAGGGCTTAAAGTCGGGGCGGACGACTACATCATAAAACCGTTCGACCCGTATGAACTTATAGAGCAAGTGAAGGAAATACTGGAGCGGTAAGGCTTAATTAAAAATTCAAAATTGAGAATTAAAAATTAATGTGTCGCTTTGCGACTTATTATAATAGGTCGAAGACACCTTAATTTTTAATTCTAAATTTTGAATTTTGAATTTTGAATTAAGCCCTCCAGCCCCACCCAACAAGTTTCACTTTACAAAACTCCCGCCCTATGTTATCCTTTATGCCAATGTGCATTAAGCACTATGCTTTCCCACGTAAAGCGTCATTATTGCGTTTTCGCAGGGCAAAAGCGCTGGGGTTATCAGAATAGCCGACGTAATCCCGGCAGTTCCATCAAAGAAAGGTATTGGTGAAAGAAATGGCTTTAATTAAAGCGCACAAGAAAGAAGTTATCCAGACTTACAAAACGCACGAGAAGGATTCAGGTTCCCCGGAAGTCCAGGTTGCTTTGCTTACCACAAGGATCAACAGCCTGACCGAGCACTTCAAAAAACACGTTAAAGACTTAAGTTCCAGGCACGGATTGCTTTCCATGGTCAATAAGAGAAGGCGCCTGCTTGACTACTTGAAAAATGTGGATTACGACAGGTATAAAACCCTGATCGACAAACTCAAACTAAGAAAGTAAGGTAAAAAAACAATGGCTCAATACACAAGAGAATCAGCAGTAATCGCGGGAAAGACACTTACTATCGAGACCGGCAGGATGGCAAAACAGGCCGGAGGCGCGGTAGTTGTTACGCTCGGCGAAACCATGGTGATCTCGACCGTGTGCGCCAGCAACGAGGCAAAAGAAGGGCAGGATTTTTTCCCGCTCACGGTTGAATACAGGGAAAAGTTCAACGCGGCGGGAAAGATCCCGGGCGGTTTTTTCAAGAGGGAAGGCAAAGCGCGCGAAAAAGAGGTCCTGACATGCCGTTTGATCGACAGGCCGCTGCGTCCGCTATTCCCGGAAGGATATCTTAACGAAGTTCAGATAATCAACTCGGTCATCTCCTATGATAATGTAAATGACCCGGATATACTCGCCATAATCGGCTCTGCCGCGGCGCTTGATATTTCCGATATCCCTTTTGAGGGCCCGGTAGGCGCGGTCAGGGTTGGCAAAGTAAACGGCGAGATCATCATCAACCCGACCAGGGAAGAGCTCGCAAACTCGGACGTTAACGTGGTAATTGCCGGCACTGAAGCCGCGGTCACCATGATAGAAGGCGAAGCGTACGAGCTCACGGAAGAGCAGATGCTCGAAGTCATACTTGCCGGCCACTCGGCAGTGAAGGAAATCGCGGCGTTTATAAAGACCATAAAGTCAAAAGCCGGCAAGAAAAAACGCGAGGTCAAGCTCATAGTCGTAAATAACGAGCTCAAAGGGCAGGTTAAGGCCCTCGCTGAAGCCGGGATAATCAACGGCATGAAGGAACTCGACAAGCTCAAAAGGCAGGAAGCGATAGAACTGGTAAAAAAGACGGCCAAAGAAAAGCTTCTCGCGGAATTTGGCGAGGACGCATTTGCCGCAAAATTAAGGGACATAAAGATGGTCCTTGAAGAGATAGAGATGAACGCGCTGCGCGATAAAATAACAAAAGAGCACATCAGGCCCGACGGCAGGAAGTTTGACGAGATCAGGGCCATCGAGTGCGAGATTTCCGTATTGCCCAGGACCCATGGTTCCGCTTTGTTTACCAGGGGGCAGACCCAGGCGCTTGTCGTGGCGACCTTGGGTTCGGCGCAGGACGCTCAGAGCCTGGACGACCTTGAAGGCGAAGCAAGGAAGTCCTACACATTACAGTATAATTTCCCGCCGTTCTCGGTGGGGGAAGTAAAAAGAATGGGCGGGCCGGGCCGCAGGGAAGTCGGGCACGGAGCGCTGGCTGAAAGGGCATTAAAGGCCGTCATCCCCGATGAAGACATATTTCCTTACACCATACAGGTAGTATCCGATATACTTGAGTCAAACGGTTCATCATCCATGGCCTCGGTCTGCGGAGCGACGCTCGCGCTCATGGACGCCGGAGTGCCCATCAAGAAACCCGTGGCCGGTATAGCCATGGGATTGATAGAGCAGGACGGCAAGTTCGCGATATTGACCGACATACAGGGCGCCGAGGACCATTTTGGCGACATGGATTTCAAGGTAGCGGGCACAAAAGACGGCATCACCGCCATACAGATGGATATAAAGATCAAGGGCGTAACGCCCCAGCTTATGAAGGACGCGCTTGAGCAGGCAAGGAAAGCCAGGCTCTTCATACTCGAGGAAAAGATATTGAAGCTTATAGCCGCGCCGAAGACGGAAATGTCCAAATACGCGCCGAAGATGACCGTGATCAATATCAACAAGGAGAAGATCAAGGACCTCATCGGGCCGGGCGGGAAGAACATCAAGAAGATAGTGGAAGAGACCGGCGCCAAGATAGACATAGAGCAGGACGGCTCCGTGAAGGTATTCGCGGCCAACGCAGAAGTGCTCAAGATGGTCGAAGAGCGCATCATGGGTTATGCCGGTTTTCCGGAAGTCGGGAAACTTTACATGGGCGAAGTCATCAAGATAATGGCTTTCGGGGCTTTCATCGAAGTTATGCCGGGCACTGAAGGATTGTGCCACATTTCCGAGATATCCGAACAGCGCGTGAATAAAGTCGAGGATGTCATGAAGGAAGGCGATAAATTCTGGGTAAAAGTAAAGGGAATTGACGAGCGCACCGGCAAGATATCGCTTTCGAAAAAAGAAGCAGACCGGGAGATGGGCGCAAAATAGTTTCATGAAGAACCATCA
>PMTB01000140.1 GCA_003167475.1 candidate division FCPU426 bacterium | reverse complement strand
TGATATTGAGAACACTGTAATAAAGACCTATGGCGGCGGCACGGTAAGGATCAAGGATATTGCCAAAGTGACCTTCGGGCTCAAGGACGAAGACAGGCGCACAAGGGTGAACAGCCAAAATGCCATGATATTCGGCGTGTACAAGCAGTCCGGGGATAACAGCGTGGAGATTGCCAGGCTTGTGAAGGCAAAAGTAAAAATAATTAATGAAAAGCTGCCATCGGGCGTGGACTTTGAGGTATTCAGGGACCCGACGAAACACGTGGAGGATTCCATCAGCGGCCTGCAGGGCGATATATTCCTGGGCGCGCTGTGCGCCATAATAATAGTATGGCTGTTTTTAGGTTCTTTCAGGTCGACCATGATTACGGCCGTCGCTTTGCCGAATTCCCTGCTCGGAGCCTTCTTTTTCATACACGCCGCCGGGTTCACCATCAACATGATGGTGCTGCTCGCGCTTTCGCTTTCCATAGGGCTTTTGATAGACGACTCCATAGTTGTCAGGGAAAATATTTTCCGCTACCTTGAAAGCGGTTTAAAGCCCAAAGACGCGGCCGTAAAGGGAACGAACGAAGTTGGCCTGGCCGTCATCGCGACGACAACCTCCATAATGGCAGTGTTTATACCCATATCGTTCCTGAACGGCGTGGTCGGGCAGTTCTTCAAGCAGTTCGGGCTCACCATAGCATTTGCGCTGATAATATCCCTGATAGACGCCTTTACCACGGCGCCGATGCTCTCGGCGTACTGGTGGAAAAAGGAAGAGGCAAAAAAACAAAAGACGGGCTTTTCGAAATTTTTTGACGCGGTGCACTCGGAGTGGGAGAAGTTTTATCTCAATGTAAAGGAAATTTACGTGCAGATACTGCACTGGGCGCTTTCCCATAAAAAAACCGTTATTTTCGGGACGATGGGACTTATGGTCTCGTCCGTGCTCGCGTTATTATTCATAGGATTTGCATTTATGCCCGACTCTGATTACGGGGATATAGAATACACCATAGAGTGCAGGGCCGACGCCACGCTGGATATGGTGGACTTAAAGCTGAAGCTGGCGGAAGATTATTTGAAAACCGTGCCTGATATTGAAGAGTACTATGTCGTCGCAGGAGGGGAAGGCAGCAGGGGGCAAAGCACGAAAAACATAGGCACAATATACGCGAAGATAAAAAAAGGCGGGAGAAAATCCACACTAGCCGGCGCCGAGGAGTACAAAAAACTTTCGTCCGTGCTCGGCCGGGACGTGCTGCTGATACTGCAGGATTCGGGTGTGGGCCAGATACTATCCGGAGGAGGGGACTCATTTGCCATCACGATAAATGTGACGGGCGCCGACATAAAAGTAATAGAAGATATAGCCAGGCAGATAAAAAAGTGTTCGGAAGAGACCCCGGGCGTGGCCGACATGAACACTACCTACAGGCCGGGCAAGCCGGAAGTATCGGTAATCGCCGATAGGGTAAAAGCGTCGCGGCTGGGAATATCGACATATGATATAGGTTCCGTGCTTAACATACTTGTGAACGGAAGGGAAATATCGCGGTACCGCAGGGGGGAAAAGGAATACCCTATAATAATGGAAATGCCGGGCGTGGAAAAACAAACCGTAAACTCCCTGAAAGATATCACACTTACCAATGCCTCGGGGCTGAAGATACCCCTCTCCTCCGTGGCAAACTTTACTTTCGGCTCCGGGCCGATAGAGATAAAAAGGGAGAACAAAAAGCGCATAGTCAAGGTAACTGGCAATATAAAGGGGAATTACGCGCTTGGTGACGTGGTAAAGGCATTAAAGCAGTCCATAAAAACAAAAGTAAGCCTTCCTTACGGTTATGATTACAGTTTCGGCGGGCAGGAATCGCAGCTGAAAGAGACAATGACGCAGATGGGTATGGCCATGCTGCTTGCGCTTCTTTTTATGTACATGATACTCGCCTCGCTTTATAATTCGCTGATACAGCCCCTGATACTCATGATCTCCGTCCCCCTGGCCGTAATAGGGGCGTTTTTGGCGCTGCTCCTCACGGGTCAGCAGCTTGATATCATGGCCATGATAGGGCTCCTGATGGTCCTCGGGCTTGTGGCGAAAAACGGTATCCTGCTGATAGATTTTACCAACCAAAAAATGGCGGAGGGCATGTCCGCGGCCGAAGCGCTGCTTCACGCCGGGCCCATACGCTTAAGGCCGATACTTATGACGACTTTTTCCATGATATTCGGCATGTTGCCGCTGGCTTTCGGGTTCGGCGAGTCCGTCATAATGGCCAAGACCATGCCGATAGCCGTCATAGGCGGGCTTATAACTTCCACATTTTTGACGCTTATAGTCATACCCGTGGTTTATGACGCTGTTGAAGGAAGGAACAGATCACAAATACAAAATCACAAATCCCAAATGAAGCCAAAAAGAACGCGGTAATTCCAAACATTGACCTGTGGTAATATATAACCGACAACACACTTGACACAAATTGCAAAATTGTATATCCTTATGTAGAGGACATTGTTATTCATTGGATGTCCCAGGGTAACAGGAATCATTTACCATCTATCGTTATTATTGATGCTGAAGCTGCGTAAAAAAGGGTGGGGCTGAATGAATTTTTGGACAGGCGTGCATTTCCTGAGTTTTGTCGTTTACGCTTTCGCCGTATTTTATGTCATTATAAAAAATCCGTATGCCGTCACAAACTGGGTGCTGGCCATTCTGTTCTTCTATTTTGCCCTTTGGAGCGCGTGCAGCTGCGTGCTTGACAATACCGATGTAAGCTTAAGCACCGCCAACCTGGTAATGAAGATACAGAGTATAGGTTGGGTGAGTTTTACCTCATATTATGTGCTGTTCATACTGTTCCTCACTAATAATAAAAAGCTTCTTTCATCCCCGCTTGTATACCTGGTAATACTGCTTATCCCGGGTATTTTTATTTACCAGAATTACATCGGAAATGTGCTGGTCTGCTGCCAGAAAGTGCCGTATGGCATGGCCGGGACATGGGCAAAATCAATATGGGCATACGCGTATATATTTTACTATTCATTCATGTTTTTCGGAGGAACTTTTCTTCTTTTCAAATACCGCAACGGCACCCGTATAAATAGCGAGCGGCAGATGGCCGACATACTGCTGATAAGCGCAACAGCGGTTTTTTTAATAGGCACGGTTTTCACCGTTTTCATGAACTACATGCACATATACAACCCGGTTGACGCTAATGTCACGTTCCTCATATTTGTCGGCGGATTCATTTACAGCGCGGAGAAATACGAGGCTTTCACCCTGTCAAGCACAAGGAACGCCGACAGGATAATGGACCTGATAAATGAGGGCATAGTGCTCATAGACAGGGCCGGGGCGCTTACAACCGCAAACCGGGCCGCCCTGGACCTGTTCGGCTATACGCTGGGGTATGACATAAAAAACGCGTACGAGTTCATTGAAAAAAATATAAAAAACGCGGGCGTGGACCCGGACGGGGCCGAGGTCACAAATTCCGAACTGACATTTAAGGATGCCGCGGGGGACGCAAAAACCGTCCTTGTTTCAAGCCGGGCGCTGTTAAAGGGTAAGGACCATTCAGGGAGGGTCTGCACGATCAGGGACATAACCACAAAGAAAAAAGCCGAGGTGGACCTTATGGAGACGGTAAAGGAGCTCAAGCGCTCGAACGAGGACCTGGAGAGCTTCGCGTACCTTGCCTCGCACGATTTAAGGGAACCGCTCAGGATGGTGACAAGCTACGTGCAGCTCATAAAGAAAAAACTATCGGATAAACTCGACAAGGACGGCGTTGACTTTATAAATTATGCCACGGAAGGCGCGGCCAGGATGTCGGAACTTATAGAAGGGCTTCTTGAGTATTCCAGGATCAGGAGGAACGCCAGGGAAGCATCGTTTGTAAATACGGCGTTGGTTGTCTCCCACGCTATTGAGATCATGAAATTCAGGATTCAGGATAAAAAAGCTGCAGTCACTGTGAAAGGGATTTTACCGTCCATCAGGGCGGACAGGATGCAGATTGAACAGCTTTTCCAGAACCTGCTGGCAAATGCCCTTAAATTCACGGGCAATGAAACGGCGGTCATTGAAATAAGCGCGGAAAAGCCCGGAAATTATTATGAGTTCACAATCAAAGACAACGGGATAGGAATAGAAAAGCAGTATTTAGAAAAGGTATTCCAGCTGTTTCAGCGGCTGAACCCGAGGGATGTGTATGAAGGCACCGGCGTGGGGCTGGCGATATGTAAAAAGATAGTCGAGGCCCACGGCGGGAAAATTTGGGTGGAATCCGACGGCCCGGGAAAAGGCTGCGGTTTCATGTTTACCCTGCCTGCCTTTACCGAAGAATAACCAGGCGCTAAAGCGCCCGGTCATGTTTGCCAACAATAGTTTGCCAACAATAGCGGCATAATAATTGACAGAAACAAAAAAAGTAGGATAATGTAGGCGACAAAATTTGCTGGCCTGATAAAAAAATAATATGGCGGTTAATATGAACTTTTGGACATATGTGCATCTCGTCAGTTTTGTTATCTACGCGCTGGCTGTTTGTTATGTAATAATCAAAAATCCGCACGCGGTGATAAACTGGGTATTATCCATCCTTTTCCTGCTTTTCGCCTTATGGAGCGCCTGCAGCTGCGTGCTTGACAACAACACCGTGGCCGATTCGACGGCGGAAATAGTCTTGAAGATCCAGAGCATAAGCTGGGCGAGTTTTATATCCTACTACTTCCTGTTCATACTCTACCTGACCAACAATAAAAAAATAATCACCGGAGGGCTCCTTATACTCCTGGTCCTGGTGATCCCCGGTATTTTCATATACCAGGATATAAACGGCCAAATGCTTGAATGCTGCCATAAAGTATCATATGGGACGGCCGGAGCCTGGAAGCAATCCATATGGCCGGCGCTGTATTTTATCTATTATATTATCATGTTCTTCGGCGGAGCCTTTCTGCTTATAAGGTACAGGAATAAGACCATGGTAAAAGCTGAAAAGCAGATAGTGGACATACTGCTCGCGAGCGCGGCGGCGGTTTTTGTTATAGGCACTGTCTTTACCGTGATCATGAATTATATGAAAATTTACAACCCGGTCGACGCCAATGTAGTGTTCCTTATATTTGTGCTGGGCTTCATCTATAGCGCGGAAAAATACGAGACTTTCAACCTTTCATCCACAAGGAACGCGGATATGATCATGGACCTGATAACCGACGGCATAGTGCTGCTGGACAGGATAGGCGCGGTGACGACAGCCAACAGGGCGGCGAACGAATTATTCGGTTACGGCCGGGCGCGCGAGGCAACCGCCGGATACGGTTTTATAGAAAGCATGATAAGGAGGGCGGGCGTTACGGCCGACGGGGCGGAAGTGATAAACTCCGAACTGACGTTTAAGGACGCCCTCGGGGATGAAAAAACCGTGCTTGTCTCAAGCAGGGCGCTTCTGAAGGACCGGAAGTATTCCGGAAGGGTATGCACAGTCAAGGATATCACGACAAAGAAAAAAGCTGAATTGGACCTTGTTGAAAAAATGAAGGAATTGGAACGCTCGAATGAGGACCTGGAAAGCTTTGCTTATGTGGCCTCGCACGACCTGAAAGAACCCTTAAACATGGTGACAGACTACCTGCAGCTTATAAGGAAGAAATTCAAGGATAAGCTCGAAAAGGACATGAATGATTTTTTGAACAATGTGTCGGAGGGAGCAATAAAGATGTCATTCCTGCTGGAGGCGCTGCTCGATTATTCCAGGGTGGCGAAATCCAAAAGGGAATACACGGTTGTGGACACGGCAAAGTGCGCCGCAAGGGTGGCGGCGGCGATGAAATTCAACATAATCGAAAAAAAAGCGGCGGTTTCGGTGGACGGGCAACTGCCTTCGGTGAAAGGCGATAAAATACAGATAGAACAGGTATTCAGGAACCTTATAGATAACGCGCTGAAATTTTCCGGTAAAAACAAACCTGCAGTTAATATAAGTTCCGAAAGCAAGGGTGGTTATTTTGAATTTACGGTAAGTGATAACGGCATAGGGCTTGCCACGGAAAATTTTGAAAAAATCTTCCATATATTTCAAAAACTCCACCCGAAAACAGAGTACGAGGGAGCGGGAGTCGGGCTTGCGACATGCAAAAAAATAATTGAATCCCACGGCGGCAGGATATGGGTCATATCCGAAGGGTTGGGCAAAGGCAGCGTTTTTAAGTTCACGCTGCCGGCCGCGGTATAAAGCAATCACAATATTTGTTTGATTCTAAAAAAATCAACAGCAGTTCCCGCGTTTTTGTTTTAATCTCTCCAGCAGCGAATACGAACACCCGCAATAATCCTGCCTGTACAGGTCATGTTCTTTTGACAGAACTATTGATTTTTTAAACCCGTCCTGTTTTTTGAAGTTTGATTCATAATACTTAACCCCGTATTTTTCCGCAGCCTCTTTTCCCAGGCGGTTTATCAGGGCCGTGTCTTTGTGGGGTGATATGGTAAGGGTTGTCGCGAATATTTCCATCCCGAGTTCTTTTGCTTTCTGCGCGGTTTTATACATACGCATCCTGAAACATACTTCGCACCGCCTGCCGCGCTCGGGCTCTTTGGCAAGGGGCCTGCATAATGCGAACCATTCTTCAATATCATAAGGGACATCGGTAATGTTCTCCACGGCAGTCTCTTTCGCGAGTTTTTTCATGTCTTCAACGCGCTTAAAATATTCGTCGCGCGGGTGTATGTTCGGGTTATAAAAAAAAGTGACAGGTTCATAACCCGCTTCGCGTAAAGCGTTGATAGTGTGGGTCGCGTCCGGCGCGCAGCAGACGTTCAGCAGTATTTTGTTTTTCATAAGTTCTCCTTGGATTGTTCTCTGTTCAGAAATTATAACATAGAACACAGAACAGAGAACACAGAACTCAAAAAAAATCTAAAATACTTGTTGACAAACTCCATAGACTTTGTTATGTTTACTATGCCGACAAAGGTGATAGACAAAATATAGAAAAGGAGCTATTGATATGAAGATAACATATAAAGGAGACTACGCGATAAAGTCCTTGCTTTATCTCGCCGCAAGATATATACGGGAGAATGGGGTTGATTCCTACAGCCAGATACAGGAAATTTCAAAGGACCAGGACATACCCGAAAAATTCCTTGAGCAAATATTATTGTCCCTGAAAAACGCGGGGTATGTAAAAAGCCTGCGCGGAAAAAACGGAGGCTATACAATTTCCCAAAATCCGGAAAACATCAAGCTCGGGGAAATAATAAGGCTAATTGACGGGCCTCTGGCGCCGATATCATGCGTCTCGCGTTCCGCTTATCAGGCTTGTAATTTTGAAGCCAGGTGCGTTTTGAAGCCAATATGGGCGCGGGTTAACGACGCAATATCGAACGTTGTGGATAACATAAGCTTCAGGCAGCTGGTTGAAATGGAACAGGACAGGAAGAAGAAGTCCGTTGAGCAGTTTGTGTACCAGATATAAGTAGGCGTAGAGAGGCTGCTTGCTGCCTCTCTGACGCAGGCCTTGAAAGTCAGGAACCGTTATTAAAAGCCAAAGTGAGCGGCAGCAAGCAGCCGCTCTACAAAATATTAAAAAGGGAGAATAAATGAAAAACACAAAAAAGGAAATTAAGTACAAGCTCTGGGTTGAGAGCTATTTTATGCGGGTCTGATATCGCTTGAGCACAGAACTACAGAACACAAAACAACCAAAAAAAACCAAGGAGAAACAAAAAATGAGCAAAATCGACAAGAACCTGCAGATTGAAACACTGGCTTTACACGGCGGGCAGACGCCTGATCCCACCACCGGGGCTTTGGCAGTGCCTATTTACCAGACCACGTCATACCAGTTCAATTCCACGGAACACGCCGCCAACCTTTTCGCGCTGGCGGAATTCGGGAATATTTACACAAGGTTGATGAACCCCACGACAGACGTGCTCGAAAAAAGGGTGGCTTTGCTTGACGGCGGCGCCGCGGCGCTGGCTGTGGCAAGCGGATCGTCCGCAATCGCCATCGCGCTCTTAAACCTGGCGAAGAACGGCGACGAGATAGTTTCGGCCGACAACCTCTACGGCGGCACATATAATCTTTTCCACTACACATTCAAAAAATTCGGCATAGACGTAAAGTTCGTAAAATCAAACGACATCGCGGCATTTGAAAAAGCCATCACGCCCAAGACAAAGGCCATCTATGCCGAGTCTGTGGGAAACCCGAAACTTGACGTAGCCGACCTGGAAGCGCTCTCGAAACTGGCGCATAAAAACGGCATACCCCTTATCCTTGATAACACATCGACGCCATACACATTAAGGCCTATCGATTTTGGCGTGGATATAGTGGTTTATTCGGCCACAAAATTCCTCGGCGGCCACGGAACTTCACTCGGCGGGGTGATAGTGGATTCGGGAAAATTTGACTGGACGAACGGCAAGTTCCCGCTCATATCAGGCCCGGACCCGAGTTATCACAACCTGGATTTTGTGCAGGCTTTGAAACCGATCGGCAACATAGCTTACATAATAAAAGCCAGGGTGGTCCTGTTAAGGGATCTGGGAGCCGCACTCTCGCCGTTTAACGCGTTCCAGATACTTCAGGGCATCGAGACACTGCATATCAGATATGAAAGGCATTCCGAGAACGCGCTTGCCATCGCAAAACACCTTGAAAAACACCCGAAAGTGGCATGGGTGAATTATCCGGGCCTCGAAAACAGCCCTGAAAAAGACAGGGTAAAAAAGTACCTCAAACACGGGGCCGGCGGTATCATCGGGTTCGGCATCAAGGGCGGCACAGAAGGCGGGAAAAAATTCATCAACTCGCTCCAGCTTATATCGCACGTGGCCAATATCGGCGACGCAAAGTCGCTCGCCATACACCCGGCCACGACAACACACCAGCAGTTGACGGCAGAAGAGAGGCTGGCAACGGGAGTTACAGACGACTTTATCAGGCTTTCGATCGGACTTGAAAATATCGTGGATATAAAAGCCGATATCGATCAGGCTTTGGGGAAAGTATAATCAAAGACGCGCATAGCGGCGCATGCCACCCCGAGCCCGTCGAAGGGATTATGCGCTACACGCGGGCTTTAAGGTTGCTTTTTGCAGGTTCGCAGGCTAAACTTTAACCGGAGCCCTTTTTAGGGGCTCCGGTTATCAAAAAATATAAGGAGGAACTTATGAAAATTTACGATGACATCACTAAAACCGTAGGCAACACGCCCCTTGTGAGGGTCAACAAAATCATTGCGGGAATTTCAGCGGCCCAGGTCCTTGCCAAGCTCGAATCTTTCAACCCCTTATCAAGCGTGAAGGACAGGATAGGCGTGGCTATGATAGAAGACGCCGAGAAAAATGGCAGGATAAAACCGGGAGACACACTGATAGAACCTACAAGCGGCAATACGGGAGTCGCGCTTGCCTTTACGGCGGCCGCCAAGGGTTACAAACTTATACTTACCATGCCTGACACCATGAGCGTGGAACGCAGGCAATTGCTAGCGATACTTGGAGCGCAGCTTGTTTTAACCCCGGGAGCGGAAGGAATGAAAGGGGCCGTCGCGAAAGCGGACGCGTTAAACAAGGAAATACCGGGCTCGATAATTGTCGGCCAGTTTGACAATCCGGCAAACCCCGAGATACACAGGAAAACCACGGCTGAGGAGATATGGAAGGACACTGACGGAAAAGTCGGCATATTTGTGGCAGGCATAGGGACCGGCGGCACCATAACCGGTGTAGGAGAAGTGCTTAAGAAAAAAAATAAGGATATAAAAATAATAGCTGTGGAACCGGATGCTTCGCCGCTTCTGTCAACAGGCACGGCCGGCGCGCACAAAATACAGGGAATAGGCGCGAACTTTATCCCGTCAGTGCTTAACAAAAGCGTCATAGACGAGATAATAAGGGTTAAAGACGCCGATGCAGGAGATACTTCAAGGAACCTGGCGCGCCAGGAAGGCATACTTGTAGGGATATCAAGCGGAGCGGCCCTTTGGGGAGCCATTGAAGTCGCCAAAAGGCCGGAAAATAAAGGCAAGACAATAGTAGTGCTGCTGCCGGACACTGGGGAGAGGTACCTTTCGACGTGGCTGTTTAAGGATGTGACTGCGTAGGTTGACGAAAATAGAATTAGATTGTGTAGTCGCGGGCCTACGGTTCATCGGCCCGCGCCTAGATTAGGACATATTTCACGCGCGTTTATGACAGTCCACACAATCGTGTTTACTGTCCCGCAACGCACCCCGGTGGATCGAATCCGCCTCCGCTGAAGCTTTGGCGGACAGGAGGGGTGCGACTACAAAATATTAAAGCAAAACATAACGGTCAAAAAAACATTATCATTTTTATACCGTTGTGATATAATTCCACACAGCAACCAAAAACCTTAAGGAGACTACGAGAAGAAATGGAAAAACCTCCCGACTCAGTGGGGATAGTCAAGACCCAGTATTTTACTTTCGCGGAATCCCCCAATGAGATGCTGCTTGAAAAAGGCGGCAAGCTCGGTCCCGTCACGATAGCCTATGAAACCTACGGCACGCTTAACAAGGATAAATCCAACGCGTTATTGGTCTGCCATGCCCTCTCCGGCAGCGCGCACGCCGCGGGATATTATACGGATGATGACATAAAAGGCTTGAAAAAAAATACCGGCTGGTGGGACCTGATGATCGGGCCGGGCAAACCAATGGATACCAATAAATATTTTATAATATGTTCCAATATACTCGGCAGCTGTTATGGAAGCACAGGGCCGTCATCGGTAAATCCCGCGACGGGAAAAGAATACGCCATGACTTTCCCGGAAGTCACCATACCCGACATGGTAAAAGCCCAGAAGGTCCTGCTTGATCACCTGGGAATAGAAAAACTTGTAAGTGTTATCGGCGGTTCCATGGGAGGGATGCAGGCGCTTGAATGGGCGTTGCAGTTCCCTGATACACCGAAAAGCGTCGTGGTAATTGCCGCTTCAGCCGCGCTTTCCGCCCAGGAAATCGCCCTCGACGCGGTAGGCAGGAACGCCATAAAAATGGACGAGCACTGGGAAAACGGTAATTATTACGGGAAGAACAGGGCGCTGAAAGGCCTGGCTGTCGCCAGGATGGTTGGCCATATATCATACCTAAGCGAAGAGGGAATGGAAAAAAAATTCGGCCGCAGGACGGAAGACCCGGTTATGGCTGCGTCCATGACACCTTTTGAAAAAGAGTTTGAGAACGGATTTGCCGTGGAAGGCTACCTTGCGCACCAGGGCAAGAAATTCGTGGAAAGGTTTGACGCCAACGCTTATCTGTATGTCACAAAAGCCATGGATTATTTTGATGTGGATAACAGATACGGAGGCGGATCGCTGACCAAAGCCATGAAAAGGATAAAGGCGGAGGTACTCATGGTTTCCTTCACCTCTGACTGGCTTTTTTCGCCGGCCCAGGCAAAGGAAATAGTGCAGGCGCTCACGCTCAATAACAAGGATGTTTCTTACATAGAAATAAAATCAATCCACGGCCATGACGCGTTCCTGCTGGAAAAAAAGACGGTCGCGGAGAATAAGATTTTAGGACAAGCGTTTAAGAACTTTTTGATACATATCAAGTAATATGGAGTGCTGTCATTGCGAGGAGGCGATTTCGTTTTATGCCGACGAAGCAATCTCTGTTTTTCGATAAGCTTTAAAGCAGAAAATGCAAAACGAGGCTTATCAAAGAACAGAGATTGCTTCGTCGCCAAAGGACAGAAACAGCTCCTCGCAATGACGGCCGGAGCGGCATATTAAAACGGAGAAAAAAATGTTTAAAGAGATCTACCTGAAACACACATACGAAGAGATCGTTAAAATGATAGAGCCGGATTCCCGCGTTTTGGACCTTGGCTGCGGCGACGGGGAACTGCTTGAGCTTCTTTATAACAGGCGCAACGTTTACGGCCTCGGTGTGGATATTAATACAGAAGAGGTCCTGAAGTGCATCAAACGCGGGGTATCGGTCATACAGGAAGACATAGAGGACGGGATATACAAATACAAGGACCAGTCATTTGATTATGTGATACTTTCGGAAACGCTGCAGGCGGTCAAACGGCCTGATTTCATGCTCAGCCAGATAGCCCGCGTCGGGAAAAAAGTCATAGTGACCTTTCCCAATTTCGCGTATTATAAGCTCAGGTTTAAGTTCCTTTTTGCCGGTGAGATGCCGAAGTCGGAGGTGCTTCCTTTCGAATGGTTCAACACCCCGAATATACACCAGCTCACCATAAGGGATTTCAAGAATTTCTGCAAATCAAATAATATAATACTGCTCAAGGAGATATATCTTGTGGGAAGGCAGACCACAACTAATATTGTAATGGGGCTGGAAAATATATTTGCCGAGGAGGCGATATTCCTGCTGCAAAAAGAACCTCAGGAAAAGATCACCATGAAGGAAGTTTTTGTAAACAATGCTCCTAAAGGCAAGTAATTTCAAAACCATCAAAAAGACCTTTAATTCAGCGATAAAAGGTTAAAAAAACATAAAAAACCTTAAAATTAAGGCAAATAATGCTGTTTTAATAAAAATATCAAAAAAACCCTTTAAAAATGTCATTTTTTTATTGACGTGATTTGTATTGTATGTTATAAGTTCATACAACACAATATATGGTATATAAATGACTGGAATTTGCGTGTTAATTCAAAAGGGAGGGTTAATAAATGAAAAAAACATTTATTGTTATTTTCTTATTGGCTTTTTGCGTGCTTCCCCTTATTGCCGCTGAAACCGGCACGAACACAGATACTCAAACTACAGCTCCAATTCAGACAGCGCCGCCCGCACAACAGATACAATCAGCGGATAACATCATATCGGCCAATGTTTGGCCATATCTGGGAGGTTTTTTTAATCTTGGTTATGAGAGAAAAATACTGGATATTCTCAGCGCGAGGATAAGGGGATTGTACTGGTCCCTGTTCAGCACCATAACGAACGGTACTTCTAACTTCATGGGTTGTGGCCTGGATGTTTATTTTTACCCGCAGGGTAAGGCATGCAGGGGATGGTTCCTGGGACCGAGGCTGGACATGCTCTACATAGGCAATTCAAGCGGCAACCTACAGATATATACGGCAGGCGGCCAGGTGGGTTATAAATGGGTAAATGACGGAGGATTTGAAATGGCGCTGGCTCTCGGCGCGACAGCCAACATCAGCAATAAAGTATCCACCGGATACACGGATACCGAGATTGGCGTCCTCAAAGGCGCTCTCCCGACTTTTGACTTCGATCTAGGATGGGCATTTTAAAACATATTTTTAAAACACCACAAGGAGGAACAGAATGACGAAATCAGAAATGATCCAGGCAATCGCAGACAAGTCAGGCGTAGTAAAGAAGGACGTTAAGAAAGTGACGGACGCTTTTACGGAAGTTATCATCGCAACGCTCAAGAAAGAGAAAAAAGTAAAACTCCCGGGACTCGGAATCCTAGCAGTAAAGCACCGCAAAGCAAGGGTGGGCAGGAACCCGATGACGGGCGCGAGCATCAACATCCCGGCAAAAAAAGTCGTAAAAATGAGGATCGCGAAGGATCTGAAGGCTTCCGTTCTCTAGGATACAAGACAGCGAAAAGAGCCCCGGCGAAAGCCGGGGCTCTTTTTTTGTTTATGACTGTTAGCTTTGAGGAGCTTGAGCGACGAAAAGCTTACAGTCATAAATACCCGCTCAAGTCCAGGAGCTACTGCGACTGGACAAGCGGTATATTATGATAAGGCGGGATTGAGCAGCGGTAGCTAGAGCGACGAAAAACTTACAGCCATCAATACCCGCTCAAGTCCGGGAGCTACTGCGACCGGACAAGCGGTATATTATAATTTGGCGGGATTGAACCGTGGTTGGCGGTTGTTGAATGTTAGCCTGGAGTTCACCGGTAAGCTTCTAATCCAAAAGTCATGAGACCATCCAAAAAGTCTTCATGTTAAGTCGTGCCTGACGCTGACAAAATATTGCCCCAGAATTTTGCGCTTGTATTATACAGGGGTATCGCGCAAAGGTCTGGGTCAAAATTTTGTCAGCGTCAGGCACGATAAAAGAATATGTCATATTAATGAGTGTTTTAAAACTGCCGGTTTACCATTGAAATAGCATATCCTCGGTGTATAATGTTCCTATGACAACATCCGATGACCAGATATCAAAAGTCAGGCTTGAATTCATCGCAGTGGATGGAAAGAAGATATTCAAGGCCAGCCTTTTGGACTATAAATTCGTGAATTTCGAGGGCTTGCCTGAGAAGGCCGGACACGGCTAATAAAACCGGGGTTATACACCATACTAAAATTGCATACACAGACCCCTAATGCTATTTTAGGATTTCCCCTTTATTTGTTGCTTTTTTGCCGGTTTTAAACTAATATTATACTTATGGCACACATGTTTCATTTTATGAAAAAAGCCCTCAGAGGCGTTTCTTCATTCAACATGAGAGCTTTTACTTTTCTCATTATAATCTGTATTATTCCATTTTCCATTTCATCCACCGTGGTTAAGGAAGACATACTCAAGTCCGCGGGGGCGCGGGCTGCCGGGTTTGGAGGGGCTTTTGTGGCCGTGGCAGACGATTATTCCGCCTTTTTCTGGAACCCTTCCGGGCTGGTGCTTGTGGACCGCGCAAGCGGGACCGTTTTTTACGATTCCGTATTTAAGAACAGCCAGACCGATGCCGGGATAAACTTTACATATCCGCTTTATGACAATTACACGCTTGCCCTCTCATATTTTCATACGGGCTACTCCGGTTCGGTGTTTTCGGACAACGAACTTTACCTTACGGGCGCTGCTTACCTGGACGACAAAAAAATGTACGCCATAGGCGGCAATTTTAAATTTTACAACACCTCGGCCCAGGACCTGAACGTATACGGCAACGCGGCAGGGCTGGACATCGGGGTCATGGTGTTCCCGGATATCCTTGAAAAAAAGATCAGGTTCGGCTTCATGGCGCAGGACCTCAATGAGGCCGTCATGTGGAACAATGATATTACGCAGCGCGTTCCCTATACTTTCATGATGGGGTCCGCATATTCATTTGACCCGTCGGCCACGGTGTCCATGGACATAGATATACTTCAGAGCGAGGCAAGCAGATATCACAGCAGGACAGGTATTGATATCGGCGGGGAAAAATGGTTCTTAAACCATATAATAGGGAATTTCGGTGTGCGCGGCGGATTTTCATGGCGGGAGGCGCTGGACCCCAACTATAAATTCACGCTGGGTTTCTCATACGGCAGGGAGGACTTTGTCCTTGATTATGTTTACATACTGCCCGTGAACAGCCTGGGCGAGACC
>PMTB01000028.1 GCA_003167475.1 candidate division FCPU426 bacterium | reverse complement strand
GTCGCTGATAATGCCTTCCACGTAAAACCCGCTGCCGCTGATAATGCTTTCAAAAATGGTTTTCATAACAGGGCCTCCTTACTTTTTTTAATCCCCGCATAATTGCTATTTTTCCCATACCCATACGCGCTTTTCCTGCGCTGCAATTTTCATATAGCTGCTCCAGACAGGTTCGCCGTTCATGATTACTTCAACTAAATACTCCGGATCGCCAGCAGTATTGTTCATTACAACCTTTGCGAGCGTATTGTCTTCATTTCTGAAATCTGAATAGGCNNATAAGCGCAAGCCAAGAGGCTTTAAGGCCGTATCTTATGTACATGGCATCATAAGCGGCTATACCATCGGCGCCGGCGAAAATCAGGCTGAAACGGGCCGGGAAATGTTCATCTATACCGGATTCTACGTCAACTACCCTTTCAAAGACATACCAGTCCGCGTACATCGGCTTTTTAAGGCCGTTTCTATCCCTGCCCTGGATGAAAAGATTCGGCAGCAGTCTTACCTCTTTAGGGTTCAATATTGAGCTGTCAAAGTCATATCCTTTACCGAACAGCTCTTTTTTTACATCCCTTTGGCCAATGAGTTTATATCCTTTCTGCAAAAAATCACTGCTTAACTTCCCTATGAAGTCCTCCTTCCTGTCTTCATAATCAACATAAACAAAGCTCTGCGTGTACTTGAGCAGTTCCAGCACTGGGGTTGAATCATCCTTGCACGCCGGATAATAAAGCGAGTTTTTCAGCAGTTCTTCGCGTGGAAATTCCCCCTGCTCAATGCTCTTCTTTGTAAGGCCCGTTAAAAATCCGAATTTTTTCCTGCTCCTGAAAACCCGGTTTATGCGGCGGGCCCACTTTTTAGCTTTTATCTGAAGTATATTCATTAGCATGGCGCGCTTCCTTTGGCCTTTTTACTTATGTCTTTTCCATATTTTCTCCAGGGTTTTAAAAACAAGCTTGTTATAGGTTCTGTATTCCCTGTCAAATTTTGAGTTGTAGCATTCCGGATAAATGTATTTTGTAATGAACTTTACAACAGCAGCCGACCTGCTAAGCCCCATCAGGCATGATACCGCGATATATGAAGGCACCGGCTCAAAGGATAGCATGAATTTTATTATTTTTGCCGCGTCAGTTTCGTTAAAAGCCTCTTCCTGATATTTGTCTTCAGTGTCCGGAAAAGAGAGGTTCAAGCACGCTTTCCATCGGTTAGATTCAATGGGTTCAGTATAATATTCATTGTCAATTGCAATTAAAACAGCCCCTTGAGGAGGTTTAAGCTGGGATATTTCATCTTCCGGGAAGAAATCAACCATTCTCTCGTCGCTTTTAAATTCAAATCCCCATGCCATAAAGGCCTCCATTTAAAAATTTTAGATTCATTTGTTAATGCCGCTTGTATTAAAAACTAAAATTGAATTTTATAGTTTAAAAAACTAAGTAATTATTGACATTATCCCTGTAGGGATAATCTTAAAAATTTTTTCCGCTATTTTAATGCTTACTGTTTTATGTAATATTGCGATAAGTTGAAATTCCTTTGAAATTTTTATAATTTCATTGCTATTATTTTGTAGCATGTAATCGCCGTCTTCAAAAACAAACAAAGGTTTGAATCCTCCCCGTTGTAATTTACTCAAGCCTTTAATGTTAAAGCAATCAGGCAATGCAATACTTTTGCATATAATCAGATGATTGCCTCTCTTTTGAATATACGCGAGCACTTTATCTGTTTCTTTTAACTTTTTGCTATAAATGAAAAAAGGGTTATACGTTTCATTCGGATTTCTAATTATTATCTCCAAAGCCGAAAGAGCAAAACGATTATTATCTGTTTTTTTCATTTCTTTCTCCTTTTATATTTTATAATATATATAGCAATAGCCGTGCCAAAAAAAGAGGCATGTTTTATAGGGTTTTATATGGGATAAGAAGGTAAGATATGTCAAAAAATGATAGGCGGTGGCAAATACTTAATGTGTTCAAGGGGAAGAGGCAAAATGAGAACAACCGAAAACCATCAAAGTGTTTTAATGGAATTAATTGGATTAGCTGGCAGAAATTGACTGTAATGTTGCCGTACTGATATAACTACTTCCTCAGCATCACCGATATCTTCTCCGGTTCTTTCCCTTTAATCTCCCGCACAAACCCGCCATATACTTTCAACTGCTCCGCGCAAAGCTCCTTTTGCGCCGCTTCATCGCCGAAGATGGTTTTATACTCGATGATCGCAAACTCATCGCCCTTTACAGCCAGCCCGTCCATGACACCTTTTATAATCCGGCCGTCCTTTTTCATGCCCCACACCGGCACTTCAGGCCTCATTTGCCAGCCTTCTATGGATTTAAACTTTGTCTTGAGTTCTTCTGCGCTTGCTTTTGAGCCCAGGATGGCTGCGGCCAGGTTTTCTTTTTCATATTCAGGCGCACCTTTTTCCACTTTGGCTGTTGCTGTGGCAATTGAATTATCTATATTGCCCGTTTTGATTTCGCCGTTCATCGCGTGTTCCAGCATTTCGTGGACCGTGGTACCTACTTCCATGTTCATTTCCCTTTCCGCCTGCGTCAGCTTCCTGCCGCCGCGGAAGTGGATCTCTTTTTCCTCCATTATCATATCCCTGGCAGTTATAACCGAGGTGTTATCCTTGGGTTTTAACAGCGGCTTTTCGCCGTTTAGTTCCGTGAACCAGATTTCCTTTTTGTCCGGCCTTTCCGCTTTGGCGGCCAGACTTGTTTCCGGCACCAGAACGCCGTCAAGCAGACCTTCCAGGATGCTCTCTTTGCCCGATTGTTCCTTTGAACCTGCCAAATCTATCAACAGTATGTCTTTTTTTGTCCTTGTGAGCGCCACATAAACCAGGTTTAACCTTTCGGAAATCTGCCTTTTCTTGGCCTGCTCATATGTAGCCAGGCTTCCTTTGTATAGTTCCCTGTTGCATTCATAGACGTCCCTGATCACATTGGCACATAAGTTTCCGAAGTACGGGAAATAATCCATCTTTATCTCTGGGATGCCGTTTACTATTTTACCGAATGACACACTGTACATGAATTTAAAGTCTTCGGACTTGAAGTTTTCTTTTGTGGAGAGAAGCTCGTTGAAATCAGCGGCCACTATCACGCTGTCGTACTGCAGGCCTTTTGAAGAGTGAATGGTGGTGACTTCAACGCCGCTGAGAGTTTTTTCATCCGGCAAGGCGTACCACTCGTAAGGGGCGTAGTCTGATTCGGCTATGTCGGTGACTATATCCTCGGCCGTGTAGTAGGAACTTTTCATCTGTTTTTCAAAGAGATAGATTTCCGATAATACAGAGTTTAAGTTCCTGGCTATCATCTGCGGTTCTACGTGTTCCGGCAGGCCGTCTTCGTCCGCATGGTACATGTGTTTCCATAAGCCGAAAGACTCGGCCAGCCTGTAGGCTGAGCGGGCTATAGAGCCGCTTCCGTATGTGCGGTAAATCTCGTTGGCGTAGTAGTATGTGTCTTTTATCCCCTGCAAACCCGCGTCTGCGCCCTGCACGCGCTTGATTTTACTCTTTAGCAGGGCGCCCGGCACAGTGAAGTACATGAAAAACGGCACCAATCCTATGGTATCCGCCGACTGGGAGTATAAAAGCGAACGCAGTAGATAGTACTCAGGCAGCAGGCTTTCTTTCATGTCTATCTTTTCAGGATCCACGTCTCCTTTATCCATCTTTACCCTGTACTTAAAACCAGCATCTATAATCCCCTTTAATCCTGTCCTGGACAGCCCGCTGCGTCCCCGGACAAGAATACCTGCTTTTTTTCCTTTAACAAATGCATTGATATCTTTCCTCATGGTTTCCAGGCTTTTATCCGTATACAACCTTACCAGCTTTATCACCGGCTTGCCGGGCGTCTCTTTTTTCTTATTGGGTTTGAGTTCATCGCGGTCTTTTACGTAGTCCCAGGCGCCATCCGCGCTTTCCGAGATATTTTCAAAAAGCGTGTTTAAAAAGTCCAGCGTATCCTTACTCTGTACGCGCCAGGTCTTCTGTAGATCCATGCTCTTTTTGTTTTTCTTGGCGTCGTCATATAAAACCCTGAATTCCTCAGGGTATGCATTTCTGAACTGGTAAATGGACTGTTTCATGTCGCCTACGACTGTTACTTTTATATCGGTATCAGTATCTTTTCCCGCGAGTATGGCTACCAGATAGTTTTGGACCATATCGTTATCCTGTGCCTCGTCTATGACCAGGTTTTCAAAGTACAGCCCCTCTTTTTTCATGCGCTCCACAAACCATGCCCTGCCTTTGTCCTTTATGAAACCTATGGCCAGAAACACGACCGCATCAAAATCAAAGACAGCTTTTGTGTACTGCATGGGCATGTAGTAGGCTTCACCTATCCTGGCAGCTATGGCCTCCAGGATCCAGGCGCACTCATTCATGACATCTGCTGCATTTTCCAACGGCTGCAGCAGAGTTAAAATACCGGCCCTGGCTTCCTGGGCTTTTTGAGCGTTTTCAGCGCGGGACTTTTCTGTTTTATTATCTGTAGCGGCTTTTTCAAATTTTTTTATTTCCGCAAGCGCGGCTTCTATATCGCCTTCCATGGAATCCAGACGGGCTTTGAGGCTGTATAACGCCTTTTCCGTATCCTTAGCCGCCCCAATGCCTTCAAGAAACGCTTTAATCTTCTTTTTATCCGGTGCTGCTTTACCCTTTTTTTCAAGCGTATTGATATAAAAAAGGTTTGCCCCGCGTTTAGCCAGGAAGTGTTTTATGCTCCTTAAGTCGGATAAAATAAAGAATATATCAAGACAGTCAAGAGAGGTTTCATCCGTAATTCCCAAAACCGCGGCCAGTTTTTCCCTGCTCCACTCCTTTTTATAAAACTCTTTTACCGCCTCCTGCCACAGGGACATGTCTTCTACTGGCACAAACTCCATACCCGGAGGCAGCCCCAGCTCATAGCGGAACACACGGGTAAGTTCAAGTGCGAATGAATGTATGGTATATATCCTGGCTACAGACCCATGCTTTATGGAGTCAAGCAGCGGAGTCTTGGCGTCCTTTTTGAATGTAAGCAGCTTCTCAAGAACCCTGGTTTTCATCTCTTCCACGGCGGCGTTTGAAAAACTTAAAAACAATGTCGTTTCAAGGTCTTTTTTTATTTGTGCTTCAGTTTTGCCGGTATTCTCTATATCTATGGTCCTGTCGAGCACCGTAAAGGTCTTGCCTGTCCCAGCTGAGGCGTTTACTATTTGTTCAAGCATTGGATACGCCTCCCATAGCCAGGATGCCGCAGTTTTTGACATAGCTGCAGTAGCCGCACTTGTCTGCGCTTGTCAGGCCGGTGGAATCCATTCCGGGCTGTTCCAGCGAACCTATATCCACTTTCAAGAATTTATTGAGTATTCCGCAGGCAGCCTCGACAAGCATGGCCGCATATGGAGACTGAGCCGCAATAGCCTCCATGGTAGCGGATGTATCCATGCCGTTTACATATATAATCCCGCCGCCAAAGCTTCCCAGCCCTTTAAAGATTTTAAGTTCATCTCCACCCGCTTTTGTCAGCATGTACATATACGCGGCTATCTGTATGGCATAGTCCCCTGCTTTTGAATTAAATTTATGCTCTTCCCTGGGCTTATTCACATAGGAGTTGCCGTAATTTAGCAAATGAAAGTCCTCCATCCGGGTATTGCCTGTCTTATAATCCCATACTATAAACCCGGTATCGGTCTTATCGATCCTGTCTGCCTTTCCGCGCAGATTAAACCCGCCGCAGTTCAGAGACATATCTTCTTCAAATAATATGGTTTCCTGTATTTTCAGCAGTTTGCGCCTGGCAACCTCGTTTGAGGCAAAAAGCGGAAGGGTAAAAAGCTCGGCTTCCTTCTTCATTTCAATTGCGCTGCGCTCGTCTGTTATTTCAGGGTCTATCTCTTTCACGGCCCTTTCATATCCCGTTATGAGAGCTTCCAAAGTCTTTTTTTCATTGGCCTAATTGAACTTCTTCCTGTCCTCAGCCGCATACCTGTATGTTAAGTGCCACAAGCTTCCCTTTTTCATGCGCGCGCTGCCTTCCATGTCCTCGGTTTTTATCCCTGCGCGCTCCGCCAACTTTTCAAAGGCAAACATGCGCGGACACATGACAAACCGCGAAAGGGAAGTCACGCTTATGTCTATGCCGCCCTTTTTATCTTTTAAAGCGTCTCCCAAAGCCTGTGCTTTGCCTGAGGCCGCTTTCTTTTCTTTTGAACCAAAGCTCTTCTGAGAAGTCCCCTGCATGAAGTACCGGTAAGACTCGTCAGGCGCTAAAGCCGAAGGTCCTATGATATCAAACCCGCGAAGCAGGCTTTTATCCGCGTTCATTACTTCCTTGATCCCATAATCACCGTCTTTGATAACCTTGAGCGCCGAAGCTATACCTAAAACAGTGCCTCCGGATTTTATATATGAATAACTTAAGTTTAAATTCCTTGCGTTTTCAAAGCCTCTTACGAAGCTTGCATACTTAGCCTCTTTTTTTGTCTCAGGCGTCATGAATCCCAGCGCAGTGCCTAAAGCCGCAGGATAACTGACCACAGGCCGCTTATCCATGCCCGCGTCAAGCCCGGTCATGAACAGGTAAGTGGAAGACAAAGTATCAGCGCCGGTTCCGTCAAGCATAGCCACATAAGCCCCGGCATTTTCATGCGGCGCAGAACTTCCTATAAGCATGGCTTCCTTCACAGGATCAGCATACTCCACATACTCGGCTGACCCGGTTATCTCAAACATGGCTTCAAGCAGAAATAACTTGTCAGCCGGGCTTGCCTTTGAAGCCTTTTCCATTAATTCATCCATAATCCTGGCAGCATGTATCACAGAAGCAAGCAGCTCGGTATTTTTAACCCTATCCGCGTCTATGACTTCATCCAGGATAACCTTTATATTGATCTGTCCTGTTTTTATAGTCATAGCCCGTTTTGCCGCGTCCGAGTCGGCCTTTAGGATGGCTTTTCGTTCCTTTATGATTTCAGCGTCTGTTTCCTTCGCCAGCATGGCTTCGCGCCTGATAAAAGAAGCTTCCAGCGCGCGCTCTATGGCATTAGCCGGGTCCTTTTCAGCGATATACCCCAGGCTGTTTAACTCAGTTTTAAAAACAGAAAACCCGAAGTTCGACATTCTGCAGGAAGAGTTGGGGTTGCCCAGGAACATAAGGTAAGTTTCCTTATTTTCCTCAGAGCCAAAGCAAAGCATGACAGCGGACTTTAAAAGTTCAAATACAGGGGAAGCGCCTATGGTTTCTTCGGAGTAGTAAGCGATGCCAAACCTGTCAAAAACAAGCTTCAAAAGCTCGGCGGTTTTGTTGTTATAATTTATGACAGATATATCGGAAGGCGTCACCCCGTTTGCCAACAGTTCCTTTATCTTAAACCCGGTTATCTCNNGGTTATCTCAGCCTCATCAAGAGGTATCATACAGTTATAAAGCATCCGGGAAGCGCCCTTGCCGGTTATGGAAGCAAATTTATCATACAACACAACAGTGACGCCGGCGGCTTTTAGCATGGAGGCTATTTCTTTGAATATAGGTTCCATCAACTCAAAATCCTCTATAATAATAATCCCATCGTATTTAACAACATTGCCGGCCTTTAGATACTCATAAAGTTCCTTATAAGCAAAGAAAATATCAAAAAACTTCCCGCCGGTATAGCCCGCAGCCTTTTTAAGGTAAAGCTTCATAAAGTCTATAAAAAGCGTCTCAGGATCATCACCTTTAAACCCAGCCTGTACCGCATCCATCTTATCCCAAGCCATATTGGTTATAACCTGCTTTATAAACTCCCGGGTATCCCCCACAAGATTATGCCGCCGGTTCTCAACCCGCTTAAAAGGATCCGCCCCGCCCCGGGAAGCCAGCACCTCAGTTGCAATCTCATACATTAGAAACTGCTCGCGTTCTTCGCTGTAAAAAGTGGACCCGGCCTTGGACCAGCTCTTCCCAAGCACAGTGTTAGCCACATTAAGAAATCCGATGATGTAGGAGGATATATCAGGTGGAATAATAGCCGAAACCCCGCTCACCCGCATGTCTTCCATAATGGAAGCCTGAACCTGATGAGCCCGCTGTTGGTTGTTGACCATATAGCGGGTGGGGTAGAAATCGTTGTCTTTAAGGCCGGTTATACTTTTCAGCTCGTCAATTATACCCATAATCCCCCTATAATTGTTTTACTCACAATATTTATATAAAATACGCCTTTAAATCATCATGTCATAAAAAAAGATAAAACTCAACACTTAAGCATTTCCCGGCCATTCGTCCGGGGTAGATCCTTGGCGATTAATTCCTGTCTTTAGGCTCTACCGCTGGGTTTTCGCGCGATACTTTCTTCTTTGAAGCCAGCTTCACCAGTTTTTTCCTTACTGTCTCAAGCTCGGCTCTTACCCTGTTCAACCGGATTAAAACCTCTGAAAAGGCCTCCTTTTTCACATGGCCGGTGTCAAACATGGAGTATAGCCTTGATTTCATCATTGCTGTCTTCTCAATGGTTCCTTCTATATTGCGCAGCCCCGTGTCAGCCTGGATTTTTTCAAAGATAACTGCTGTTTCAGACATTAAGCTTTCAGAAAGGTATGTCAGGTTGTTCCTGTCGGAAAACGGGCTGCTCTCGGTCCTCAAATTGCATATTGATGAATTTACCAGCCTGTTAAGCTCCCTGCTTTCCCTCCATGCGGGAAAGTTTTCAATAATCCTGGAATCCTGTATTTTCATAGTGTGAGCCTCCTTTTTAACTTTTCAAAATATCCCTTTGTTTTTTCCGGCAGCGGCATGTCAAAAACTTTTTTTCCGTGAACGTCCTTAATATCAGCATCCGCCCCTGCCGATAAAAGAAACTCCGACATTTCCACAAGCCCCCGCTTTGCCGCCATCATAAGAGGGGTCAGGCCTTTCTTGTTTTGAAAATTTACATCCGCGCCTTTGTTTATAAAAAATTTTACCAATTCCATATCCTTTGATATTACCGCGTGCATTATTGGGTATTTACCGTAACTGCCTCCGTTATTTACATCAGCGCCATTTTCCAGGAGCAAAGAGATAAAGTTAACAGGCGCGTCATATTTGACGGCGATATAGAGCGCTGTTTCCCCGCTTGAGTCTAAAAG
>PMTB01000209.1 GCA_003167475.1 candidate division FCPU426 bacterium | reverse complement strand
TTTTGGCTTAAAAACTTAACGCTCATCTCGATTCTCTTGTCTCTTCAACCCGCCTTTAATATTGACTTCCTTACATAACGGGTTTATTATGTATTTATGGGAGCTATTAAAGGAAGGTTTATCGTGCTAAAAAGGCTTTTATTCGCGGTTTGTTCAACCCTGATACTTTCGTCATATTCCTCTGCCTGGTACTCGCAGTTATTTCCGTTCAGCGCCGGCACCTACAGCGCCGCCGCCGTTAATTTCAACAGCCGCAACTGGAAACTCCTTGATTATTCCTATGTCGGATACAACCTCGGGCAGACCCCGCTTCAGACCGGTATACCATGCAATGTGCTTACCGTTACGGGCTCCGGCGACATAACCCAGGAACTTCAGCAAAAGATAAACACGGTAGGTGCGGCCGGCGGGGGGATCGTAAAAATTCCGGCCGGGAATTACACGATATCATCGGTCGACATGGGTACCGGCTCCGGCCAGAGGACCATATGCATAAATTACAATAATGTTTCTGTCGAGGGCGCTGGCAGCGGCTATACAATAATTAACGTTCCTTCCACGCATTCTTATGACGAGAATTCAAACACCTTCGAGGGGACTTTCTGCATTGAACAGGGTTATTTTGTCTGGAACAAGGGATGGACGGACCCGGGCGGGTTGTTATGCACGGTCAACAACAAGATAAACGAAGGCGACACATACATCACGGGGCTTTCAAACCTTTCGGCGGTGAACGTCGGAGACTGGGTCCTCATAATCCAGTATTTCTGGACAGCGCTTGTCAATAATAACGCTGTATCCGGCGCATGGAATTCTTGCACGGGCAACTGCAGCGGCAACCCGCAGAGGGAATACGCTTTTTCATACCTGAGGAAAATTATTGCCAAGGACGCCTCGGGGATCACCGTAGACGCGCCCATACCTTACACGCTTGACCCGGCAAACAACCAGATAAACGTAAAAAATCCCGGGGTCGCAACAGGGAGCATGGTGCAAAATAGCGGCGTCTCCGGCATGACCATACAATTCGCGGACAACAATAATTCCACGACAACGAGCCTTCCGTCGGGATGCGGGGTTTATTTCGAAGCTGCCCTGAACTGCTGGGCCAAAGATATAAATGTAGTGAATTTTCCGCGCTATGGCATATGCGCGGAATACTCGGCCAGGGTGACCGTAGAGGACTGTCGTATAAAGAAGGCGCAGAATTACGGCGGCGGAGGCTGGGGATACGCGTTTCGCAACACTGCCACCCAGAACGCGCTTTTCAAAAACTGCGTATCCGAGAATGTGAGGCATGGATTTATAACAGAGCGCGCGATAACGAACTATGTCGCGTTTACGCACTGTACATCCATAAATTCACAGCAGGGNNAGGGGGAGGACACGCACTTTTCGCTTGCGCAGGCGATATTGCGCGATGATTATTTTCAGTCAAACGGAAATGAATTGAATGGATATAACAGGGGAGGCACGAGCGGCGGCGCGTACGAATCCTATCTCTCCGGCGCGCTGTGGAACTTTGCCGGGGACGGTTACTCGGGCATATATTACGGGGGTACGATGAATATAACCCCTTCAAATGACGGCTCGGCCATTATTGTCGGAGGTCCGGGCAGCCATACCGTATATGACGGCAGCTATTATGACACAGGCGGGACCTATCATCCGGGCGATATCATGCCTATGAATGCCGGACTGCAGGTGGGGACAGGCCCGAACGGAACCAGGAAAAACGTACTGTATGAAGGCCTGGGCTCGACAGGCCTCCAGCCGCAGTCTTTATACGAACAGCAGCTGCTAAACAGGGCGGGAACTGTTGCAGAGTGGGCAAATGCATGCGGTGACGCGCCGACCCTGACGCCGGTGCCGACTAATACTCCGGTACTTACGCCGGGCATATTGGTATACGACGGGGACCATCCGGCATGGGGAGCGGGCTATGGCGGGTCCGCGCAAACGCCGGTTAACACATTGACGCCGGGAAACAGCCTGTACGACAAGGGCCAGAACAGGACAATAAACGGCAGTTACGCCTCAAGGTTCGCGCCAACAGGCGGTGATTACGGGATATTAATGACATACGGCGGGCCAAACTGCTTAACGACCAATATCAATAAACTTGATTTTTGGATATATCCGGTAAACGCAGGCATGAATTTCAGGTTGCATCTTATGAAGGGAGTGCCGCTTGCTGACGTGGGCAACTCCCTGATTGTAACGGGCGCAATGGCAGACGGCGGAGTATTTACCGCGAACGCCTGGAACCATGTTGCCATACCGATCGCTTCTTTCGGGTATAGCGGCACATTTAACGGACTGGGTCTGAGTAACAATACAAGTACCGCGGGTAATATTTTCTGGCTCGATGATATATATTTTATCCCGCTGGCTTTGCCGTCACCCACGTTTACCGCCACACAGCCTGCTGCAAGCCCCACTTACACGCGCACATATACGACTTCATCCACGCCCACCGTGTCCGGGACATCAACAATAACATACACAAATACGCCCCAGCAGACCCCGACATTTACCTTAATCCCGACAGTTACCGCCGGGAAATGGGGGGCGTGCGGAAAAGTATTGCTGGCTTATTATTACAATACGGGTTCACTGCCATACAAACAGGATAAGATACCTTATGATAAACTCACCCACATAAGCCATTCCGCGATACAGACAAACGCGGACGGATCGCTCAATGTGGCGGCAGGATTTTTGGAGCCGATGCTTTTGACCAATGCGCATGCCGCGGGCGTAAAAGTCCTTATATCGGTTTTCGGAGGCGGGGCATCCTATGCCACATTTGCCGCCATGGCCGGCAGCGCGGCGGCAAGGAACAATTTCGAGAATAATATAATGACGTTTATCATGGAGTACGGTTACGACGGGGTTGATATTGATTGGGAAGGCATGTCAAGCGCGGCAGATACGGCAAGTTACACCGCGCTTATGACGGAATTTAGGACAAAATTCAACGCTATCGAGCCGCCGGGGACGGTGTGGATGATAACCGCGGCAGTTCCCATGTCCGCGTACTGGGGGCAGTGGATAGACTATCCTTCGATACAGAGCAGCGTGGATTTTTTCAACCTTATGAATTACGATATGCACGGCGGCTGGAGCGACCACATGGGTTATAACGCGCCGCTGTTCCCAAACCCGTCCGACCCGGACGGAATGAGCGACGTTATGGGTGTGGATTACATGCTGGTCACGAGGGGAGTGCCTGCCTCAAAAGTGGTCATGGGCATGCCTTTTTACGGGTACGATTTTATGAATATAAGCACACCTTTTGCGTCATGCGGCGGGACATGCGGGGACGCCAATGTCATAAACCTGAATTACAAGGTCATTGCCGCAGGCTACCTGAACAACGGCTGGACATACCACTGGGATGCCGTATCGCACGTGCCGTACCTCACCAAAGACAGCGGTACGGGAATAATAACTTATGACGACCCGCAATCAATTACGGACAAGGTAAATTATGCGGTAACCACAAGGGGATTGAAAGGCGTGATGATGTGGGAAGTATCCGGCGATTACATACCATGGCAGGGGCAGCCTTTGATGGACGCCATGTTCAATACTTTCATGCAGGCGTGCCCGTCGGGCTTCACCCCGACGCCCACATTTACCATAACTCCCACATATACCGCAACCCCGGTTTGGGCGTCTTCAATAATATATGACGGGGATACTGTCGGAGCAAAAATAACCGACGGAACTATTACCAATAGCGCTAACGGCGGGGGATTGACGCAAGTGACGGGAGGGAACTTAGGGAATGCGATGCTCGTCACATATGTTGATTCCGCGTGGTACTCATCGCATACATGGCAGCTGAATACCCCGAAAAATATTGCGGGGTATAATTACCTGCAGTTTGACATCAAATCATCCGGCGGTTTTGTGGACGCATTTAATTTACTGATGGACTGGACCAAGGGGGCGGTCAATGTGCTTAATTACTCGCCCATAGGCATACCTCCTTACTGGGTGACAATACAGATACCGCTTACGGATCTTTTAATGCCCGCGGATACGCAGGTCACATTTATTGCTTTTCAAAAACTGATCAACTACCCGTATTCGGTAATGGTGGATAACATAAAGCTTATCAGCATGGCTACTCCCACGATTTCACCCACGCAGCAGCCGAATACGCCGACATACACTTACACCAAAACCTCAACGCCCACGATGACTCCCACCGCCGCCATGACAGCCACACAAACCCGGACGTCGACACCGACGCAGACATATACCGTCACTGCGCAGATACCCACAGCGACTTACACCTGGACGTTTACGCCGTCACCGACGTTTACCGCGACCCGCACGCAAACCGTGACGCCCACCAACACCCAGTTTA
>PMTB01000226.1 GCA_003167475.1 candidate division FCPU426 bacterium | reverse complement strand
GGTCCCGGCGCTTCCCCACTGGAACAAATAGGTCCCGCCGGGATTAAACACCTGCACATTGTTATTGCCATAATCCGCCACATAGACATTCCCGCTCGAGCTGTTCACGCCTACCCCGCCCGGGTTGCCGAACTGTCCATTGCCGGCTCCATGGCTTCCCCATTGTGAAACATAACAAAAAGCTATCGGGTTGGGTGTCGAAGTCGGGGTTACTGTCGGGCTCGGCATGTCGAACACAAATATTCCGTTGCCCTGGTCCGATGTCATGAATAATTTATTTTCAGCTATGGCAGGCGAGCAGGCGTCAACGCCCTCACTGGCATAATTTGAAGGGAAAGCATACTGCCATACAATATTGCCGTTTGTTGCGTCTATAGCATAGAGCCTGTTGGAAGAATCACCGGCGTATAAATAACCGTTTGCTATGGCAGGCGATGNNCGTTTGCTATGGCAGGCGATGAAAGCACTTCGCTGTTTAAAGTCACGGGAAAACCCGGAATAACCGCTCCAGTCGCCGCGTTCCATGCATATATTTTTTTGTCAATAGAACCTATATAAACAACACCGTTTGCTATGGCAGGCGATGAATAGATCTGTCCGCCCGTAGCCACGGGGAAACCCGTAATAGTAGCGCCGGTTGCGGCGTCCCATGCATATAATTTACCGTCCAGCGAACCAACATAAACTATGCCGTTTGCTATGGCAGGCGATGAACCGATAGTATCGCCTGTGGTCACGGGAAAACCCGCTACAGGGACTCCGGTTGCCGCGTCAAATGCGTATAACTTACCGTCAAACGAACCCACATAAACTCTTCCGTTTGCTATAGCCGGCGATGAATAATAAATATCGCTGCCCGCAGTCACGGGAAAACCCGGAACAGTGATACCCGTTGCCGCATTCCAGGCATATAATTTACCGTTTCCCGAACCCGAATAAACAATTCCGTTTGCAACGGCCGGTGAGGCATTGATCTGTCCGCCTGTAGCCTCCGGAAAACCCGGAACAGTGATCCCGGTTGCCGCGAACAATGCGTAAAAATTACTGTCAAAAGAACCGTCATAAACCATCCCATTTGCTATCGCCGGCGATGATATGACATCATTGGGCACGCTTACAGGGAAACCCGGGACAGGGACGCCGGTATCTGTGTACCATGCGTATATGCCGTGGCTTGCCGCTGATCCGGCATTTGAAGCGCCTATATAAACTATGCCGTTTGCTATGGCAGGCGATGACTCCTGTATTACATTTACCCCTGCGCCGTCCCAGTCTGTCTGCGACCATAGTAATACCAACGGAGGGGCAATTGTTGAATAGGGGTTATACCTTGAGCCGGAATCTATGCCGGCCGTGCTTGTCGTGCCGTGCCTGTCAGCCCAGATATCTGCGCGGAGGGGGATTTCGATAAAAAAAACAAATATGATAAACAATGCCGAGGTAAATATCAAACGTCCCGAGTTGTTTTCCAAAAAACAATCCCCTCTTTCTTTGGTTTCCGGCCTGTAATATTTTTAAAAATTTTTAACCCTTTTTGGCGGTACTTCTTATATGAGATTATTACAGCCTTATATTTTTGTCAAGTCTCAACTCAAGCTTTGACACCTATATTTACTTTATTTCACTATTTCCCGCCGCAGTAATTCCTTAGAACCTCCCACTCATCCTTCGTCATGATAGGCTGGGGGTCTTTTACTTTATATTGATCCGTCATTTCCATCCGCGACTTGTTGGACGGGTGGTCCGACAGGAAAGTGGTTGCCGAACCTTTCTTTTCCATGCGCTCAAAGAAACTTTTAAACCCCTGGTTATCCACGCGGGCCGCCTGCAGGCGGCGCAATCCTCCTTCGTCTGCCTGGGCTTCCTGGTCGCGGGTGAAGCTCATGTTGAGCAGGTACCTGGCGAACCCGGCCGTCGAAGTCTTCCCAAATATCATATATACTCCCTCGGACGTAAACAGATGGACCAAGGCCCCTTCCATGATATGGCGGCTATGGACATGCTCGATCTCATGGGCCAGCACGCCCGCAATTTCTTCGGGCGATTGCGCCTTATTTAAAAGTCCCGAATTAAGTGTGATCATCCCCCCCAGTGTGGCGTAAGCGTTTATGTCAGGGTTATCGGCCACATGGACCTCTATGGAAAAATGATCATCATCGGGATAAATGGGATACAGGCGTTTTACCAGGCGCTTGAGCAGGGCGTCCGCTTGGCTGCTGTAACGGCATTCAGTTTTTGGCGCGCTGATCATAGAGCCCATCTTTTTTTCCAAGCTCCATGGTATGGCATGCGCCAGCGGGGCAAGCCCGACCGCAAAAAAAACGCCTATGATGCAGGCCGAGATGACCCATATCAACCCTTTAAGTTTGGACGCCTTATCTTTTTTCATCAGTGTTGGGAATGCATCTTGAGCCAGATATAGAAAATAATGAACACGATGGATATGATGATGGATAGCGGGCCTTTTTGTGTCTTCCTGGCCGAGGCCGCGCCGGACTGTGTGATTGTGGAGTCCTCGCCCTGTGTGACATCCACGAAGGTCTCATGGTCCTGGATAATCGCCTGGGGCGGCAGGGCTTTATTTTTAGTATTGGCCCCTTTCATCAATTTCACCGCAGTGCCGATAACCATGAACTCGACCAGGCCGCCGCCCAGGTCGTAAACACGGGTTTTGATGCCCACCACTTCGTCGGCGCCGCACTTCTCTGCGTCATTTTCAATGCGCTCCAGGGCTTTTTCGCGGGCTTCATAAAGTATTTCCGTCAGTCCTACGACCTGGCCGCCTATCAGGCTCTGCAGGCCGGCCATGATGCCGGAGGCTAATCCCAGTGAATAAACTGAAACCCCCATAACCAACTTTATGGGCAGGTACCCGAGGTTGACCATGTTCCACAATTCTTCGTTTGTCATGTCGCAGGTGACGGGATCGTCGGCGTAATCCTTCAAAGCCGGATGTATGGATGCCGTGCCGGTCATCATCATTTCCTGTGTATACATTAAGGGCATGATGGAAGTTTCGATGCCGATAACAGCGTTAGCGCCCGCTGCTTTTGCTTCCTTCTTGATGCGGGTAAGGGCTAGGTGCCGGGTCCGGTCAAAGATTTGCGAATATTGCGGGACCTCCCCGCGTTTTAAGCCCCGGAAAGCGCCGCCGATATTCCCTCCCACGCCGATGGAATAAGCCACGTTCCCAAACACAAAACTAAGCGGCGTAAATCCGGAATCGATCTGGCAATAAAGCTGCTGCCCGCTGGCAGATGTGGAAAAATCCATTGTATCATTTTTTGTCTTGGAATCATGGATCGTAGATCCCAGGGCGATGAATTCGAGGTTCCCGCCATGGTTGATCATATCAAAAGAAACCCCGGCCAGCCCGACCCCGCCGTATTGCCTGGCTTCTTTCATCATCCGGTTATACGCGTTTTTCCGGCCTTCATGTACCAGCTGTGTAATCTCAGTAATCTCCCCGCCGGCCAGATTGGAAAGCCCGGCCCCAATCCCGCGTCCCATGCCCAAAGCCACAACATTGTTGCCAAGGCAAAGCTGCCCGGCCTTGTACCCCAGTTGGTCCAAACAGAAAATTTCGTTGCCTGAAAATCCCGTAATCTTACTGTGGCTCTTGGATGTCATGTGTTTCTCCCCCTTTTATTGGATTTAAATATTTATCAGCGCCGTTTTACGATCACTTTTCCATGCAAAGAAGCTATTTCAAGAAGTTTTTTGTACTCCGGGCCGCCCCTGGCAAGGGAGCATCCGCTTTTTATCACAAGTGCGTCCTTTTCCACCAGGAAAGGGTATTCCCTGCAGCTTAAGGGCCTGCTGTCATAAATAAGGCATTTATGCGTATTGCCGTCGAATTTCCCGCAGAAACATTTGCTTTCTATGCTGTACACCCACCTGGCATTGTGGGTTTTAATTCCCATTTTCTTATAATTTTCTGGGTCTATATTTTCGCCGAATATCTTTCTCAATTCCCCATAGTTTACATACAGGGAAACATTCCGCATATCGCAGCACATTTTATCGCATTTTGTCATGCAATACTGTCCGAAATATTCCGCTTTCCACTTTTTGAAATCCGTTTCAAATCCCATTCGATTGAACCGCCATAATTATTTACTTCATTGTTTAAAACAGGTTATTTTTCCATTAAGATCCGGGTCAGCGCATTGATTTTGTAAAACCAAATGTCGGCACAGGTTTTGGCTGGGACGAGGCTGGCTGGATGGTTTTATTTGGTTTTGACATGTTCCCCCCGTTCTGGCCGGCCTTGCTGCCCGGAGCTTTGGGCCCCGCAGTTCTGTTTTGCGGTGAAATTTGCGTGTACTCATCCCCGGCTGCGATGTTATTTCCACCCGCCTTTAATAACCGGTCAAGCATCCCGGTTTTTAATGCCGCGTTTTCACTGTCTTTTTCAAACGCCTCTTTATCGCTTTCCGTCGCCTGTCCCGACTTGTCATCCCTTAGCGCCAGCAAAACAAGCGTCGGATAAAGCGCGTCAAGGTTCGGGGAATCGGCGGGTATTATTTTCCCGGCTTTTTCAATGGCCTCTTTACGCAGTCCTATGATGGACATCGCGTGAAAATACGCCGCCCACGCCTCCATATCCAGGGGGTTGCTTTGCAGGTACACGGGCATGGTATTTTTATATTCATCCAGGTATTTGGAGCCGCGGATGACATTGGCATAGCTGTCCCTTTTTTCTTTGGGATTGGAACCCTTTTCCCTGCACTGGCAGAACTCATCCCTGGCTATCTCGTATATGAGCCTGGGGCAGGCGTCCCTGTACTTCATGTAAAAATCCCTGACTTCGCCTTCGCTGCCGTGCCATTTGGGCTGGAGGTAAATATTCATGTCTATATACGCGGCAGGGTCATATGGGTTGAGCGAAATGGATTTTTGGAAAATTTTGGTCATTTCCGGCTTTTTGATCTCCATGCCCACAAATGTTATCAAAAGATTGTTCCATGCCCATCCATCCTGGGGCGCGCGCTTGACGGCGAGCGCAGCTGCTTTGGCGCCTTCATTTATCCTTTTATTGATTTCCCCGAGCGCGTCTTTTGGTATGGTCGACGCATAACCGGTGCCCCTCAATTCCCATGCCCAATCATTATACGCGGCAGACAGGGCTATCCACGCGTCCTGGTTATCCGCGTGTTTTTCACACCACACTCCCGCAAGGTCGCGCGCTCCCTCGCCGTATTTCCATTTCTTCAGCACATCAAGCGCCCTGTTGTAGAGCGCCGGATTATTGTCGTCCTTCATGAGCGCGTTCAGGACAAACATGGCTGCCTCTTCATACCGCCCCGAGTCCGAAAGGTACCTTATTATATCGTCCCGGAACATGGGGTTGCCCTTCTGCGTACTGATGACATTTTCCATTAATGTCCCGTATGCCGGGTCTTTTCTTGCTTTTAGCACCCATAGATACCTGCTTTCGATAAATGGGTTGCCCGGGTTTTCCGCCGCCATTTTTTCCATACCCGCGGCCAGTTCCGGGGCCCTGCGGAGTATGTATTCGGTCCGCGCGGCCTTTATAAAAGCTCCCTCATTTGTGAAAACCGGAGCCGCCAGGTAATCAGCCTGCTTTTTACCCGGTTTTATTTCCAGCCATTCCCACGCGCATGCGGCTATCCAATCCGGTACGTTGTGAAGCGCACCCTGCTTAAAATCCCCGGTATATGTTTTTCCGCCTTTGGTACCGTAGAACCTGATCTTTATCCGGTATCCATTCCCGCTCTTTGACCACGAACCCTCGGCATAATCGCGCGTCCTGAAACGTATAGGCAGTTCCCTTTTGTAGGTCTCCTGTATGGGAAAGCGGCGCGGGTCAAAAAGCCGGATGTTGTCAAAAAGGTAACCCGCGGCAGGAAGGCTCAGCGCCGCGTCGGGAGCGTTCGAGGCCTTGACCATGGCAATTAAACTTATATAACTGCCGATGGGATTAAGGCTGTTGTTCCCGTCGAGCAGGGGGAATATGAGGGGGCATGGATTGAGCGCGGTGGATGATGAACGCAGCTCTTCAATCCTGCCGGAAACGGAGCTATAGGGTCCGGCAAAAACAGCGAAAGCGGACAGAAAAAAAATAAAGACGAGAAGAATGGTTTTTTTCATAAAAGCCTCCTTTAATCCATACCATACGTCAATGGTCCCACCTTTTGTCAAGGCCCGCCCCGTCTTTTAACCCAGGAATTTTTTTTGAAGTTCGATCGACGGCCGGGAATAATGCCCCTTGCCGCGGTATTTTTTTGTGTAGACGGCTTTTTCAGGACACAGGTTGTAGCATGACCAGCATCCGAAGCATTTGGACATGTCAAAAACAGGGAATTTTTCAATCGTTATTGCGGAGTAAGGACAGGCTTTTACGCAAATCCCGCACAAGTTACAGAGTTTTTCATCTGTGAATTTATCGCCCATATCTTCTTTTGCCTTTGTGCGCGGGGCGCTCTTAAGCAGGCTTGCCGGGAACCCGGCTTTTAGTACGGCTGCCTTTACGGGTTTAGAGTCTTTTATCCCGGCGATCATGCTGTCCAACCCTGATATGAAGGACATAAATTTTTTAAGTTCACCCGCATCCGGGGCTTTTTCCATACCCATGCCTCCCGCTGTCATGGGAATGTAATTTTCCGGCACATGCATGGAATACCCGGCTATGACCGTAAATCCTTTTGAACCGGCATTGTCAGCCGCGGTTAAAAGCGAACGCCCGCTTGTGGCGCCGAAAGTATTTACAATAAAAAGAGGTTTGCCCGCCTGTTGCGGCACTCCTGAAATATAATCCTCCATTATTTTGGGAACTCCCCAGAAATCCGTGGGAAAGGCAAAGCCGATCACGTCAAAAAGTTTAAGGTCGGTGTTCTTATCCTTCGCGATGTTGACCAGTTCCAGCCCTGTTGTTTTGATGTTTTTAACAATTGCCTGGCAGACGAGCCTTGTATTGCCGGTATTGGAATAATAAAATATGGCGCCTCTCATTTGCTTCTCCTTGATCATTTTTTCCGTCATGGAGCAAATTTGAACAATGCCGGTCATACACCCCGATATTCAGCTGATGTCTTAAATCAGTTTATCACACCGGATAAATTCGGTTCATTTTCTTCCTAAACTTTTAAATTACGGGCACTGGCTCGCGGACATATCGTAATATGCGGAATCTATCGACCAGCCTGCATGCGTGCCTATACCGCTTGCCGCCGCTGTCGCCCAGGGGTAACTTACGTATCTTTCGTTGGTTAGTGGATATAACTGGTCCGCCTGCGGCCCGACGCCGGCGTTGCTGGTTATCGCGGCGAGGAAATAATTGACGCCGCCGGTGATGGCTGTATCCGGTATGGGAAAAGTATTCCATCCTGCCACACATGACACGACCCCGGTATCCGCGAGCAGGGCGCCAGGCGAACCCGCGTTATAAGCGTATACCGCGAGTATGCACTGGCAGGAGCCGGTGCAGTTTATGGAAAGCGATTTAAGCGTGGCGCTTGAAGGCGCCGTATACTGGCCCGCGCTTATGAAATTCGCGGAAAGATAACCGCCCAGGACGCCATAATTGCCGAAAACATCGCATACCTGCGTCGCCGTCATTGTGCTGGTAGGGGTAATAGTCATGGTGCTTGTTTGTGTAATGGTCGGAGTGGGTGTGGACGTCACAGACGGGACCTGGGTTGCGGTATCAGTGTCGGAAACTGTCTGTGAAGCAGTACTAGTGACAGTTGCCGAAGGTATCACAATTGCGGTACCGGTGGAGGAAGCGGTCTGGGTAACAGTAGGAGTGGCAGTCGCAGAAGGAACCCGGGTTGCGGTGCCGGTGGCGGAGGCAGCCAGGGAAATAGTAGTTGTGGCAGTAGCAGTAGTAACCGGGGTCAAGGTGGCCGAAACATACTGTGTTGGAGTTTGCATTACAGTAAGTATAGAAGTAGCCGTATTATCCGGCCCGGGAGATGAAGGGTTCTTTTGCTTTGTGCATGAATAAAATAAGGCGGCAAATACCAGAAGCATTAATAAAACAATCTGCGTTTTCCTCATATTTCCCTCCAGATTCATTTTTTCTTCCCGACCATGGGTCAATTATATCAGTCAATTTGACGTAATACAAGGCTTAAGGGGTTACTTCGAACGCGGATTGTTGCTGGTAAATTTTTTGGGGTCAGGACTTGAAATGATACCTGACAAATCCCACTTGTATTTATAAGGTATCAGATAAAAACCTGACCTCATCCTTTACTTGCGCAGCATTACAAGCATGGCTCCAGCTATGAACGCGGTTACCCACCATGCGTATGCCGCTATTGAATACGCGTGCAATTTGGCAGAGACTTTTACCTGCTTTCCCGCCGCCATGCTGTGCCGCCATAATAGCGCGGTTTCCACCAGCATCGCCGCCAGCGCCGAATATCCCAGTAGGCCGTGGGCCGTAATACCAGCGTGTCTTGAGCCCAGTATCATACATATGGTCGAAGTTATATCCAGCGCCACTCCCGCGGTAAAAAAAACAAGCACCTTCCCTTTTGCAAGGCGGGTTTTTACTTCGAAGTACAGCGCAGTTGTGTAGCTTGCCAGGGCGAAAAACACTATTCCCATCCCTGCCATTAAAAACGGGTTCATATGGCCTTTCATTCGGGGCTCCTGTGTGTGGGTTGGTATACTTTAAGCGTCCCGCCGCCGGGAGGCGTGACCCGTACCATCAGCATTACTATGCTCAGCGGCCTTGCGACGCTCTTTTCAACCGCCCATCCCGTATTAAAAGCTTTTACAGAGAACTCTTCAACACCCCTTGAAATAGTAAGGGCCCCGCTTGTTTTGTTCATCGTCCTTCCTGTGCCGTCACCCCTTGTCAGCGTCCCTGCCAGTATCGTATTTGCGGGGGTTGCCCCGTAAATCGCTTTCATATCGGCGAATAAAATATCGTCTGCGCAGTAATCGAACAATCCTCCCTCTGATGAAACAGCGGTTAAGGCGTCTTCGGGCACATTGGCCCTGATGTATTGTCCCAAGGCAGCCGCGTCAGACCAGTCGTAACGCGTCACAAGCGCCTCCGCCTTTAACCCATTCAGCGCCGCCCCATCTGACTGCAGCGCCTTCAATGCGTCAACTGCGAAAGCCGGCCCTTCCGTGTCCATGTCAAGTATATGTATTTTCACTTCCCTGCCCAATAACGTCCCTGGTTTCTCCTTGTTGAGAAGTATCAGCGTGTTGATGCTGTCCATGGAGGGCCCTCCCGCAATGTTGACGAAATGCAGCGGCGCCGACGGATTCTTTTCCAGCAGGGGCGCCAATGCGTCGGCCATGAAACGCGCCATATCCTGCAGCCGCAGGCGTATTGACATACCCGCAAGGCTTTTGACCATTATCCTGTCCAGGTTTTTCGCGTATCCCTTTCCCAGCATCCCGGGCGCGAGTTTCAATATATATGTGTTCATACCGCTGAGAAAAGTGCCGTTACTGGCCAAAAGTCCCCTGCCTATTATCGAACTTTTGAGCATTAAACTGATAATTATATTGCGAAGAAAACCCGGGATTTTGGCGGTTTTTTTCTCGTTTGCCAGATATTCCTTTTCAAGCGCCCGGAGCTGTTCCTCGTCCGGTTTTACATAAAATTCCGGGTGCGTAATATCAATGACAGGCAGTTCCAGCCCGTTCGCCGCGACAACATATGTAACGCCGGGCTTTTTTTCTTTTTCCGCTATGACTTTTATTTTTTTCATTTTCACCCCTGTGCTCGTTACCCGGAGATTAAAAAAAGAGGCCGGATTTAACCCGACATCCGGCAATTATTTTTATATGTCATTTAAGTTAAATTCTCAATTTTAATAATTTTATACCATTTAACCGTTGCCTTCAATATGATTTTTTCGGGCGTCAGGTATCATTTCAAGCCCTGTCCCCTTTTCTTGATAATAACCCTATTTTATCAACTATTAACTCGAGGTCTGGCACACATCTTCCCTATTCTACATCCCTCTTTTTCAGTCATTAACCTCATAATAATAAACAGCGCTGCTTCCGCCCGCGAGGAAACCCTTTTTAAACGGCATTACTGCCATGAACCTTTCCGCTGTTTTTTCCTCATACATAACCCCGCCTTTTTCGTCAAACACATATATGATGCCGCCTTCATTCCTGGCCTCGGTCTGGGCTGTGGCGTAATATTTGTTTTTCGCTCCCCTGAAAACCGTTCCGCATGCGAAATATGCGTCATCTATATCCGGCGTTTTAAATACAACCTTTGTTTTGCCGGCGGATGTCAGCACGCTTATCTCCCCCTGGCTTCCCGACAATATATATGCCCTGTTTGAATCATCAAACCAGTCTGTCAGGGTAAAATGCGACACATACTTTGGGGGTGCATTTGTGGCCAATATATTGCCTTTGCCGTCGCGGACAAACACGTCGCCCCTGGCGGTGGTATGTATGATCGCCGGCTCTCCTGCATTGTCCGAACCGATCACGGCTA
>PMTB01000077.1 GCA_003167475.1 candidate division FCPU426 bacterium | reverse complement strand
GTAAATGTATTCGTGCCGGTATCAGTCGGCGTTGCCGTTATTGTCGGCGAGTCAGTCGGGGATGCCACGGGGCTGTTTGTGAATGTCCCTGTCACGGTAGGGGTCGCGGTGTTTGAATCCGTATCAGTCGGCGTCGCTGTTATTGTCGACGTGACGGTCGGGGAAGCCACCGGGCTGTCCGTAAATGTCGCCGTGACGCTTGGCGTTGCCGTGAACGTATCTGTTCCGGTAATAGTCAGGGTTATTGTCGGAGTGCAGGTCAAAGTGTCCACAGGAGAGTCAGTTACTGTTTGAGTCACGCTTGGCGTCATCGTATCACTGGTTGTTTCTGTTTGAGTCGGGCTGATTGTTTCCGAAACGGTTCCGGTCGGTGAATCAGTATCACTTGCGGCGGGGCTTGGAGTGTCGGTGGGAGTCACGGCCGGAGTTTCAGTATCGGTCGGGCTCACGGTGAAAGTCGGCGTATATGTGTCATAAAATACTTCCAGGTACGCGTAGTCCGCGTATCCCGAGGCAAAATCATGTGTACCCCCTATAAAGGGCTGAAAGAGTGCCCCGATGTTATTTACATCAGTCCACGCCCATGAAGCATTAACGCCTTTAATGGAAAAACTGTCGTCCTTGGCGGTGGGTGTCATTTGCCAGCCGCCGTACATGTCATTTTCCGTGCCACCCCACGCGCTTCCGTCTGTCCAGGTCGTTCCATGGTCGTTTGTCAGGTTAAACGCAAACGCGTCTGTAGAGGAGGGTTCTATTTCATAATGTACCACATGTAAAAACACATCCGTAATAGCGCCCAGGTCCGCGCTGTCGGCAAAATCCACATAGAGTTTTGATCCCCCGACAGCCGTGTCCGCGTATGATCCGTCAAGCGCGAGTATATACATCGGGTTATTCCATCCCGAAACCTTTCCGTAACCGGACATGTCGCCGTCGGCCGGTAGGATGACGGAATCGGCAACGGCATATACTTTCAGAAAAAATGCAATTATGATGACCAAGCACGGCATAAATAATTCCCGGAATCTTTTCATTCAAAACCTCTGGTTGTGAATTTTAACTACCACGCAGCAAGCTGACGTGGTATTGAACCCTGCCTTACTTACAAGATCCGCAACCTGAAGGTTGCGGCTACATAATCAAATACCAGCAGCATTTACTTTATTATCGCGATCTTCCTGCCGGGCAGGTTCCTGCCGCTTACGTTAATCCTTACCACATATACACCCGGCGCTATGCCGTGAAAATCAGCCTCAAAATCATTCGAGCCCTTTACGGCGCTGACTTTATACCTCTTCACCAATTCGGCGTTTATATTATAAAAATCCAGTTCAGCCTGCCCGGCTTCCGTTGCCATGAAAGCCAGCTTCACCCTGGAATCCCTTACAGGATTATTGTAAACCATCACACCTTCGCGCACAAGCGCGGGCACTATGGTGGCGGTCAATGTGGCAAGCGGAGTAGCCGTGGCGGTCGATGTTTTTGTGATTGACGGGGTTGCCGTCACGGTCAGGGTCAACGTATATGTCATGGTCTGCGTAATTGTCCCTGTCGCAGTGTACGTAGTGGTAAATGTATCAGTGCTTGTCTGTGTGTATGTCGGCGTCGCGGTCAAGGTCGCCGTATCCGTATAAGTCAGGGTTTGTGTGACGGTCTGCGTGCATGTGGGAGAGTTAATGACGGCGGTACCGGTGGGCGTTACAGTGCAGGTCGGCGGAAGCAGATACGCGGGAAGGCTTTTTTTAGATTTTACAAAAGTCTCATAATAATTGGGTGCTCCGTTGCCCCCTCCCCATATGAACCTTACCGAGATCTTATAAGTGTAGTTCTTTCCCTGCGCTAGCGCAGCGTCATTGTCGGTATAAATTATCTGGTTTCCCCTGTTCTGCGCCACATTGGCAATGAGCGCATAATTACCGTCTGAATCCACGTCCCTGTAAATATTATAACTTTCTATATTGTCAAGGTCGATGCCTGTCCAGGATATCCGGATATAACCGGCTTCCTGACTGTCAATATCCGGGGACGGAAGGAGCCTGATTGAACAATCGGGATACGTCATTCCGCCTGAGCCTGTGACCGGCATTTCGGAAGCAAGTATTGTCTTATCAACGCACCCCACATACGATTCAGGGCCCGCATAACAGTTTCCCGTGGCCGAAACCTCCAGGACCACCCTTCCAACCTGTCCCGCGGAAAGCGGTACAGGCGCCACATCCCAGTCCGAGCTTCCGATGTCGAAACTGAAATATGCTGCAGTCGACCCGTCAGAGGCGTATATCTTATTCGGGCTGACGCATGGCGGTATTTCCTCGCCGCCTGCGTGCAAGCCTATTTGCCCCGCAACGCCCAGCCTGTACGCGTACAGATAGGCAAAACTATTCGGCGTCGAAGCGGTCCCCGAAACGCCGTTGTAATTATAAACAAACCCCATAACCGTGAATTCCGAGGCATGGCTTAATGCGGCGAATAAAACAGCCGCAAAAAACGCGATGATAATTTTTTTCATTTTAAATCTCCTTTAAGGTACCGGCGTTGCCGCTATCTTGACAGTCCAGGTAAAACTGCTTGTCGGATATATGGTGACGGCGTCCCCCGGCATAATATCAAAATCCGAACCCAGCCATCTGTTGACCGTGTAATTATACATGTAAAGCCTGAATGCCTGCAGGGACGGATTCCAGAGCATGACCTTGTCGATCTTGGTGTTGCTTCCGGCCCCGGTACCGCCTTCTATGTCCTTTACTATATCGGAGGCTTTCGTATATATCGAAGCGTATGGTATGGAGCGTTTGTTAGAGTTGGCCAGGCCGCTTGCGGCGTCATGGAAGTAGAAAGCAAGCGAAGCCGCGTCATCCACTCCAGCCGATGTCCAACTGAAATTGGACGTCGCGTAAAGGTAAAGAGCGTTCGATGAGTTCGTATTGGTGTCGATTTTCCAGTTGTTGCCGAGCCACCTGCTAATTGAAGTATTATACTGGTAAGTCGTAGAAGCCTGGTTGAACGGGTTCCAGATGAAAAGCTGGTTCAGGTAATTGGCCGAGAATATGCTACCCTCGATC
>PMTB01000148.1 GCA_003167475.1 candidate division FCPU426 bacterium | reverse complement strand
ACGGGCTGGTGTTGTCGAGGATATCGCCCTCTTTGGACCTTCCTTTTTTTATGCTTCCGTACACTTCGTCCGTGGAAATTTGGAGAAATTTATTTACGCCCGATAACCTGGAAGCCTCAAGCATGTTAAAGGTCCCCTTGACATTGGTTTCAATGAAGACTTCCGGCCCGGCTATGGACCTGTCGACGTGCGACTCCGCCGCGAAATGGACTATCATATCCTGCCCCTTGACCGCGGCCGTTACGGCCTTGAAGTCACAGATGTCGCCTTTAATGAATTTGAAGTTTTTATTCTTCCTGAATTTATTTATGGTTTCGGGATTGGACGCGTATGTCATGGCGTCGAAAACCGTGAGCTTGTAGTCCGGGTGTTTTTTCAGCATATATTCGGTGAAATTGGAGCCAATAAACCCCGCGCCGCCTGTTATAAGTGCCTTCAAATAAAACCTCCGTAGTTTTAAAATAACATTGTCGAAAATCATTTGATTTCCACAGGTGCGCTGTCATTGCGAGGAGCGAGCCCCTCAGCGACGAAGCCTACAGTCCATGAGTTTACTCATGGAAATCTCTGCTCTTTTGTGGGTTTCAACGTTTAATGGCTTATCGGTGGAACTGAGATTGCTTCGTCGCCGTGAAACTTAAATCGGCTCCTCGCAATGACAATCTACCTCCGCAAGCTTTTCGACAGTATCAAAAAAACAATCACATATCTCTTGCCTATTTATCTATCCTCGACCAATCGTAAGGTATTTCTTCCGTATGCGCCGGGAGCCTGTATTCATCCGGGTCTTTCCTGTCATAGGCCTCGGTGCAGCAGTTGATTATTATGGATTCCGTCTCCGAGATACCCTTGAACCCGTGGTAAACGTTCTTGGGTATCTGCACGAGTATCTGGTTATGCTCGCCCATGAAAAACTCGTTCACTTCGCCTTTTGTCTTGGAGCCTTCGCGTGAATCATACAACACGAGCTTGAGCATGCCCTTGACGCACACAAAGTTATCCAGCTGTTTCTTATGATAGTGCCAGCCCTTGACAACCCCGGGATAGCAGGTGGTCATATATATCTGGCCGAACTTGATGAATTCTTTATCGTCGTGCCTGAGCATTTCCATAAGCCTGCCGCGCTCGTCAGCTATGGCCTTTAACTGCTTTACCTTCACACCGTTAATCATAAGATCTCCTTTGGTTAGTATTATCTTTGATTTGCCGTCATTGCGAGGAGCGAGTTCCTCAGCGACGAAGCAATCTCTGTACTTTTGTAGAATGCCCTGTTTTTAAAGGCTTATCGGTAGAACTGAGATTGCTTCGTCGCATAAAACAAGATCAGCTCCTCGCAATGACGTCCTACATTTATATATGGTTCGCCCCGTGCTTCTTCACGAACATTCCCGCTTCCAGCAGCGTGTCTTTCGACTCGCCCGCGTCCAGCCACCAGCCGTCAAGGATGCTGTACGTCAGTTTGCCCTGTTTTAAGTACGCGTTGTTCACGTCAGTTATCTCAAGCTCGCCCCTTTTGGAGGGTTTGAGTGTCTTTATCTTTGAAAAAACATCGTTCGGATAAAAATATATACCGATTACGGCAAGGTCGCTGATAAACTTCTTCGGTTTTTCCACTATTTTTTTTATCTTATTGCCTTCCACCTCGGCCACGCCGTACTGGTCCGGATGCTCGACTTTAGTGAGCAGTATCTTGGCACCGGACTTCTGCGCCTCAAAATCCCTGACGGTTTTTTTAATGTTCTTTTCTATTATATTGTCGCCCAAAACAACTACCATTTTGTCGTCCCCGACAAAATCCTCACAAATTTTCAAAGCGTCGGCAATGCCGCCTTCGCCTTCCTGGTAACCGTAATGCAGATGGCTTAAGCCGAAATGCTTGCCATTGGTAAGAAGCCTGAGGAAATCCCCGGAATTAGTGCCGCCGGTAATGACCATAATGTCGCCTATACCCGCGTTTACAAGCATTTCTATGGAATAAAATATCATCGGCTTGTCGTAGACGGGCAGAAGATGTTTGTTCGTGATCCTGGTCAATGGATGAAGCCTGGTCCCGAGCCCTCCGGCCAATATTATGCCTTTCACTTTAACCCACCTCGTTTTAGAAGTTTTAAGCCAATTAACCTTGATTTAGAGCATGAAAATACGACTTGATTATATAAAATAAGGGTTTTTTAATCAACAAAAATAACGGCTGTTAAGACCGTAACGACGTGTTGTCATTGCGAGGAGCGAGCCTCTCAGCGACGAAGCCTACAGTCCATGGAACATGGAAATCTCAGTACTTTTGTGGAAGACGCATGTTTAGAGCTTATCGATAAAACTGAGATTGCTTCGTCGCCATAAAACGAGAACGGCTCCTCGCAATGACGGCCGACAGTCTTCAAAATCGATTCAAATCACGGGTATTTAAACATCCCCTTTTCCGACAGGTCCCATATATTGTCAGCCTCTACAGGCGGCGGTTTCCTGTAAAACCCTTCGTTTGCGCTGTTTATCACGCATATGTTATTCTTTGCCAGCGGCAACACGGCATTTTTATCGGCTACGCACGAGTATATGACGCATCCGGTCCTCTTTTCAATGCCCGGGCTTATGCTTTTCAGGAAAAGTATTTCCTTATCCCCAAAAGCCGCGTCCACCCCGTCCGTGCTAAAAGTCAAAAATGTTTTTGAACCTTCCTTTATATAATAGTCCTCCGCGATCTTTACGGCGCCCTTATCATTGTCCAGCCGCGCGAAACTCAGCGGGTCGGCCGCAATCCCCTTTATCATAAAACTTCTTTTTAGGGCCGCGATGTTCGCGCTGTTCTCCACCGAATACAGGACAAGCTTGTCTATATTATTGACCCCCTCATACCTTAAAAAAGGTATAAGCGTGTTTTTTACGCCGAAGTTATTCTTATAATCATCGCGGCCGAGCATCAGAACCTTTTTATTATCCCCTGTCACAAGCAGGGCCGCGTTCACTCCCCTGGCTGACAGGGCGTAAAAAGCCGGTTTGTCCCCGGGGAGCAGGAGGTGCAGCGGAAAACATATAAGCAGAGATATACCCAATACGGTTTTTAACCCCGTGTTTTTTAACTTAATATCAATATCGTCATAAGGTAATATAATAAAAAACAGATAATATATTATTACCAGCAGCGCAGGCATGGTCTTTATGGATATGGCGGCATAAGGGGCTTTCGCAAGTGTATCCACTATGAGCATCATAAATTTTATCATGACCCATATTGACGCCCCGAATATTTTCCCGAGCGCGGCGCTCCATGAGCCGAAAAGCCACATGGCAAACCCCAGTATGGATATCATCCCGGACAAAGGAACTATGAATATATTCGCCAGCACCGAAATAACAGACGTTTGGTGGAAAGTATCCGCCATGACAGGAGTTAAAAACAACTGCGCGGCCACAGAGGAAGCGAGCGTGCCTGAGAGCCATTTGGGCATGCCTTTGATCTTAGCCTCCACCCAGTCTATAAAATATATTATGCCGAAGGTCGCCAGGAATGAAAGCTGGAACCCGACGTCATACAAATTTGACGGGTTGAATAAAAGCAGTATGAAAGCCGCGATTGAAAGCGAATTTATAAGGTTCGTGTCCTTTTCCAATATCTGCCCGACAAGTACGACACACCCCATGATGGTAGCCCTGACTATGGAAGCCCCCGCTCCCGTTATGACGGCGAATATGATTATAAAAAGCAGGGTGATCACAGCCGCGGCTTTTCTTTTCACCCTGAAGACCTTAAGCACAAGAAAAATAAAAAGCCCGATCAAACCGACGTTCATGCCCGAGACCGCGAGTATGTGCACGGTCCCGGTAATCTTGAACCTGTCATAGACATCGTCCGGTATCACCCTCTGGTTGCCGAGCATAAGCCCGTTCAGAATATCGGCTTCGGCCTTTGGCACGGATGAATATATTACTTCCAGGAGTTTGTACTTAACACCGTATGATACCTGCTTAAATAAGTTGTCTATCCTCGAACCCTGTTTTTCGCAGGCAGTATCTTTCGCAAACACCGTGTAAAAAACCTGTTTGTACCTTAGGTAGCGCTTATAGTCAAACTCCCCCAGATTTTTAGGCGGTTCAGGCTCTCTTAACTTCCCTTTTATGTAAAGTATGTCCCCATACCGGGGCTTAAAACCCAGGTCTTTTTCGAGAGTCACCCTGACCTGCCCGCTTATGCCGGTAATTTCCCTTCCTTTTTCAAAAACGCTTATTAACTCCCCGTAAAACAAGGTCTTGTTATCGTTATATTCCGGGTCGTCACGCACGAGTACCTTAACGGCCGTAATTCCGTTTTTATTATCTGTTTCAGCGTTCACTCCCTGCAAATACGCGCGAATGTCATTTTTTGGAACATAAGTATCCTGGAACGAGAACAGCGCCATTCCAAACACCGCAAAAACAAGGAAGACAAGCTGCCCGAATTTTTTGTTCAGAAAGATATACGCGGTGACGGCAACACCCAGGATGATGAAAGCGGGGATGTAATTTATTGAAGTAAACCCGGCGGCAACCATGCCAAAAATCAGGGCGGCGGTTATGAAGAACAGTGGCCTGTTCATTTTGCGGCTTCCGTGGTTATGTACTTCCTCATTTTTTCGATCTTTTTCATTGTCATACCCTTGATCTTTTTGAGGTCATCGGCGGAAGTAAACAGCCCGTCAGTCTCGCGTAATTTCACGATTCTTTCCGCTGTCACCTTGCCCACGCCGGGCAGCCTGTCAAGTTCTTCGGCCGAGGCGGTGTTTATATTTATAAGCATAGGGGCCGAAACGGATTCGGTTGCCTGTATTTTATTGTTATAGGAAAAAAAAATATTTATAATAAGCCCTGCGGCTGCGGCAATGACTATGGCTATAAGGATGTTTCTTTCTTCATCTGTGAGCTTCAAAGTACCCCCCTATATTTTACGGTTGCCTTAATCTGTGTCTTTGAACTTACCCGCGGCTTTGGTGTAGCCCACGTTCAGCCAATCCAATAAGAACTTTTCCACAACTTCAAACTTTTTATTATATGTTTCCATGTCTGTTTTATCCATCTTTCCAAGTACATGGTCGACGGTCTGGCTCTTATGCTCGGGCTTGCCTACCCCGATGCGGACCCTGGGAAATTCCTTTGTCCCGAGCCTCTCGATTATCGATTTTATCCCGTTGTGTCCGCCGTCGCTGCCGCCGAATTTTATTTTTATTTTATACGGCGGGATGTCTATTTCGTCATGGATTATGATTATATTCGTGGGGACGACCTTGTATTTTGAGGCAAAAAACTTGACCGCATCGCCGGATAGGTTCATATAGGTAAGGGGCTTGATAACGACGGTATCTATATCATCAAACTTCTTTTCGGAAAAATTAGCGAGGGAGTTCTTCGCGCTGACCTGGAACTTGTGTTTTGCCGCAAGGTAATCGATGAATTCAAAACCAATATTGTGCCGGGTATGGGCGTATTCGGAACCCTTGTTGCCTAAGCCTACGATCAGTTTCATTGACCCTTCTCTCCCTTTTTGATTTTTATGGGTTTTATTATAGTACAAATACCTGATAAAAACCATTTTTTTATGCATTGTATGCGGTTGAAAAAAAGCAGTACCTGCGGCGGAACGCATATATGC
>PMTB01000100.1 GCA_003167475.1 candidate division FCPU426 bacterium | reverse complement strand
GGCCGAATGGAAACCTGCCTATGCAGTTGAGTACCTTGTCGCTCCACGTGAAAGAACCGGCGTATTGCGCGTCGTCTTTCCCGCCGATTATATATATCCTTATATTGTCATTTGCCGATATTTTCCCGATCAGCGCCGCGTAATTTTTTAATCCCCACATCTTTGATGCCGCCCTGGTAAACGGGTGTATTATTATACTTCTCCCGGCTGTTCCGCCGGTTTCTTCCATAAAAGCCCGGGCCGTCTTCTCTTCAGGAAGAGAGTGCGGTAAATCAACGGAAACTTCATTTCCGGACCTTTCCCCGATGAGTTTCAGGTTCTTGTCTATCTCATGGTCGTCCCTGTCGTACGGNNGACTTTTCATCGATCAAAAACCCGCCTCCAGCGCAGTCATACCCCTTCACTTTTTTTGCCCCGCACAGCCGCAGGAACAACAGGTTCCTTATGTCTCCGCGCAGGTCATACGCTTCGTCTATCCCTTCCTTTTGCAGCGATTTTGCCAGCGAAAAATACTGCTTAAGAAGAACTTTCCTCTCCGGGTAAAACCAGGATGACTGCACAATGTGCAGGGAGTCCACGTTTTTGTTTTTTTCAAGGAGGAATGCGCAGTCTTTCACGCATACGGCGTGCACGCGGCTCCCGGGGTATTTTTTCTTAAGTTCCGAAAAGAACGGCATGGCCTGCACCATATCGCCTACCTGGTCGAGCCTGACAACAAGTATGCTTGCCGGCGCCTTTTTTTTCAGGAACCTGCCCCGTATAAATAAAAAAGGCGCGATAATCATATATCCCAATAAATCGACCGCGCCCATTATTATCTTAAGTTTTGTTTTTTTAAAAACATATTTAAACATTTATTTTCGTTTGCCGCCGATGGTTATTCCGAGGGCTATCTTTATCACCTCGTCCATCGTCTTTACAAAGTAAAACTTCATGGAGTCCCTGACATAATCCGGCAGTTCCGTATAATCCTTTTTATTATAAAAAGGGATGATTACCTCTTTGATGCCGTTGCGCTGGGCGGCCAGTGTCTTTTCCTTTAACCCGCCGATGGGGAGTACGCGGCCCCGCAGGGTGATCTCGCCTGTCATGGAAAGGAGTTTTTTGACCGGCTTGCCCGTGAACGCGGAAATGATCGCCGTTGCCATGGTTATGCCGGCCGACGGCCCGTCTTTTGGTATGGCGCCTTCGGGCACGTGCACGTGNNGCGCGGCCTGCGCCGATTCCTTCATGACATCGCCGAGCTTGCCTGTCAGCAGCAGCCCGCCTTTTCCCTTCATAGTCGTCACTTCTATGACAAGCACGTCGCCGCCGACCTCTGTCCAGGCCATGCCTGTGGCGGTCCCCACTCCGTTGACGTCCTTTGTAGGCACGTCCATGAACCTTGGCACGCCGAGGAATTTCTGGACATTCCCGGAATCCACGGTGAGTTTTTTGAATTTTTTCTCGTCGGTCACTTTCGCCTTCGCGACTTTCCTGCATATGGCCTTGACTTCGCGTTCCATATTGCGCACGCCCGCCTCTTTTGTGTAGGAATTGATTATGTCCCCCACCGCGTTGTCCTTTATTTCCACATCCGCGGGGGTTAGCCCGTGGAACTTCAGCTGCCTGGGTATGATGAACTTCTTGGCAATATTGAGTTTCTCATTCTCCGTATAACTGTTTATCTCTATGATCTCCATCCTGTCCTGCAGGGGGAGCGGTATGCCGTAGAGCGTATTGGCCGTGGTTATGAACATGACGTCGGAGAGGTCGAACTCCGTATCAAGGTAATGGTCCATGAAAGTATTATTCTGTTCCGGGTCCAGTACCTCAAGCAGCGCGGCCGCCGGGTCGCCCCTGAAATCAGACGACATTTTATCCACTTCGTCCATGAGGAAAAGCGGGTTTTTCGACTTGGCTTTCCTGATGGACTGTATTATCCTTCCGGGAAGGGCGCCGATATATGTGCGCCTGTGGCCGCGTATCTCCGCTTCATCGCGCACTCCGCCCAGGGAGAGCCTTACAAAGTTCCTTCCCATGGCGCGCGCTATGGATTTTGCGAGCGAGGTCTTACCGACCCCCGGGGGCCCTACAAAACATATTATGGGATCCTGCGCTTTTTCCGCCTTATCCTTCATGTTCTTCTTTACGGCCAGGTATTCTATGATCCTTTCCTTGGGTTTTTCAAGCCCGTAATGGTCCTCGTCAAGGATGGTCTGCACGTTCTTCATGTCTATCTTGTCTTTTGTCCTGGTGTTCCACGGTAGCGCTATGAGCCAGTCAAGGTATGTCCTGATGACCGTGGCCTCGGCCGACATGGGCATCATTTTTTCCAGGCGGGAAAGCTCCTTCAGGGCTTTTTCCTCGCCCTCCTTCGGCATCTTCGCTTTTTTTATCTTTTCCTTGACCTCTTCAAGCTCGTTATATGACGAGTCGCCCTTGCCGAGTTCTTTTTGTATGGCTTTGAGCTGCTCGGACAGGTAGTATTCTTTCTGCGATTTTTCAAGCTGGCTTTTTACCTTGACCTGTATCTTGCGTTCTATCTCGAGGATCTCGTTTTCGCGCTGGAGTATCTCCGACATCTTCCTGAGGCGTTTCTTCGGGTCCTCCATTTCGAGGATTTCCTGCTTTTCCTCGTGCTTTAAAAATATGTGCGCGGCTATCACGTCAGAAAGCTTGCCCGGGGAATCTATCTCGGAGACCGACATCGTGGTCTCCGGCGGTATCTTTTTGTTCATTTTTACGTGCTTCTGGAACTCCTCCATGACAAGCCTCATCATGGCCTCTGTTTCCTTGTCCTTGCTGTCATCTTCCGGGACTTCCGTGATGGACACCTCAAAGAACGGCTCATCCTGCAGGTATTCTTTTATCTTTACGCGTTTCTGCCCTTCCACAAGCACGCGGATGGCGCCGTCAGGCAGTTTTAATATCTGAAGGATCTCGCAGAATGTGCCCATGGTGTATATCTCGTCTTTTGAAGGGTTATCGGTGCGCGCGTCCTTCTGCGCCACCAAAAATATCATTCTATCGCGTTCCATGGCGGCTTCCAGGGCCTTGATGGACTTTTCCCTGCCGACAAAAAGCGGTATGACCATGCTAGGAAATATGACCAGGTCGCGCAGCGCCAGGAGCGGCACCCTGCCCGAAATTTTATATGATTTCAGTCCTTCGTCGTCCTTCTTGATTATATCTTCATCTGCCATAAATCACCTCTTAAGCGCTTTTTTCCTTGATTATTGCGGAAAGCTTGTCTTTTTTGCCCCTTATGATGTCCCTGTCTATGACAACTTCCTTCACGCCTTTCATCGAAGGGATCTCATACATTATATCGATCATTATATTCTCAATTATACCGCGCAGGCCCCTCGCGCCTATCTCTTTTTTCACAGCTTCTTCGGCAACTTCGTCTTTCGCGTCGTCCTTAAAGTCCAGCCTCACGCCTTCCATCTTAAGCATCTTCTCATATTGTTTTATGATGGCATTTTTAGGCGTATCCAGGATGTGCACCAGGTCTTCCTTGGACAGTTCGGAGAGCGACGTGACTATGGGTATGCGCCCGGTAAATTCCGGTATCATGCCGTATTTGATCAGGTCCACCGGCAGGGTCTGGGAAAGTATCTCGTATTTTGACATTTTTTCCGTCTCGGTCTCGCTCTTGTACCCGAAGACTTTTTTCTCTATCCTTTTCTTGACTATTTTGTCCAGACCCACAAAAGCGCCGCCGATTATAAAAAGGATATTCTTCGTGTCGATCTTTATGTACTCCTGATACGGGTGCTTGCGCCCGCCTTTTGGCGGGACATTCGATATGGTGCCTTCGATTATTTTCAGGAGCGCCTGCTGCACTCCCTCGCCGGAAACATCCCTGGTAATGGAAACATTTTCCGACTTCTTCGCTATCTTGTCTATTTCATCTATATAAATGATGCCGCGCTGGGCCGCTTCCACGTCAAAGTTCGCGTTCTCCAGCAGGCGCAAGAGTATGTTCTCCACGTCTTCCCCCACGTAACCGGCTTCGGTCAGTGTGGTCGCGGCGGATATGGCGAAAGGCACGTGAAGAATGCGCGCCAGGGTCTGGGCCAAAAGCGTTTTTCCCGAGCCGGTGGGGCCGATCATCATTATATTGCTTTTCTGCACCTCGATGCCGTCGTCCGACCTGTCATTAATCCTTTTATAATGGTTATAAACGGCCACTGACAGGGCTTTCTTTGCCTTGTCCTGGGAAATGACATACTCATCAAGGGTCTGCTTTATGTCCATGGGTACCGGAAGCTTGACGGGCGTTTGGTTTGCCTGGCTTTCCTTGTGTTCCATTTTCGAGAACGTGTCCACGCATTCATTGCAAACAGCCACACCGTCGGATACGATCAGCCTTAAAACCTCTTTTTCCTTTTTACCGCAAAACGAACATTTATTCATTTATTTCTCCGCAATTCAATAAGTGTATTGTTCTTAATTACAATTTCATGGGTTTCATCCATGAAATTGTTGCTATTTGATGTCTTTCCTGGTCTCGATTATCTGGTCGACTATCCCGTACTCTTTCGCCTCTTCAGCGCTCATGTAAAAATCTCGGTCAGTGTCTTTCTCTATTTTTTTTAGTGTCTGGCCGGTGTGTTTTACAAGTATCTTATTGAGCCTGTCCCGCAGCTTCATTATTTCCGTGGCCTGGATGTGGATGTCCGACGCCTGGCCCTGCGCCCCGCCCAATGGCTGGTGGATCAGCACGCGTGAATTCGGAAGTGAAAACCTTTTGCCCTTCGCCCCCGCGCACAAAAGCACGGCCGCCATGCTGGCCGCCTGCCCCACGCAAATGGTGGTGCACGGCGATTTGATGTACTGCATGGTGTCATATATTGCCAGGCCCGCGCTCACAACGCCGCCGGGGCTGTTCACATAGATGGAAATTTCTTTTCCGGGTTCCTCGCCGTCCAGGAATAACAGCTGCGCGATGATAAGGTTCGCGATGTCATCCTCGATAGGCGTGCCTATGAATATTATGCGTTCTTTCAGGAGCCTTGAGTAAATATCATAGGCCCTCTCGCCCCTGTCGCTCTGCTCGACAACCATTGGTACCAGGTTCATCCTTATGTCGCTTTTGCTGCTCATGTAGTTTTGTCCTCCATTGTTTTTTCCCCAGCACTTGCATACTGCAGGAAAATGCTCAATATTATATCGAATTCTTTTTCGTGTCCAACCCTGGCCGGATTTCTTTATGGCTTGGCGCCGCTAAAACTTATAATACCGGGCGACCAATCCATAAAGAANNGTTGGACACGACCTATCATAAAGGCTTTTGACTTTTTATTTTACCGCCGCTATCAGGCTGTCTATTGTCTTATCCTCGAGAAGTTTTGCCTTCAATGATTCCCAGCTCCCTCGTGCCTTCGCCTGCTTTATCATATTATCGGCATTATCCTTGGTCTCTTCGGCTATCCTTTTTATCTCAACCTCGACATCCGCGTCCGTTACGTCTATCTTTTCAGCCTCGGCTATCTTCCTGAGTATGTAAATGCTCTTTAAATTATCCTCGGCCTGTTTCCTGCTTTTCCCGCGCAACTCTTCCATGCTCATATTGAGCGCCTGGAGGGTCAGGCCCTGTTGCTGCAGATTTTTCTGGTAGCGGTTGATGATGTTCGTAAGTTCCTCATCAACAAGCCCCTGGGGAAGGTCAAAGCTGTGCATATCGATGAGTTTTTTCATTATCTGGTCGACCTTGAAGTTCCTGATGTCGTCGGAAGCCTGCTTTGCCATATTGTCCCTGATAAGCGCCTTTAATTCCGCGACTGTTTCCTTGCCGCTTACTTCCTTGGCAAAGGCGTCTGTGAGTTCCGGCATGTCAAGTTCCTTTATGGCGTTAAGTTTGGCCTTTATAACGGCGTGCTTGCCCGCGAAATTTTTCTCAAAATAATCCTTGGGGAAAGTGACATTGATATCCTTTTCCTCGCCAAGTTTCATGCCTATGAGCCCGTTCTCAAGGTCCTTTATCATGGAGCCGGCCCCGATTTTCAGGAACTGCGAATCCGATGTCATGGAAGCCTCGGCCTTACCGTCGACAAACCCGGCCATGGCTATGGTTACATAATAACCGTCTTTAGCCGTATCCGAAGCCGAATCTTTCAGCTTCCCGCGGTACTGCCTCAAGCGGTCCAGTTCCTTGTTCACATCAGCGTCGGTTACTTCCTTGAGTTTTTTATCCTCGATCTTGACTTTTTTATATTCCTTGAGCGCAAACTCGGGGTTCACTTCGACCACGATCTTATAGGTTATACCGTCGGCGTCAGGCTTTACTTCCTGCAGCATGGGGTAGGTCACCACATTCAGGTTAAGTTCTTTCATAACCTCGTTATATGTCTCGGGCACAAGTTCCTTTGTGACCTCTTCGTCTATGTCCTTTTTGAACTTGGATATTATCATGGATTCAGGAGCCTTGCCTTTCCTGAAGCCCTCTATCCGCGCGTTCTCCTTGAACGAATTAAAAACCTTTGTGTAAACAGCGTCAACCCGTTCTTTTTCCACTTTCACTTCAATGACTTTCCTGCAGTTCTTCTCGTCTTTGACTTCCCACTTCATTAAACGTTCCTCCTTGGAATGTGTTGGGCATAGCCCATTTAGTTTGTTCTGTGTTCTAAGTTTCAAGTTCTAAGATTGTCAACTGTTCAACTTTCTACTTTCTCGAATTTCCGCGAAGCGGAATTCGTGGTGCGAGCAGAGGGATTTGAACCCACACGCCTTGCGGCACCAGATCCTAAGTCTGGCGTGTCTGCCAATTTCACCATGCTCGCACTTTATCTTTGTTTGATAAGTTCTTCCGCTTCAACCTCTTCTAGCAGAGGGACTTGAATACCGCGCTAGAGCGCAGTTTGCGTCCACAAGACGCAAACCCACAGCCCGACCCGACCAGATCCTAAGTCTGGCGTGTNNCTGCCAATTTCACCATGCTCGCATGGTCATACGCTCTAAAAATACAAAAAATTAGCCCTTCAGCCTATATGCTGATTTTTTAGCTAATTTAGGAACAAGCTATGCTATAGTTAATTTTACTACAAATTTCGAATATTTCCATATATTTATATGTTTATTTTGCACTTTTATGGCCTTTAATATGTCAGCTATATCNNTAATCCGTGTATTTCAACGCGCTTATACCGGGCGTTTTTTCAAGTATTTGCTTTATTTCATTGGCATTTTCAGTATTTCCTCCGTCAGCTTCCACAAAAACCCTTGTTCCTTCTGTCAGGATCTTTGAGCCGTAATACTGAATGGTCCGCCCCGCCTGCAGACCGGCCTTAGAAAGCCCGGTTGACATGCCATTCGCATCCGAGGGTTCTTCATCGCTGAATACGCCCACTGTTTCGCCGGTAATTGGATTTGTAATAATTCCATTGAACAGGTATTTCTGGTCTTTCCTGCCGATTTTCAGGTCAAAAGAAAGGTCAAAATCTTCCCTGGGGCTGTCAAATGAAAAATACGCCTTTCCGGCGTGGTAAAAAGCCGTAAACGCGCCTGCGAATGCGGCCCTTGCGCCGTTATAATCCTTTGGTTCCAGTACAACCGTACAAAGCAGGTTTAGTTTATCCATATTTATCTGCCTAGCGGTTTTTCCTGAGGCATCTTCGCCTATGACGCTTATCTTACCGGTGGCCGTTTTCAGGCAAAACCCCATGCCGACGCGGGCATTCTTTTTTCCGTTTACGGCAGTTACAAAACCGGAATAAACATTAATCCTGGCAGGCGACGCCGAAAAAACCGCATTTTCGGCCTCTATCACAGTTGACCCGGCCGTGATAACGGCTTTTTCATCCCCGCAGCGCACCCAGGCCGTCCCTTTTTCTATTTTCACCCTGGCGTCCCCGTTGGTTTTTATTGCGCCCATCCTGGCATCAGCAAGTAAATCGATCCTTGAATGCCCCGCTTTGATGGAAACGGAGGAATCAACACCCGTCGAATAAAAGCCGGCAACGGAGCTTACCTGCCCCGTTGAAGATATCTCTTCCGATTTTGGCAGGGAATTATCCGCGCATACCGCGGCTGAAACAAATATAAAAACAAAAACCGGCAAGCATGCGCTTTTTAAGTTTATTCCGGGCATATTATATGAGCTCCTTGACTTCGTATACCGTAAGGGATTCTTCCTTGCCCTTCACTTTGATATCCGTGAATTTTTTTACCTTTACATGGTCCTTCACCTGCTCGTAGGTCGATGAACTGATGATTATCTCCGTGCCCAGGTCCTTATTGAGCGATTCCAGCCGGCTTGCCAGGTTGACCGCGTCGCCTATGACCGTGTACTCCATCCTCTTAAGCGAACCCATATTCCCGGCGATAACGTCACCCGTATTTATTCCAATACCTATCTTCAGTGTGTGCCGTCCCTGGCTTTTCCATTTTTCATTGAGTTCATTGAGCTTGCCTTTCATCATGAAGGCGGTTTTCACGGCGCGCAGCGCGTGATCCGGGTAATACGCCGGTGTTCCAAAAGGCCCCATGACCGCGTCGCCGATAAACTTATCAAGCGTGCCGTCGTTTTTAAATATGGTATCCGTCATCTCGGTCAGGTATTCGTTGAGTATGCCGACAACCTCCTCGGGCTGCATTTTTTCCGACATGGAAGTGAACCCGCGGATATCCGAAAATAGTATGGTTATCTCTTTTTTCTCGCCGCCGAGCTTTATCTCGCTGTTAAGCAGCTCTTCCACGAGGTTGCTTGAGACATACCTGGAAAAAGTCTCTTTTATCTTTTTCTTCTCGCGTTCCTCAATGGTGACCTTGTAAGTGCTCATGGACAGGTAGCAAAGCACCATGGTAAATACGGGGTCCACAAGGGTGATGATATAATTGTGGCTGTTAAAAAGGTAACCGGCAAAAAGTATATAGGCGGCTATTTCCGCGACAACGACCCCGAGCCCCGGCATGGTACCGATCCCGAATATTAAAAAGCAGGTCAATATGCCTATGCCAAGCACGAGCCAGAACGATTCCCAATCGTTCATTTTTGTCATAAAGGCACTGCTCATTATGGTGTTTATGACATTGGCATGGATCTCCACGCCGGCCATCATGCCGGTTTCGGAAAACGGCGCGATAAAAACATCGTGAAGTATCTCTGCCGTGGAGCCTATCAGCACTATCTTGTCCCTGAACATTCCGGGCTTTATATCGGTTCCGGAGTAAACTTTATAAAAAGGGACCGTTTCAAAACTGCCCGGAGGCCCGGCAAAATTTATAATGATCTCATTGCCTTTGTACAGCGGCACTGTCAGGTCCCCCCACTTGAGTTCCCTGTAGTTCATATTCTTCACGCGGTCCGTAATCCCGTAATAAACTCCGAGGGTTTCAAGGGCCAGGGAAAAATACTTAATCCCGTTATAGTCAAGCCTGATAAAACTTTCCCTGATATGCATGTCGGGGTCGAAAGGGTGATGGACAACCCCTAGGGAGCGGGCATGGAGTTTCAGCTGGTCGATGGGCAGTTCAAGGGTGGTTTTATCGCCGCGCTCGTCGGAAGTAAAAAGGATGGCCATGCCGAGCACGATATTATCAACTTCTTTTATGGCCTTCGCGAAAGCCTCGTCTTCCTTCGGCTTGGAGCTTGTGGGTTCGGTATAAAGCGCGTCGAAAGCCACCACCTTGGCTCCCCATTTTTTCAGGTTTTTGACCGCTGTCGCGTAATAATTCCTGGGCCAGGTCCAGCGGTCCGGCATCTTCCCGAAAGATTCGTCGTCTATGGCCACGATCACCACAGGCGCGACAATCTTTGCCTTGCCGCGGGCCTTAAAACGAAGGTCTATGCTGTTGTATTCCACATTATTAAAAAATCCGGCCCTGGAAATGAGCATGGAAAGGACCGTGGCCAGAATACCGATAAGGATGATATTGCGGCGGTGGGTTTTCTTTTTTGGAGCGGATTTTTTCAAGCTGGTTTTTGCCATTGGTTGTATCCCCCGGTTAAAACGTAAACTGCAAACCTGAACAGTTGAGCAGATTGAGCAGGTAGACCGCAGTTGAGCATTTACAAGGTTATAAACTACTCGCCTGTTCAAATGCTCAACTGCTCTAAGATGCAATTGTGAGCCAAGGGCGAACAACTTATAATAAGACTCATCTACCTCTCAGCTTGCCGGCTGATTTCCGGCTCCACTGAGCTAACTGCCAACGCTGGTACTTTTTATCAAAAAATTGGTGGGCAGTGAGGGAGTCGAACCCTCGGCCAATTGATTAAGAGTCAACTGCTCTACCACTGAGCTAACTGCCCTATAATCCAATTTTTTTAATTGTTAAAGTATCATTTTTAAAAGAACTTTAATATTCTATATATTTTTATAAAAAATACAAGCAAAAAAAGCCTTTTATTTTTCATTTGGATGCCTAATGAACCGCCCTTGGAAAAACACGGGAAAGCCTATTTCAAGTTCAGCCTACTGGAATTCCATAACCGTCACTTTGTTCAGGTTTGCGCCGTCTTCAAAGGCTATATATGGTGTGCCGTTATATATCTGTAACGAAGTATATGCGGCCTGGCCCGCGGAAAATCCCGCGATTCCGACTGTAACCCAATTGCTGCCGTCAAATCTCATTACCGTCGCCTTATTCAAATTTGCCTCATCTTCATATGCCAGATAGGGCGTACCGTTGTATATTTGAAGGGATAGATAGTCAGCCTGGCCCGCGGAAAATCCAGGGTCCCCCACAAAAACCCAATTGGACCCGTTATATTTCATGACCGACGCCCTGCTGTAGTCCGCGTCCTGAAAAGCGACATTTGGTGTTCCATTATAAATTTGCAAGGATGTAAACTGGGCTGCCCCGGATGAAAAACCATTCGGTCCCACCGGGGCCCATATGGACCCGTTAAACTTCATCACTACGGCTTTATTCTGGTTGCCGACGTCCATGTAGGCAACATATGGCGTCCCGTTATATATTTGCAGGGATTCAAATTCAGCCTGCCCCACGGAAAAATCCGGAATCCCGACAACTGCCCAGACAACGCCGTTGGAGCTCATTACCGTTAATTTTCCGGAATTTAGCACATCCGCGAAGGCGACATATGTCGTGCCGCCATATACCTGCATTGAGAGGCTCAGCGCCGTTCCGGGTGAAAACCCCGCCGGCCCCACACCTGCCCAATTGTTCCCGTTCAGGCTCATCACTGTGGCTTTTTGTGAATTTCCATAGTCTACATACGCGACGTACGGGATGCCGTTATATAATTGGAACGATATGAAATCAGCCTGACTCGCGGTGAAATCAGCCGTGCCAGCGTTCACCCAGCCGGAGCCGTTATATTTTTGCACGCTCCCCTTCCATAAATTGCCGCCATCCTCGTAGGCGACATAAGGTGTGCCGTTATATATCTGCAATGATACATAAGGTGACTGACCCGCTGAAAATCCGGGCGTGCCCACCATGGCCCACCCCTGGGTGGGGGAAATGGTAAAAGTGGGCGAAATGCTCCATGTCGGGCTTATCGTGGGGGAAACGGAAAAAGTGGGCGAATTTGTGCGGGTGGGCGTGATCGTCCGGGAAAACCCGGCCTGGGTGGTGAGGGTCATATTTGGCGTATTTGTAGCCTGCGGGGTGTTGGTCGGCCCGGG
>PMTB01000086.1 GCA_003167475.1 candidate division FCPU426 bacterium | reverse complement strand
CCATATCCTCGCTTAAAAAGTTGGACGCGTTGACAGCAGTATGATAATTGCATGGTTTGGTCGGCTCCGTGCCTTCGATGAAAGGCGCGTCAACGGTATTGGCATCCGTGCACGCGGCTGTGGCAAGCAGGCCGGATTTCATGCAGATTTTCTTGAATATTATATTGTCCGGGACCGGGAATTCTTTTGTGTTGTTTGGGGCCGCGTTAAGCATGAATTCCGCCCATATAGGCGCCGCTATGGTGCCGCCCACCATGTTCTTTCCCATGGACTGCTTGTTATCAAAGCCTATCCATATGCCCACAACGAGATCGGGCGTATACCCTATGTACCACGCGTCGGTAAAGTCGTTGGTTGTGCCTGTTTTGCCGGCGCACGGGCCCGTAAAACCCATATTACGCACTGTTTTGCCGGTTCCCTTGTTCACCACATTCTCGAGCATATATGTCATTATAAATGCAGTTGTATCCGGGATAGCCTGCTCTATGCGCGGCGTATTGACTTCCAGGTCCTTCCCGTTGCTGTCTTTTACGTTCATTATTGACATCGGGGTCACCTTGCTGCCGCCATTGGCCAGGGGGCAGAAGGCGGTGACCATTTCCATGAGCGACAGGGAAGAAGAACCCAGTCCCAAAGTCAGGTCGTTTGCCAGCGGGCTGGTGATGCCCATGGCGCGCGCGTATTTTTTTACGGTACCGGTGCCGATCTTGCTCAATAATTTTACGGTAACTATATTTTTTGAATACGTAAGGCCGTTCAAAAGTATCATCGGTCCGCCGAACTTGCCCGAAAAGTTCTCGGGTTTCCAGTCCGTGCCGTCCGTGTTCTTAAAGACTATGGGGGAGTCCATGATCACGTCGGAAACCCTGAATCCGCTGGCAATAGCCGAGGTATATACGATCGGTTTAAATGACGAGCCTGTCTGCCTCAAAGCCTGCACGCTGCGGTTGAACTCGGATTTGGAATAATCAACGCCGCCTATCATCACAAATATCTTTCCGGTGGACGGCTCCATGGCAAGCATGGCGCCCTGAAGCGGCGCGTCAAGCTTCTTTCCGCGGGAGCGCTCTATCTTGTCCTGTATATCCTTGATCCTGAAATTAAATATTTCCTGCGCGGTATTCTGCATGGCGCCGTTCAAAGTGGTATTGACGCGCAGGCCTCCCTTATATATTATGGAACTGCCGTATGTGGCTTCAAGCTGCTGCCTCACGTATTCCACGAAATACGGGGCATTCTTGACCTCAAGCTTGCTTAAGGCTATGGGGCTGGCCTTTGAAGCATCGCGTTCGGCTTCGGTTATATAACCGCGTTCCGCCATCTTATCCAGGACTATGTTCCTTTTTTCAAGCGCTATGTCCGGGTGCCTGTATGGGTTGAATTGCGAAGGCGCCTGCGGCAGGGCCGCAAGCATGGCGCATTCCGGAAGGGTGAGTTCGTATATGTGTTTCCCGAAATAGGTGCGGGCCGCGGCCTCCACCCCGTACGCGCTGTTGCCGAAATAAACCTGGTTGCAGTAAAGTTCTATTTTTTCCTTTTTTGTGTAATATTTTTCTATTTGCAGCGCGAGTATGGCTTCCTTTATCTTCCTGGTAAAGGTTTTTTCGCGGTTCAGGAAAAGGTTCCGTGCCAGCTGCTGGGTGATGGTTGACGCGCCTTCGACTATCTTGCCGTGGACCAGGTTGTTGACCATGGCCCTGAAAATGCCCTTAATATCAAACCCGCTGTGCTGGAAAAAACGCGGGTCCTCCTTGGCAATGACAGCGTTTTGAAGGTTCACGGGTATGTCGGTGAGCCTTACAACAGTACGCTGTTCATCGTATAACTGGGAAATCATCCCGCCTTTTTCATCATAAACCGCCGTGGACATATTGGGTTTGTAATTTTTAAGGTCAGCCACTTCCGGGACTTCCTGCATATATGCTATGAATATTCCGCCAAGCAGGCCCAAAGCTATGAACGCGCCGAGTATGGCGACGGTAAGCGTGAATTTAAAGCCGGGAGTGAAACCCTTGCCTTTCGGGTCCGGGGCTGAAGGCTGATTCTTCATCCCTAAGGGCGGTTTTTCCGGCGGCGTGCCGGAACTGTCTTTACTCGTTTTATTGTATATGCTTTTGTAACCGTCGTAAGCCACATTACACCTCTTTGTTGAAATGGTTTATAAGAAAAACTTATCTATTTTATGGCATTTTGACGGTAAATTCAAGGAAAAATATTTCTAAAATTGTATTGTAGGCCTGTTTTGCAATTTTAGGAATTGTAACAAAACGGTGATTTTGCACGTGTTTTTGTATGATATCCCAAAAAATGTTTGATTAGATCGTCATTGCGAGGAGCCGTCCCTGGTTTATGGCGACGAAGTCCTTCGACAAGCTCAGGATGGTGAGCCAGTCGAACCACAATCTCTGTTTTACCGATAAGCCATAAACACCGGCTTTTCTGCAAAAGTACAGAGATTGCCCGCTCGCTTTGCTCGGGACTTGATAAATCATGACGCTTCGTCGCTGAGGAACTCGCTCCTCGCAATGACAACCCGGTGAATAAGCGTAATAATAAGGATTTTTCGAAGGTATCATTAATTCCTAAAATTACGGATAAGACAGGCAGTCGGTTTTAGGAATTAAAATTCCTGATTGTAAAATATTTTTGATTGTGTTAATATTTACTCGTTGTTTATTTAACAAAATTATTCCAAAACAACAGGAGGACTTATATGGCAAGGGTGGTTCTAAAAAACGTCGGGAAAAAGTACGGCAATGTGGTGGCTGTAAAAGATGCCAATATAGTCTGCGAAGACAAGGAGTTTTTGATACTGGTAGGCCCGTCGGGCTGCGGAAAGACGACCACGCTTCGCATGATAGCCGGCCTGGAAGAGATAACCAACGGGGAGATATACATAGACGACGTTCTTGTGAACGATATACCGCCCAAAGACAGGGATATAGCGATGGTGTTCCAGAACTACGCGCTTTATCCGCACATGACAGTATATGAGAACATGGCGTTCGGACTGAAACTCAGGAAATACCCCGAGGCCGAGATAAAGCAGAGGGTCATGGAAGCCGCGGATATATTGAGCATAGAGAAGTATTTGAAGAGGAAGCCGAAGGAACTCTCCGGCGGAGAAAGGCAGAGGGTGGCCGTGGGCCGCGCGATCGTGCGCAAGCCGAAAGTGTTCCTTTTCGACGAGCCGCTGTCGAACCTCGACGCGAAACTGCGCGTGCAGATGAGGGCGGAGCTGTCAAAGCTCCACACGAGGCTGCAGGCGACCATGATATACGTCACGCACGACCAGGTGGAAGCCATGACCATGGGTGAGAAGATAGTGGTCATGAAGGCGACGGAAATACACCAGATATCGCCGCCGAAAGAACTTTATGATAAACCGAAGAATAAGTTCGTGGCCGGATTCATAGGCAGCCCGTCGATGAACTTCATAGACGGCACGCTTGAGTCGAAAAAAGGCGGATTGTACTTCAATGAGGAAAATTTTGAAGTGAGGCTGCCTGACGCCATGGCAGACAAGTTAAAGGGCCTCGCGGGCGGGGATGTTACCATGGGTATCAGGCCCGAGGATATATACGACAAGGTATATGCCCCGAACGCCAGCGCCGACAATACGGTAGCGGCGACGGTAGAGGTAGTGGAGCACCTTGGAAGCGAAAGTTTTGTGTACTTAACGACCGGAAAGACGCCGTTTATCGCAAAGATGGATTCTGACGCCGAAGTCGAGGTAAATCAGGAAGTGGAGCTTGTGTTCGACATGAACAAGGCGCACTTTTTTGATTCCAAGACCGAAGCCGC
>PMTB01000040.1 GCA_003167475.1 candidate division FCPU426 bacterium | reverse complement strand
TTGGCTTTTGGCTTAAAAACTTATCCCCGGTTTCAAGTTCCCTGATCTTTTCCAGCCTGCGCTTAAACCGTTCCTCGCCCTTGAAGTTGGCGTTTAAAAAATTTTTTACAAGTTCCCACGCCAGCGCATACCCCGTCACAGAACCGCCCAGGCACATTATGTTCATGTCGTCGTCTTCGACTCCCTGGTGCGCCGAGAACGGATCCGTAATCAGGGCCGCCCTCGCGCCCTTTATTTTATTTGCCGCGACGCACGCCCCTACCCCGCTGCCGCATATTGCCAGTCCCTTGGAAACCCGGCCATCCGCCACAGCAAAAGCCAGCGGCGCCACATAGTCAGGGAAGTCATCATTGTCGACGAGTTTTTTAGCGCCAAAATCCTCAATGCCGTAACCGGCAGCCTTCAAGTCGGCCTTCAACTGTTCTTTCATTTCAAACCCTCCATGATCCGCCGCTATACCGACAAGCATTACCTGGCCTCAGGGATGATATCCCACTTCCAGTTGAGTATCTCAGGCAGGTCCTGCCCGTTCTTATTTATATACAGTTTGTGCTCGATAAGTTTGTCCTTTAACAATTGTTTTAAATAAACGCCCTTCTCCCCGCATTTTGGCACGCGGTCTATGGTGTCCATCACCAGGTGGAANNGCCGTTGTTATGGTGCCCTCTTCCTTATAACCGCGGGCATGTATGTTCTCATGGTTCTTGCGGCGGTATGTAAGCCTGTGGATGAGCCACGGATAACCGTGGAAAGCGAATATCACAGGCTTGTCCTTTGTAAAAATGGAGTCAAAATCAGTATCACTCAAACCGTGCGGGTGTTCGGTTTGCGGCTGAAGTTTCATGAGGTCAACGATATTGACGACTCTGACCTTCACTTCAGGCATTTGTTTCCTTATGATACTGACCGCGGCGAGCGTCTCCAAAGTCGGCACGTCCCCGCAGCAGGCCATGACCACGTCAGGCTCCCCTTCCTGGTCATTGCTTGCCCAGGTCCATATGCCTATGCCGTTTGTGCAGTGCTTTACCGCGTCATCCATTGTCAGCCATTGGGGTGAAGGATGTTTCCCGGCTATGACAACATTGACATAGTGGCGGCTCCTTAAGCAGTGGTCCATCACCGACAGCAGGCAGTTCGCGTCAGGCGGAAGGTATACGCGGACAATCTCGGCTTTTTTGTTTAAGACATGATCTATAAATCCCGGATCCTGGTGCGTGAACCCGTTATGGTCCTGCCTCCAGACATGGGAAGCCAGCAGATAATTAAGCGACGCTATCTTCCTCCGCCACGGAAGGTGTGAAGTCACTTTAAGCCACTTGGCGTGCTGGTTGAACATGGAATCCACTATATGGATAAATGCTTCATAACAATTAAACAGCCCATGCCTTCCCGTGAGCAAATACCCTTCGAGCCAGCCCTCGCACTGGTGCTCGCTTAACATTTCCATGACACGGCCTTCAGGGGCAAGGAATTCATCATTGGGATGAACTGTTCCATCCCACTGCCGTTTTGTAGCCTCAAAAACAGCTTCCAAACCATTGGAGAGAGTCTCGTCAGGCCCGAATATCCTAAAATTCCTGTGTTCACTATTTAACCTGACCACATCGCGCAGGAAACGCCCCAGCACATGTGTGTCTCCAATGCCGCGCACCCCGTGCTCCGGGACATCGACCGCATAGTCAAGAAAATCCGGCATGCGCAGGTCGCGCAAAAGTATGCCGCCATTGGCGTGATGGTTCGCTCCCATACGATGCAAACCTGCGGGAGCAAGCTCGGCCAATTCGGGTTTCAACGCGCCCTGGGCGTCAAATAATTCCGCGGGCCTGTAGGATTTAAGCCAATCCTCAAGCTGTTTCAAATGTTCCGGGTTGGTTGCCGGGTCCGTCAAAGGCACCTGATGCGAACGGAACGTGCCTTCATTTTGAAGGCCGTCTATCATTTTCGGTCCGGTCCAGCCCTTTGGTGAATTAAGGATAATCATCGGCCAAAACGGGCGTTCCGTATTATTATTTACCCTCGCGTCTTCCTGTATTTTTTTTATGCGCTCCACGGCCACATCAAGCGCTGATGCCATGTCCTCGTGCATGAGTTCGGGCACATCGCCCTCGACAAAGTACGGCGTCCATCCGTAACCTTTAAAGAGCTGTTCAAGTTCCTCGTGTGATATCCGCGCGAGCACGGTTGGGTTTGCTATCTTATATCCGTTAAGGTGCAGTATGGGCAGCACGGCGCCGTCTGTTTTCGGGTCCAGGAATTTATTCGAATGCCACGCCGTGGCAAGAGGGCCGGTCTCTGCCTCGCCGTCGCCTACAACGCACGCCACTATGAGTCCCGGATTGTCAAACACCGCCCCAAAAGAATGGCTCAGCGAGTAACCAAGTTCGCCCCCCTCATGTATAGAGCCTGGGCATTCGGGCGACGCGTGGCTGGGAATGCCGCCCGGAAAAGAGAACTGTGTGAAAAGTTTTTTCAGCCCCTCCTCGTCCCTGCTTATCTCCGGATATATCTCGCTGTAAGTGCCTTCAAGATAGGTGTTCGCCACCACAGCCGGCCCGCCGTGACCGGGGCCGGAGACATATATCATATCGAGGGAATATTTTTTTATAACGCGGTTTAAGTGCGCGTATATGAAATTCTGGCCGGGCGTGGTGCCCCAGTGGCCGAGCAGCATGCGCTTTAGGTCAGCGGCCGAGAGCGGCCTCTTTAACAGCGGGTTATCGTGCAGGTATATCTGTCCGACGGACAGGTAATTTGCCGCGCGCCAGTAAGCGTCTATCTTTTCCAGTATTTCCGGGGAAAGGGTCGTTGTTGTCATGTTTTTAGCTTCCTTTTATTTTTTTATGCCCGGCAATTTTTAAGCGCGCCGCGACATTTCAGTTATTGTTGCCATAAGCTTGTCATAAGGTTTGTTGAATTTTTCCACGCCCTCAACCTCAAGCCGCTTTGTGACCTGGTCAATATTAATCCCGAGTTCCGGCAACTGCTCCAAAACCCATTGTGCCTGCTTTGTATCCTGTTCAAGGCGCGGCTTGGGGTTCCCATGGTCCCTGTATGCCTGCATAGTTTCCATCGGGAGCGTATTTACCGTGTCCGGCCCTATGAGCGGTTCCACATATTTCACATCGCTGTAGAGCGGGTTTTTTGTCCCCGTACTGGCCCAAAGCACGCGCTGGACAGGGGCGCCAAAAGCGGTAAGCTTTATAAATTGTTCCGAGCCGAACATTTCCCTGAATATCATGTACGCTGTTTTCGCGCTCGCAATGGCCACCTGTCCGTTGACGAGCCTTGCGAGCGCCCCCTTGCTTCCGCCCAACGCTATGAGCTTATCCAGGTCCGGATCCACCAAAGTATCAATACGGCTTAAGAAAAAGCTCGCCACAGACGCCACATTCCTTATTTCCAGGCCTTTCCCGAGCCTTTCTTCCAGGCCATCAATATAAGCCCGCGCAATCTGTCTGTAACGCGGAAGTCCGAATAATAAAGTTATATTAACATTAATCCCCTCGGCTGTCAGTTGTTTTATGGCTGGCAGGCCCTCGTCCGTGGCCGGTACCTTGATGAAAACATTCGGCCTGTCAAGCGCGCCCCACAGTCTGCGCGCTTCCTCAACCGTGTTCTTTGTGTCGTGCGCCAGGTGCGGGTTCACCTCGAGGCTGACGTATCCGTCTTTACCAAGCGTCCGGTCGTAAACCGGCCTGAACTCATCGGCGGCCAGGCGGACATCGTGAAGGCTGAGCTCCTCAAATACCGCCTTTGGGGACATTCCGTTAAGGGACAAGTTTTTTATATCCACGTCGTAATCCCGGCTTTCCAGTATTGCCTTTTCAAAGATCGCCGGATTTGAAGTCATGCCTTTCAAACCATCCTCAATGATCATGCGGTTAAGACCGCCGCCTGTTATCAGGTCGCGCCGGATGTAATCCAGCCATACGGACTGCCCGAATTCCTCCAGACGCATCAAAGGGTTTTTATCCATGCCCATGCTGGTATATCCTCCCTGATTTTTACCGGTCATTCCTGCACAATTATCTTTCCCGTCATTTCGTCGTCGCCCTCGCCTACGTGTACGTCGCAGCTGAAAAGGTAAACGCCCGCCTTGTGCGGAGTGAAACGCACACGCCTGACTTCCCCCGGCACTATGTCGGAACGCAGGCCAAGGTCATGGCAATAAAAACCGTGCAGCTCATCCTGCGAAGAAAGATCGATGACGACCGGAACATCTTTTTTCACATTTATCTCCTGCGGTTCAAAAGCATAATCACGGGCCGTTACATGGAATACCATGGGTTCAACCGTAGGGAGCTCCTGCGGCAGCCCTTCGGCCTTCGTGATAGGATATTCCAGCACGTCGTAATTCGGGCTGTTTGGAAGCACATGTACCGAACGGAACCCAAGCCCGCGGTAAGGCGCCTGCGGGTCCCAGGCTACCGGCGCTTTTTTAGGCGCTGTACCCGGCCATGGCAGCTGGTACATCAGGCCTTTCGCCGCGTGAAAT
>PMTB01000157.1 GCA_003167475.1 candidate division FCPU426 bacterium | reverse complement strand
CATGGCGAGGTCATTCATGGCCGGCAGGTTTGACGGGTTCTTGTCGATGGCTTCCAGGAAAAATTTTTCGGCCTTCGCGTATTCCTTATCGTTGAAATAAGCCGAACCTATGGCCGTGTACGCGAGATCATGCAGGGGGTTCACCCCTATCGCCCTTTTGTATGATTCCATCGCCTCCTGGCGCCTTGCTGTTTTCGTGTAAACCTGGCCAAGCAAATAATAAGCATCGGCGTTGCCCGGGCTTATGTCCGCCGTTTTTTTGAAATGTTCCTCGGCCTCTTTGAGCTTTTCGAGCCCGAGATAAATCGACCCGAGCAGGTTATATGATTCGGCGTACCCTTTGTTGATCTTTATCGCCTTGTCAAGCAGCGCGACAGCCTCGTCAAACTTTCCAATCCCCTCAAAATACCTCGCCATCTGTGTAAGGAGCACGGCCGCCGTATTATAATGCTCGAGGGTGCGCTTGTAGATTATGTCGTCCCTGACGGCCTGTGAGAAAGCGTGCTGGGCGCCGTTGCCGCGCATGTTGATATTGATCTTCACCGAACCGTCGTCAAACCGCAGGAAGAAGTAACCGGGCGCAACCGCCCCGAACACCGGCATATACGCGGAGTCCGCTATCAAAAGATAAATGAAAGACAGCGTGACGCTGGTCCCGCTCCTGTTCTTAAGGACTTTCTCCATGGAAATGGCGTCCAGTGTCTCCTGTTTTTCAGAGGATATATCTTTTTTAGCGCCGGAAAAAAAATACCTGTCCCATTTTTCATTGTATGAAAAATTTTTTTCTTTGAAGAAAAAATCATTCAGGAGGTTTATCTGGTCCCTGGGCGCGGCTGTGGTTCCCAGGGTGTGCCTGAATTCCTTCTCGTACGCGGTTATTATATCCGAACACATGTCCGGTTCCATATCCGGGTCAAGCATTGAATAAAGCCCCATGACGGTCTTTTTAAGCTCGAAGGCGCTGCGGTCGTCGGGAAACACCGCGTCGAGTCTTTCCCGAAAAGAGAGCTGCGCGGAACCCATCAGCTTCCACGCTGCTTTTTCAGGAGTTCGAGTTCCTCGGCGGCTTTCTGAGCCGTGTTTTTGGCCTTTAACGCTTTCATCAGGTGTTCTTCGGCCGGCCCGAAATCTTTTTCCTCAAGGTAAATAGCGCCCAGAAGGAGTTCCGCCCCGGCTGCTCCCGGAAAAAGCCCGAGAGCTTTCTCAAGCTCGGCTTTTGCTTCATTGAGCCTGCCCATATCGGCGTAAATTGCGCCAAGGCCCAGGTGTGATTCGGGGAGGTACGGCGCCAGTTCCATGCTTTTTTTAAGCAGGAATTCAGCCTTTGAATAATCCTTTTGATTGCTGTACATGATGGAAAAATTGTTCAGGATGGCCGCAAGCACAGTGCTTTTGTCAACGCACTTATTATATACCGTATCGGGGTTGTCCATAAACTCGGTGCCGAAACTCCCTTTGTAGCCGTAATATTCAACCCCGCCGAAGGTTGTTTCCGAATTGATGCCGCTGTGGTTTAAGTCCTGGTACCGGACGAAGATATGGCCGGGCATGATAACGCCGTACACCGGTATTTTCAGCCTGTCCCCTATTATGAGGTAAAGGGTGGTAAGGCTCAGGCAGATCCCCTGCCTTCGCTGCAAAACCCTGCCCAGGGACTGGTAATTTAAAAAGTCCTCGGTGCTGAATGTCCCGCCGCCCCCGCCCTGGTAGAGCAGGGCGTTTGCCTTTGCGTCAAATATAAAACCATAATCATTGAACATACTCTCGTTGAATTTTGCCATAATCTGTTCCGGGTCGGCGTCCCCGTTTATCTTTTCCCCGACCCGCTGCGCCAGCGATTGAATCTGTTCTTCGGTACTTTTCCTGTCAAAAACAGGGTCAAAAACAGCGTCAAGGTCAAGGACGGCTTTTTCAAAACTGAAATTATTTTTATCTGCCGGAAGCGCGGCAATTACATTTTTCTTGAACGCGCCCAGCGAGAAAATGCGGTGAAAAAAGGAATCCGAACGCACGGTGGAATAAAGGATATAAACGAGAAAGGCCAATACGATATAACCGGAATACTTTTTTAAAAAATTCATATAACACCCCGATTTCTGCTTGTGGGGATATTATATAACATAAAGCGGGATTTAGCAATTAAAGGTTGATAGTTGGCTGTTTAAGCCGTCATTGCGAGGAGCGAGATCTTCCGCGACGAAAGCCTGCCATGTACCCGAGTTTACGCGAGTGGTACATGGCAATCTGACCTAAACCAAAGCCCGCGGAGCAAGCAAAACAGAGCTTATCATGAAACAGAGATTGCTNNCCTCCTCGCAATGACAGCACAACAAAACAGCACAACTTTTATACCCACTTACAACTTCCAACTATTCCTCCACCCTGACCTTCTTCAGCTTAGTGTTCTTATAGTAATACCTGAGTATTTCCTTGTATGTCCTTCCCTGCTTTGCCATTTCCCTCGCGCCTTCCTGGGACATGCCCACCCCGTGGCCCCAACCGCGGCCGTCGAAAGTGAATTCGTTGTCCGTACTTGAGACCGAAAAATTCGTGGACCTTAACTGGTCGTTCCCTATCCACGTACGCAGGTCCCTGCCTTTGATGACCGTTTCCCCTTCAGAACCCTTTATTTTCAGGGTCCTTACC
>PMTB01000270.1 GCA_003167475.1 candidate division FCPU426 bacterium | reverse complement strand
ACGGCCTCGGCAAGGCAAGTGAAGTGCCGGAAGCCATAAAAAAAGCGATCCTTCGCGGCAGAAAAGCCCTGAAGAAAATCCCTATGAAAGGCACGACCATACCTTTTGAAGTTACCGGAGATTTCGGTGCCGCAAAAGTCCTTCTTAAACCGGCATGTCCCGGTACCGGTGTTATCGCCGGAGCCGCGGTACGCGCCATAGTTGAGTCGGCTGGAATTCATGATATTCTGACAAAATGCGTGGGCAGGACGACAAATCCGTATAACGTGGTTTACGCGACATTTGAAGCGCTTGCACAGTTAAAGGACCCGGAAACAATATACGCGTTAAGGAAGGGCAAATAAAATGGCAAAGATAAAAGTCACCCTGAAGAAAAGCACGGCGGGCCACGCTCCTTCGAACAGAAGGACGATTAAAGCGCTCGGTTTGACAAAGATCGGCACCTCGAGGGTTTTTGAAAAGACCAAAGAACTCGAAGGCGCGCTCAAAAAGATTCATTTTCTCGTCACTGTTAAAGAGCAATAAATACGCGGAGGATAACAAACAATGGATTTTAAAGACTTAAAGGTAAATAAGGCCAAAAGGACCAAAAAGGTAAGGAAAGGCCGCGGTACCGGAAGCGGCATAGGAAAAACCTCGGGCAAAGGCCATAAAGGCCAGCGCGCGCGTTCGGGCGGAGCGAAAGCCCCGTGGTTTGAGGGCGGACAGCAGAGGCTCGTACAGCGCCTCCCGAAAGTCGGCTTTAACAATATTTTCGCGGTCAACTACGAGATATTGAACCTGGAAATATTAAATGAAAAATTCGAGTCGGGCGCCGCGGTCAACAGGGAAACCCTGCTTGCCATCGGGCTGATCAAGACAAAAAAGAAGCTTATCAAGATACTCGCCAACGGCGAGCTTACAAAGGCATTGAATGTCACCGCCGACAAGTTTTCGGCCAAGGCCGCGCAAAAGATCACAGCCGCAGGCGGAAAGGCGGAAGTCACAAAATGATGGACTCAGTAGGAAATATATTCAGGATACCGGAACTGAGAAAAAGGGTTTTATTCATGCTCGGAATGCTTTTTGTTTTCAGGGTCGGCACCCACGTGCCCACGCCCGGGATAAACACGCATGTCATGGAAATGCTCATATCCTCCCAGGCGGGCGGATTTTTGGGGTTTTTGGACGTATTTTCCGGCGGCGCATTAAGGCAGTTCACCATATTCTCGCTCGGTATCATGCCGTACATTTCCGCTTCCATTATATTGCAGCTTCTGACCTCGGTGGTACCCGCGCTTGAGGCGCTTTCAAAAGAAGGCGACGCGGGCCGCAAGAAGATAACACAGTACACAAGGTTCCTGACAGTGGCAATATGCGTTTTTCAGTCCACAGCCGTCACTTTCTGGCTTAAGACAGTCGTGGTAGGCGGCGCGAAACTTGTTCCCGCTTACGGGCTGGGTTTTGTTATAACGACCGTCCTGACATTGACAGGCGGCACTATATTCCTTATGTGGCTCGGCGAACAGATGACGGAGCACGGCATAGGGAACGGAATGTCCATGATAATCATGGCCGGGATCGTTGCCAATATACCTGCGCAGATAGGCCGCACCATAGCGCTTATGCAGGCGGGAACCACAAGCATTCTGGCGGCCCTGATATTCCTCGCGACCATGATAGCGCTCACCGCGCTTGCGGTCGTGTCTCAGCAATCATTCAGAAAGATACCGGTTCAGTACGCGCAGAGGATAGTCGGCCGCAAGATCTACCGCGGCCAGTCGACAAACCTGCCGCTGAAGGTCGATTACTCGGGCGTTATCGCCGTCATATTTTCATCGTCGGTCATGATATTGCCGTCGATGGTGGCAAAACTTATGGAGAGGCCGGGACAGTCGAATAATTTCCAGGCTGTACTTACGTTTATAAGCACATATTTTTCAGCCGGGCATATCCCGTACATTATATGCTATGTGGCTTTGATAGTGTTTTTCTGCTACTTTTACACGGCTATAACATTCAACCCGACCGACGTGGCCGAGAATATGAAAAAATACGGGGGTTTTGTGCCCGGCATCAGGCCAGGACAGCCAACCGCGGATTATATCAATAATATACTTACCCATATCACTTTGGGCGGATCGGCCATGATCGTGGTTATTGCCGTGGTTCCCGACGTGATGAGCAGATGGCTTGAAGTCGGGTCCTACTTTGGAGGCACAACGCTTCTGATCATGGTCGGTGTTGCCATCGACCTCGTTCAGCAGATGGAATCGCACCTGCTTATGAGGCATTACGAAGGATTTATGAAGACCGGACGTATAAGAGGAAGAAGAGGATAAGGCGAGTTTCAAGTTTGAAGTTTTAAGATAAATCTTAAAACTCAAAACTTAAAACTGAAGTTAATCTCAAGGAGGTTTTATGATTTTCATACTGTTAGGCCCTCCGGGCGCTGGTAAAGGGACTTATTCTGGAAAATTGATCGACATATACAAGATACCGCAGATATCCACGGGCGATATTTTAAGGGCAAATGTAAAACAGGGAACCGAACTTGGCGCGCAGGCAAAGGATTACATGGATAAGGGCCTGCTTGTTCCGGATGAACTTATAGTCGCTCTCATTGAAGACAGGATAAAGGAAGCCGACTGCAAGACCGGGTTCCTGCTTGACGGGTTCCCGCGGACGGTAGAACAGGCTGACGCGCTGGAATTTATTTTTAAGAAGAACGGCCTGATTCTTGACAAGGTCATCAATATAATAGTGGACAAGGACGTGCTGTTCAAAAGGCTTACCGGCAGGAGGATGTGCAAATCCTGCGGCGCCAACTTTAATATCTACACTTTACCCCCGAAGACTGAAGGCAAGTGCGACAAATGCGGCGGCGAACTGTACCAGAGAACTGACGACCAGCCGGCTACCATAGAGAACAGGCTCAAAGTATATGACATGCAGACATCGCCCCTGATAGCTTATTATACAAAGAAGAAAATGCTGGCCGACATACAGGCCTCGACAGGCTCAATAGACGACATTGTCAAGAATATTACAGAGGTCGTTGGGAAGAAGTAATAAAGATGATCGAATTAAAAAATAAGGAAGAGATACGGAAGATAACGGAAAGCGGCAAAATGGTCGCTGCAGTCCTTAAAAAGTTAAAGAGCATGGTGAAACCGGGCCTGATAACACAGGACCTGGACGATACGGCAAGGAAGCTTACCAGGGAATTCGGCGCAAGGGCCGCTTTTTTGGGCTACCGCGGATATCCTGCGGCTGTGTGCGTATCGATCAACCAGGAAGTTGTCCATGGTTTCCCGTCGAAGAAGAGGATACTCAAGGAAGGCGATATAGTTTCGCTGGACTTCGGGGTGGAGTACGGTGGTTACTACGCAGACGCCGCGCTTACAGCCGGGGTCGGCCAGAT
>PMTB01000271.1:6110-6635 GCA_003167475.1 candidate division FCPU426 bacterium | reverse complement strand
CACTCCGGGCAGGGTGGCTTCGGTAGGCATGGGCATGACCATGATCGGGCTCATACTTTTTTCATTCCTAAGGCCTGAAACATCGCTTGTTTACATCATATTCTGCCTTGTTTTTATAGGCGCCGGTTTCGGACTGTTTTCATCGCCTAATACCAATGCTGTGATGTCTGCGGTTGAGCGGAGGTATTACGGCGTAGCGTCTGGAATAGTCAGCACCATGAGGCAGGGTGGCCAGATGACGGGTATGGCAATTGCAACAATGATGCTGTCGGTTTATATAGGCGCGTCACAAATAACCCCGGATAAACACGCGGAATTCATGATGGCGGTGAAAACATCGTTTATGGTTTTCTCTGCGCTGTGTTTTATGGGCATATTCGCGTCATTAGTAAGGGGAAAGAAAAAACCAGTGTAGAAGCGGCTGCTCTATGTCCGCTGGAGCCTAAGCGAAAGCGGATGCTGCGGCTCGTCGTTGGGTCTGCAATCGAGGATGGGAAACTGAGTGTTTTGTAGTCGCACCCCTTC
>PMTB01000271.1:1438-6073 GCA_003167475.1 candidate division FCPU426 bacterium | reverse complement strand
TCGACAAGCTAAGGGTCACTGGTTCGATCCCAGTCGCGCCCACCATAGTGCTTGCTTTTTTGCTTGTATACCACGTTGGCGCGTGTCGGCACAAGGCGCCGACAAGATGAGAGGAAGATGTATCCTGATTAAGCGTCCGCGCACTTGTGCGCGAGGCATCTTAGCTCAGTTGCTTGCCGCCCATCGCGGCGAGGTGAGTGGAATAGAAGATGATATTTTTGCTCGCTAAAGCTCGCAATCTCACCTCAGAGTATTAGTTCGACAAGCTAAGGGTCACTGGTTCGGAGATGTTGCGCACAATGCAAGTTGTGCGCTCGAAATTAAGATGGAAACCTTACATCTTGTCCGGAGGCGGACATCCCAGTCGCGCCCACCATGATGCCTGCTTTTTTTGTTTATACGGGTTAAATAAACCGCGAGGCGTAGGGAACGCATACATGCGTTCCGCTGTGGGATCTAAACCCGGCGGCGGAATGCATATATGCATTCCCTACAAAACTTGAATTTACCGTTATTGTCAGCTATAATTCCATAAAACTTCCGGGAGGTTCTTATGCAAAAAATCACGCCTTTTCTATGGTTCAACGACAATGCCGAAGAGGCCGTCAATCTTTATGTCTCCGTTTTTAAAAATTCCCGCTTACTCGAAACCGCGCGGTATCAGGAAGGCTCGCCCGGTAAGGCGGGCAGCGTAATGACGATGTCTTTCGAGCTTGACGGGCAGAGGTTTACGGCTTTGAACGGCGGGCCTATTTTTAACTTTACTCCCGCAGTATCTTTTTATGTTGATTGCAAGACACAGGAAGAAGTGGATTTTTTCTGGGAAAAACTCTCCGCCGGCGGGGAAAAGGGGCAGTGCGGTTGGCTTAAGGACAGGTTTGGCCTGTCCTGGCAGATAGTGCCGGAGGATTTGGGGCGGTTATTGTCAGACAAGAACGTTATAAAATCCCAAAATGTTTTGCAGGCCATGCTTAAAATGAAAAAGATAGACATAAGCCTTTTAAAGCAGGCATATGACCGTGAATAATTGGTTTTAAGTTATCAAAACAAAGACTATATGATATAGTGTAATTATGGCAAACACCAGCACAGGCAATAACAGCACAGGTAAAACCGGGAACATAGATATAAACGCGGCGGCAATTTTTATTTTCATCTGCGTTATGGTAAGCCTTTATATAAGGACATCTGCCCCTGCTTTTTCCCTGAATGATTCCCCGGAGACCGCGGCGGCCGCGGCAACCCTTGGTATAGGGCACGCGCCCGGTTATCCTCTCTACATGCTTGCCTGCAAAGCGGCCCTGCTGGTATTTCCCGGAAATCCTGCGTTTGCTCTGTCTGTTTTTTCTTCTGTTTTATCAGCGGCCGTGCTGGCGCTGGTTTTTATTATGGCGGGAAGGGTAAACCGGCGTTTCTTCTTTTTTTCCCCGGTATTGCTGGCTTTTATACCGGGTTTTTGGGAGCTCTCATCGGACGCGAAAGGCGGTATATATGTACTCAATCTTCTGCTTCTTTCCGTTCAACTGCTCGCGTTTGAAAAATTATTGAAAAAATATTCCGGAAAATATTTTCTCCTGCTTATGTTCGTCTACGGCCTGTCGCTGGCAAACCATTGGCCTACCGCGGCAACAATGGTCTTTATCCCCGCAGCCGCGTCCTGGATTGCGGTTTCCAATAAGCAATCCGGACATATTTTGACCGGAATAGCCTTCGCGGCGCTCGGCCTGACACCATATCTTTATCTTCCCATAAGGGCCTGGGCCGGGCCATTGATGAATATGGGCGATCCGAGGGGTTTGGACGCGGTATTGGATGTTATTTTCAGGCGTATGTACCCGAATTCCCTGTACCTAAGCCCGGGTTCGATTTTATCGCAGGCAAAGGCGGTTTTTGTTTTTTTTGCGGCTTCATTATCAATATTCGCGTTTTTCCCTTTACTTTCCATCTTTAAAAAAAATAAGGAAGCTCCAAAGTTTCAACTGCTGTTGTGGGCGGCCGCGGCAATAAACATTATCACCATCGTGGTATTCAACAGGACTGACGCGATGTTCGAGGAATTCGGCATGATATTTGTTTTGCCTTCATGCCTGGCGCTGAGCCTTCTTGCGCCCGCAGGCATGGAAATTGTGGTGGACAGCATTAAAACCAGGGCGCCCGGGGCTGTCTTTATGGCGGCGCTGGTAATTATGGCATTGATTTGCGCGGCTGAAGCTTACATATCCTCCGACAGGAACAATGACTTTCTGGGTTACGACCATGGCATGAATATTTTAATGACCCCTCAGACAGGAGGGAACCTGATTGTGACTGGGGATTACAATGTTTTCCCGGCGCAATTCTTAAGTATTTGTCTGGCAAAAAGGCCGGACCTGCGGATAAGGCGCGGCGGCAACGCCGATTATACTGAAAAAGCCGCGCTCCCGGCGTATACAACCGCCTCATCGGAAAAAATTGTGAAGGTTTTTGCCGGGGATTATAGGGCTTTAAAGCAGGGGATTATTTTTGAACTGGGGGCCAAAGACCGGTCTGAAAAGCCGCTTAAAGCGCATTTTTGGAAGATGTATTCATACCGCGGGATGATAGGCGGGCTAGAACCCAGGGACAGTATGGAAAATTATTTATTGTCATCGTACTCTTCATCCATGCTCCTGCAGTCGGAGGATCTTGCGGCAACAGGCCGCGCTGTCGAAGCGAAATATTTGCTGAATTTATCCATGGCAGTAAAAGGCCTCAAAGCAGCAGACGCGGTTGAGAGGGTGCAGGAAAAAGTCCGCGAGTGAAGTTTGAAAGAAAATAGTTATTAAAACTGGTTTATCACAAAACTTGTGCTATACTTATTGTATAGGCAAACTACGGTTTGCGGCTCCGTGGTAAAACAATGCCTATGTTGTCTTGGTCCCTATTTGTGGTGGTTACTATTATCCATGAGCTCCTTTCAATTGATCAGGATTTGGGAAGAAGGTCTTATGAAGATTTTGATGGTTGCACCAGAGTATCCTGCAACATTTTGGAGTTTTAAGTATGCCCTGCCTTTCGTGAACAGAAAAACCTCATTACCTCCGCTGGGTTTGCTTACTGTTTCATCCATGCTTCCGGCGCACTGGGAAAAAAGGCTCGTTGATATAAGCTCGGGGCCGCTGGAGGACAAGGATATTCTGTGGGCCGACTGGGTTTTTGTCGGCGCCATGCTCGTCCAGAGAAAATCCGCGCAGGAAGTTATCCTTAGGGCAAAATCCCTTGGAAAAAAAGTTGCCGCAGGCGGCCCGCTGTTTACCACCGGGTATCAGGATTTTATAGGCGTCGATACTTTTGTACTCAACGAAGGGGAACCGTCCATCGATGAATTTGTGGCGGATCTCACCGCTGGAAACGCGAAACCTTTCTATACATCAGATATAAAACCGGATATTACCAAAACCCCGATACCCGACTGGAGCCTCCTTAATATGAAGCATTACGCTTCCATGGCCATGCAGGTATCCCGCGGGTGCCCCTTTGATTGTGAATTCTGCGATATAGTGGTAATCAACGGCAGGGTCCCCAGGGTTAAAACCCCGGAACAGGTAGTCAGGGAACTTGATTCCCTCTATGACGCCGGATGGCGCGGAAGCCTTTTTATAGTGGATGATAATTTTATCGGAAATAAATCCAAGGTAAAAGAGATACTCCGGTCAATAAAACAGTGGATGAAGGAAAAGAAAAGGCCGTTTACCCTCTATACGGAGGCGTCCATAAACCTGGCGGATGACCAGGAACTCATGACACTTATGCAGGAAGCCAATTTCAATTCGGTCTTTGTGGGGATCGAGACGCCGAGCCAGGAAGCGCTGCTCTCGTGCGGCAAAGTACAGAACCTGGGAAAAGACCTTACTGAAAAAGTGAAAATACTTCAGCGCAACGGGCTGCAGGTGCAGGCCGGGTTTATCCTCGGGTTTGATTCCGACACGCATAAGATATTTGACGATATGATCGCGTTCGTGCAAAAGACCGGAATAGTGACTGCCATGGTGGGTATGCTCAACGCCCTGCCTGAAACAAAGCTGTACAAGAGGCTGCATGATGCCGGACGCCTGCTGCATAAGCCGTCCGACGGCAACAACACGGATTTTACCATTAATTTTGTTCCGAAGATGGATACGAAACTGCTTGTGGAAGGTTATAAAAAAGTATTGAACTCCATATTCGGCCCTGAAAAATACTACACCAGGATAATTACTTTCCTGAAAGAGTACAAGGCCACGGCCAAGGAAACAAGGTCGAGTTTCTTTTCCAAGGTCAATGCCGTGGTATCGGCCGTATGGAAACTGGGCATACTCGAGAAGGGCAAGAGGCACTTCTGGAGGCTCATGATATGGACAACCTTTAAAAAACCCGAGCTTTTGCCCGACGCGATAGCGCTGGCAATATGCGGATTTCACTTCAGGGCGGTTTTGATACACGACATGCCGGGAATGAAGGCGTAATATTTAAATACGTTAAAAAAGCGTCCGGGGCTGGTCTTCCGGACGTTTTTTTTCATAAATTTGAACCGGATTGTTAATCGTGATGTGATTTGAACGGTTAGGTGCTCGTGAGGAAGAGGGAGATATTGCAATAAATGACGGCTAAGTTTTTAAGCCAAAAGCCATAAGCCAA
>PMTB01000271.1:0-1374 GCA_003167475.1 candidate division FCPU426 bacterium | reverse complement strand
AAAGTATACAAAGCGTATACTTAATCCAAGATAAAACATACACCAAGGATAAGAACGCGGTTGGCTCCGCGTGTATTCCCGGTAAAAACATTTATGGAGGGGTTTTTATGAGCGAACAGGAAGCGGTTTTCACGAAGGTTGTAAGCGCGGGCAAGAAAAAGTACTACATGGACGTAAGGAAGGCGAAGACTGGGAGTTTGTACCTGACCATCAAGGAAGTTACCATAGGCGACACCCAGGATAAGAGCGAATCGCGCAGGATACTGGTTTTTGACAACGCGATAAAGGACTTTGGGGAAGGCATGGACGAGATAAGGAAACACATGCCCGCGAAGGACAGCCCTAAAAAGGAATCGGAAAAAGTAGCGTTCTAAGGTTATTTCACAGAGTTTTCACATAAAAAAGCGGCAGCCCGGGAACTGCCGCTTTTTCTATTAATTGCTTGTAAAAGCTTTATATTTATAGTATAAAATAGGTATTAAACGGGAAGCGGCCTGTAAGGCCGCTATTTTTTTATGATAAATTATACTCTGGTAGAGGAGCTAAAATGAAAAAACAGGTCAGCCTTAACGGCAAGTGGGACTTCAGCCATTCCGGAGCAACAACAACCATAAAAGTGCCTTCTAATTGGTTTGCCCAGGNNGGTAAAAAGTATTTTATAGTATTTAAGGGGGTTGATTATTTTTGCGAAGTTTCCCTGAATGGAAAGCTTATAGGCCGTCATGAAGGGTATTTTCAGAAGTTCAGGTTCGACGCGACAGATATCATAAAGAACGGGAAAAACTCAATAAAAGTATCGGTCAATTCCCCCAGGGAAAGCGGAGATGTATGGCCCAACGCCAAATATCTGATAAAGGGGATCTTCAACCATCACGACGCGCGGCCCGGCTCATGGAGCAAGAGCCGCGGGCAGGAAATGAACACCGGCGGAATATGGAACGATGTATATGTGGAAGTTGTCGACGCCGTAGAAATAGAACGCGTAAAGATAACCCCGCTGCTAAAGGATGACGGCGTTTGGAACGTGGGGAGCGAGCTTGTTATCAATAATTATACGGACAAAATAATGGAAGCGTCATTAAGCTGTGCCATTGTCCCGTTTAACTTCAAAGGGAAGGGCAAGGATATAAAAAGGGATGTCACTTTATACCCGGGTAAAAATACTGTCAGGCTATACACCGATATTACAAACCCGGCGCTCTGGTGGACTTGGGATTTCGGCAAACCAAACCTTTATGAATTCACATACACGGTAAAGGCCGGAACTGTCAAAGATACTTACACGGATATCAGCGGCATCAGGGAATTCAAGCGAGCGGAAGACCGGGCATGGTACTTAAACGGCAAAAAATTATTCATCAGGGGCACGAATAT
>PMTB01000219.1 GCA_003167475.1 candidate division FCPU426 bacterium | reverse complement strand
GCTGAAAGTGGAAATAAACAGGTTCAAACAATAATAAAAGGATGTGGACGGTCTTGGACATAAAAATTCTGCTCGTTGACGACGAGCCTTTGAATATAGAACTGCTTGAGGCCCTTCTTGCGCCGGAAGGATATTCACTGGAAAAAGCAAGGAACGGCCAGGAAGCGTTACGTTTAGCAAAATCCTTTATGCCGGACATGATCCTCCTTGACGTCATGATGCCCGGCATGTCCGGGTTCCAGGTGCTCGAGGAAATACGCAATAATGCCGATTTGCGCACCATACCGGTCATACTTCTTACCGCGCTTGCCGACCGCGAACACAGGATACGCGGCCTGAAAGCCGGGGCTGACGACTATATATCCAAACCTTTTGATAAGACAGAACTTGTAAACCGGGTAAGGACACAGGCGGGATTGTCAATTTTCAGGAGGCAGATAAACGAGAAAGACAAGCTTATAAGGATTATAGAACTCATAACCGAAGGNNCGGATAATCGTAACCGACGCGATGTTCAACATACAGCACAGTAACGCTCTTGCGGGTAAATTGCTGGGACTTACGACCGTCGAGGGCAATCTCGCCGATATTTTCCTTGAAAAATTCAAGCATGTTTTTGATATTTATTCCGACAGCGGCGTGTTTATCACGGAAATAGCCGAGACAGCGGACGCGGCAGCATCATATCTTTCAACCCAGTTCAAAAAGGCAGCCGATACGCCCGGAAATCCCGGTAATCTTGTTTTTGTCCTAAGGGACGTTTCCGAGGAACAGGGCAGGAATAAAATGAAAAAGGATTTTCTGTCGCTCATATCCGGCAGGCTGCGCGCGCCCATGGCCGTCCTGACCGGCTACTCAAGGATAATCGCGACCCATCCGCCGCAGAACCAGCTTAAGGAACTTACATCCGCCCTGATACTGAACAGCGCGGTCATTGAAAATCTCGTCAGCAGGATACTTTTTTTTACGGAAATCGACAATACTTCGGCGGACTCTTCACCGAATGAAATAGACATAAGGCAGATGGCAGAAAGGCTTGAACTTATATACAGGAAACCGTTTGAATTAAAAACCGATAATCTCTCCGGTAAGGTATTAAAGTGGCAAAAAATCGTCATTGAAGAACTTGTCGAAAACGCATTCAAATTCAGTAATAAGGGTAAACTGTCCCTGAAAGTAACCATCAGTGACGACTGGATCGTGGTGGAAGATAACGGGCCGGGGATAGCTTTGCCGGAACAGGAACGGGTTTTCGAGCCTTTTTATCAGCTTAAACACATCGGCAATAATACCGCTGCCGGAGCCGGGCTCGGCCTTTCAATCATAAAAAGGCTTGCTGAAAGCAATAACCGGGTTATTTCAATTGAAACTCCTCAATCCGGCGGATTGAGGATGATCATCGGTTCAAGGGGCGCCAAATGGAAATAACAATACTCATGGTGGACGACCAACCGGCCAATATAGAACTGCTTGAAGCTCTTCTCTCGCCGGGCGGATACAGGCTGATCAAGGCCTCAAGCGGGGATGAGGCGCTCACGTATCTTGAGTCAAACGAACCCGACCTTATACTGCTGGACATAATGATGCCGGGAAAATCCGGTTACACCGTACTTGAAGAGATAAGAAATAACGAAAGGACCAGAACCATACCCGTGATCCTGCTTACGGCCCTTTCCGGCACAGAGGACCGGATCAAAGGCATAGACGCCGGGGCGGACGACTTTGTGTCAAAACCTTTTGACAAGAACGAGCTTATAAGCAGGGTGAGGACGCATGTCAACCTCTCCGTCCTGAGGAGGCAGATAAATGAAAAGGAAAAACTAGCGGGTGTTATGGACCTCATGTTCGAGGGCGCGGCCGTAACAGACGCGGATTTTAACATACAGCAGATCAATAATACCGGCATAGAAATGCTCGGACTGAAAAAATCCGCCGGCAATCTGAGGCAGTATTTCAAGGAGATTCACTGCTACGAACTGGAAAAAGACGCGCAACAGGGCAGGTTTGTCGTGGGCCTGCCGGAAAATGATTCAAATACGGCTTTGTACATTTCCGCCGAATACCGCAGGGCCGCGAAATCAGGCGGCGGTACGGTTTCGTATGTATTTGTATTCAGGGATATTACTGAAGAATACGACAGGAACAAGATGAAACTGGACTTTCTCGCCCTTATCTCCCATAAATTACGGACCCCGCTCACGGTCATTTCCGGCTATTCAAGATTGCTCAGCATTTATTCGCCCGGTGAGGAACTCAAAGAGATGACCAACGCCATATCCCGCAACAGCCGCATCATAGAAAATCTGATACAAAGAATATTGAATTTTGTGGAGATGGAGAACACTTCGAAACCCGGCTCGGATGATACGCTGAATCTGAAATCAATTGCGGACAGGTTCTCGGCGGAATACAGGAAACCCTATGAATTAATAACTCCGCATACCACCTTGTCCGCGAAGATCTGGCAAAAACTCGCCCTCGAAGAGCTGATCGGGAACGCCTTCAAATTCAGCGACAAGGAAAAACTTGAACTATCCATTTCAATCGCCCCTGACTATATAATCATTGAGGATAACGGGCCGGGCATACACATGCGCGAAAGGGAAAAAGTATTTGAGACATTTTACCAGGTGCAGCGTGATTACTCCGGCAATACAGGCGGTGTGGGACTGGGGCTTTCCATAGTAAAAAGACTCGCTGAAAGCGGCAACAGGGTAGTCTCTTTGGGTTCTTCCAAATCGGGCGGCCTTAAGGTTGAAATAGGCAAAAAATCCCAAAGGAGCGGTGCCGATGGAAAATAAAATATTGATAGTGGAAGACGATCCGCTGAGCACAGAACTGCTCGAAACTCTCCTGGGAAACGAGGGTTATACCCTGATAAAGACAACCAGCGGAGCAGAAGCCTTAAAAATCCTTGAAAACACTGAACCGGAACTTATCCTTCTGGATATTATGATGCCCGGAATGCACGGCTTCAGCGTCCTTGAAGAGATACGCAAAAACGAAAGGACAAAAACCATACCGGTCATTCTTCTGACGGCGTTGTCCGGCAAGGAAGACAGGCTGAAGGGATTTGACGCGGGAGCGGATGATTTTATTTCCAAGCCTTTTGATAAGGTCGAGCTGGTAAGCAGGGTGAAGACGCAGGTGCATTTGTCGGTTTTAAGAAGGCAGATAAATGAAAAGGAAAAACTCAGCAGTGTCATGGATCTCATACTGGAAAGCGTGGTGGTAACCGACGAAACCCAAAATATACTGCAGATGAACAATAGCGCCCTTAAAATGCTGGGTTTGGAAAAACCGTCGGGTAATCTTATGGAAATATTGCTCGATAAATACGGCAATGTCCCTGAGATCAACGCCGATAAAGGAAGTTTTATAATTGACGGCAGGAGAGGCACGACAGGTTCCAGGGTATATTTATCGGTGGAATATTACAAACCGGCCCAACCGGACGGGGATACGGGCCGCGTATTCTTTGTTTTTGTCCTTAAAGACGTCACTGACGAACATACCACGCAAAAAATGAAATGGGATTTTTTGAGTATGGTATCCGGCAAACTGCGCACCCCGCTCACGGTCATAAGCGGGTTCGCGAAAATACTCGGTTTTTTTGCTCCTGATGAAAGGCTGCAGGACGGCGTAAAGGCTATAATGCGCAGCAGCGAGATCATGGAAAAACTGATACAAAGGATTATGTTCTTTGTCGAACTGGAAAACACCCCGACAGCGGGCCTGACCGACGTAATGGACCTGAAACTCATGGCTGAGAGGAACTCGGCGGAGCATAAGAAACCGTATGAGCTCATCACGGAACAAACGACGATAAAGGCGGCATACTGGCAGAAAATCGCCGCCGAGGAACTTATTGAAAATTCATTCAAATTCTGCGACAAGAAAATACTTGTGCTGAAAGTGCTGATTGGCAGGGAACAATTGATCATAGAAGATAACGGCCCGGGGATACCGGACTCGGAGCGTGAAAAAGTTTTTGAAACGTTCTACCAGGTCTGCAGGGACCTAACCGGCACGATCGCCGGCGCCGGTCTTGGGCTGTCCATAGTTAAAAAGCTTTCCGAATCCGCGGGTTTTTCCGTAGAATTGGGCGAATCCGATTCAGGCGGGTTGAAAGTCACCATAGGCCCGAGGAATTAAGTCGGTAAATATGGGAATGCGGGCATACAACCCGGTCAAAATATAGGGTAATATTGTTTTATAAAACCAAGGAGGCTGTATATGGAACATAAAAAGACAACGCATAACAAGGCAATCGAACAAAAGGACCCGAACCTGGCTCATGACGGTGAAATGCTAGCGCTCATAAGCGAAGCTGCTTACGGGCTTTATGTGAAGAGCGGATTTATACACGGGAACGACAAGCAGGACTGGCTCGAAGCGGAAAAGATGATCTACAACCGCAAATAAGCGGCTAAAGGGGAATAACATGTGTTTTTCAGCAAGCGCAAGCATAACGGCGGGAGTTTTACTTACGTTTATCGGCACGGAAACAGTCAAAAAAGTGCATAAACCGGCCCAGATTATTTTCGCGTCCATCCCGCTTTTTTTCGCTTTGCAGCAGTTTGCCGAAGGCGTCATTTGGCTGTTTATGAGGCGCCCGGGATACGAAGGGTTGCTGATGGTTGTCACTTATATTTTTGTCTTTATGGCCCAGATTTTATGGCCGGTCATAATACCGCTCTCGGTACTGCTGATCGAAGAAAATAGAATAAAAAAGATAATACTAGCGTCGCTCCTGGCGGCCGGCACTGCCATAGGGCTGTATAACCTTTACCTTTTGGTTGTGCATAAAATCCATGCCGAGATAGGCGGTATGCATATCACGTATCAGAGTAATTTTGACGACAATTTCGGAAAGCTTGCGCTGGCGTGTTATCTTTTGGTGACAGTCGTGCCTCTTTTTGTATCCAGTATCAAAAGAATGTACATACTCGGAATGATTATGGCGCTTTCTTTCGCGGTGTCTGCGGTTTTCTACATGCAATGCCTGACCTCTGTATGGTGCTTTTTTGCCGCGGTGATCAGTTTTGTGATTTATTACATAGTAAGAAGGGCGCATAACCAGTTTCACTTCGACTCGGTCCACGGGCAGGCCCGGCAGGCGGATTGAACAACTTATGCGCGAAAAATGCGTGAAAACGCGGGGAGCTTGATATGCAGATTATAATAATGGTTTCGGTAATACTGGTCACTATGGCTTTCATCATAGGAACAGTGTACTTCGTGATAACGCTCATACAGGTAAGGAAAACAGCCAAGGAATTTGAGTCCTTCGCGCATATGATCAACATGACGTCGCCTTTTTTCAGCCTGCTTTTCATGGGAAGCAGTTTTGTAAGCGCAATCGTGGAAAAAGTCAAAAGTTTTTTTTACAAAAAGCTCGAGTCGGATACAAAAAAAGACATAGAACACGAACATAATAACCCCGCGGGATAAACGGCATGTGCACTTACAATTACTGGCTTTACAAGGAAGGGAACAAGGCCTACGATATTTTCCAGATAATAGGGCTTGAAAAAACCACGGAATCCGGAAGCGGCTCCGAAGATTGCATCCGCATCAAGTGGGCCATTGATAACAACAAAAAAACACCCGGCAAAGCGCGGATTGAAATATTGAATATAAACGGCGAGCGAGTGCGCTCGATGAACGCGGATGCGTCCGCTGGAAAAGCCGGCTGGGACCTGCGCGACAATTCCGGGAACCTTTGTCCGACAGGCATATACATCGCAAAAGTCAGGGTTCCCGGCAACGGCAGCCGCATGAAAAATAAAAAGATCAGGATCGTACTCGGCGACCACGCCAATTAAAACGGATACCGGAACAGATATGGACGCAAACGCGTCAGGAAAACGGCTTAAAGCCGAAAAAAACGGAGGTGTTTTATGACATTTTGGGAAAAACTGAAAAAAGATCTTGAACACGGAATGAAGGGAGGGATGGATGTAATAAAATCGGGTGCGGAAATGGTCAAGGAAAAAGCCGGAGAACTGACCGAAGAAGGAAAGAAAGCGTACATAATATTCAGCCTTAAAAGGGAGGCCAGGGACCAGATGGCGGAACTCGGCGCGAGGGTTTACCTGCTTGCCACCGATAAAGTGGAAATTGGTACGGATTCCATAGTGAATGCGGACCTGGAAAAGATCAAGAAACTTGAAGCACAGATAACAGGACTCGAAAAAGCAAAATAATCTGAAAGTCCGGTCGAACCGGGAAAGGATAAATAAATGAAAAGACTTATAATTATGGCAATGGCAGTATGCGGTATTTATTCAATGGTTTTAGGCGAAGAACTTTCACAATCATCGCCTGTACCTGTTACTTTGGCTGTTTCCAACGCTGCCGCAACTGCAGTATCCACGACCGCAAAAGCGGCGAAAAAGGCGATTAAAAAAGCAAAAGCCGTGAAAAAAACAGCTGAAAAAGCCGTGGCAACAACCGTAAAAACAACTGAAACAGACGTCAATGGCGGGGTTCAGGCAGTCAAGACGGAAACCGAAAAAGCCGTCACAAAAGAATCAGAACGTGAGATCGCAAAACAGACCGCTGTCATCATCGCTGAAGAAACAAAAACAACGCCGGCAGATGAAACAAAATAATTGAATCCGGACAAAAGGGCCCTTGCCGGGAATCCAAGGGCCGCCTCCGGATTTAACGGGAGAACACAAGATGAAAACATTAATGTTTATTTCTTTGGCTGTTATAGCTGTTTCGCCGGCTATATTTGCGGCTGACCCATCCGCAATCACGCCGACCGCCGCAATTTCGCCAACAAACACCGCGAGTCCCGCGATTGCACCGGCCCGGCCGGGCCCGGTAATGTACCACGCAAACTCAAAAGCCGTAAAATCCACGTCACACGTCAGGGGCAATAAAGGCGCGGCAACGGCATCGAAAGCCGCCGCAACAGCAGTAACAATGACTGTTTCCGCCGACATGAGGGGCGATGTGGCAAAGAACGTCGCCTTGCAGATACAAAGGCAGCCTACGGTCGTAGTTACAAGGATAATTATGCCGATAGAAACCAGGCCGGTAAAACCGTCGGGCGAGTAGGCCCGTGCGCGCATTCAAATCCGCCGCGATTTCGCGTAAGCCGCGGCAAACCGTTTGAATAGACACGGCTGTTCTTAAACCAAACGTGCGCCTGCATGTGCGTCCTCCTGTGATACAGGAACATAAAAAGCCACGACAAAGAGTATTGTCGGTTTTCCGGCAGGCAAAGAGATACCGATAACATTTTCGTATGATATAAATTATGCGGACAACCGCATGGATAGCTGTAGAATCCGGGTGTTTTTGTACGCTAAAGAATTTTAACGTCTCATAAATCCTGAATTTCCTTTATTTAAATGAAAAAACAAGGTATAATCAATCAGCCAGCAATTTATATATTGGCTTTTAAGTCTGTACGTACGATCTTTTCCGAATTATTCGATGACCCTAAAAGCAGGTGAGTGATGACGGGAACAGCATTGTTAAAAAAATTTGTAATTATTATGTACGCAATATTTATTTGTACCTGCATTTCTGCCGCGGATGGGAATACGATAAGAAAACACAAGGGTATTATGGCGGAGAATGGGCGGGTAATGATTGTGCCGGAAGCGGAACGATTCATGGAGTTCGCCGTATTGGGCTTATGGCCGAACCAGGAGTCGAACTTTTTTTTCCCGGCGATGAAATGGCCGGCTTTGGCCACTGAAAAACAAAAAAGGCACATTGAAGAGCGTTTTTATTGGCTTAATTTCGAATTGACGCACGGCGATATCATCCCAAACCTGCCACCATACGCGCATTTTTATATTGGAACCCCCGATAATAAATATGTGCCTGAATCAAGAGGAAGGGAAAAGGAATATTTCACGGAATATCTGAAAAAAAATGTCGGAATGAGCGAAAAAGAGATCAGGGAAAGATTTGATTTTTTTAAATCGCCTGTAAGGCTCGCATGGCCGCAGGATATCTGCAAAGTTCTGGGATTTGACGAAAAGGGCCGGAAAATACTGGGGTACTGTAACGCGGACATGTACGGATATCCCCAGGCCGCAAAAAAAATAGCTGAGACCTTCCCCGATAAATTCACATTGAAGGATACCGGAGACCGCATATCCATGGAGGGAGGGGACGAGAACCTGGTGTGGGGTCCGGATAATAATATAGTATTCATCGCGGGAAGGCACCGCGCAATACGGTACCTTAACAGATCAAGGGGTATTTATTTTGACAAAAGCTCGATTTCCAATGACTTCATAGAGGAAGTACGTTCGGCTTTTTCACAGGCAATTTACGGCCTGAAGATAATATTTATACCTGAAAAAATGTTGAGTAATCATGACCGCGGAAGCGATGAATTGTTCCATCTGGACATGGTGTGTGCAATACTTCCAAACCCCAAGGGAGGAAGTCCAATAGCATTTATACCTTCCCTGGACAAGGACAGTTATGACGGGATAACGCACGTAAAGTTCAGCGCTGATTTTGTAAGCCATTGCCAGGCTGAGTATGACGCGGCAGCTGAACAACTGAAGGGCCTTGGCTATATAATTGAAAGGCTTCGTTTTGCCGATCATCCTGTCCGCTGCCCGGTCAATATCGTCAGGTATCGCGATAAGGACACGGGCCTGGAAACCATATTGCTCCCGAAATATCCAAACCAGCTGCCCATAAATGACCCCAATACCACCCAGGCAAGGATCATGAAAGCTTACGACATACTCAATAATAAATATAAGGCATGGTATGATAACGCAAACAACGTTACTTATAATGAATTGCTCAATACAATCAACGAAGTATCGGCAATAATGGATGAATCGGCAAAAGACAAGAACCCGATATATGATGAATGGGAAAAAGCATTCAAAAAATATGGTTTTAAAGTTGTGATGGTGCCGACATACGCGTGGGGCGCGGGCGGGCTGCACTGCCAGCTGTTGTATTAAATTTCAGCAGTTTGCGGCTTGGCACGCACTTCGTGTAATATAAATTATGCAAAATACACCCCGACCCTAATTTCGCATAAATACCTTTCAAATAAAGTCTGTTAAATACACGTTGTAGCCATGTGTTACGTGCCACAAATAAAGGAACTATGATAATGAAAATTCTCAGACGCACCGGCTTGGCGGAGTTATCAGGGCCGGAACTTGGCGCATTTGGCCGTGGTGGAGGTAAAGAATATGTTACGGTGTACACCATTTCTTTTATTTGACGGTAATTGTGCAGAGGCAATGAAATTTTATCAAAAATGTTTTGGCGGAGAGCTGACGCTTACAAAACTGGGCGATTCTCCTATGAAAGCGCTGTTACCGCCGGAAAAGTACAATGGACTTATCAATGCCCACCTGAGCAGCGGTGCTATAGATATTTCCGCAACTGACTGGATGGCATCTCCTGCATACGAACCCAAACAAGGCAATATGTTCAGCATATTTGTTATCGGCGGCGCATATGATGAGTTAAATGAAGTTTTTATCAAGCTTTCGGAAGGAGCAAACAAAGAAGGGTTTCAGCAGCTGCACGATTTGCCAATCGGAGTCTACGGACAGTTTACTGACAGATACGGCGTCCGGTGGATATTCAAAGGAGATAAGAGGTAAAAAGAAGTTTCGGTCCGGTATAATATTTATTAAACGAATTTCCAATAAAAGGAGGATAGTGTGGCTCCGCATTCGATTTTGCATAAAATACTTTATGCGAAATTTTCGAAGATCCAGTTCGTATAATATACAAAGACCGCCTTCATGGAAGGGAAGACAACGTTCTTTCTGTTCCGCGGCGGGAGTCGCGCTGCTTTATACACCGATTGACATGCTGTGGCTTCATGATGTTTTTTCGCCGGTGATCGTGACGGACCTGAGCGGTATCAGGGCTGTAGTCAGCGGATATTCTCAGCATCGCAATGGAAAACCTACAACCTTTACCTTAGTATTATCAGATTTTGGATCCTGGATTTCTTTCTTTCTCCGCCCGGCATTTCGGCTGATATTATAAAATAGTAAATCCCCGTACTTAAATCCCTGAAATACGCTTTGTCGACCGACATGGGGCCCGAAACAGGGACTCGTATCTGCGCTACCCTGATAAGCCTGAACGCATCGGTATATAGCCTTATAGTTACATCTGCCGCGTTCTGCGCCATTCCCGCGGACACGTAAAGGTCTGTCGCACCCGGGAAATACGGGTTCGGGTAAACCGTTATCTTTCCGTCTTCAACTGTCGCGACAGGAACGGCCGTCTGCGTTACTGTCGCCGTAAATACCGGTGTCTGTGTGCCCGTCATGGTATATGCCGGCGTATTGACTGCGTCCGTCGGGGTATCGCTTGCCGTTGATGTATTGGAATTTGTGGGCGTAGAAGAGGCGGTATATGTAACAGTCGCCGTATATGCCGGCGGCAATGTGCCTGTTATCGTTGAGGTCTGCGACGGCGTCCATGTCTGCGGGACCTGCGTCGGTGTCCGGGTTATTGTGGAGCTGTTTATCATTGTCGGGCTTGGCGCGGCACAGCGCCGGGTGAACTGAACGTCGTCGATATATATATCCTGGGTTACATCGTTCAGGCCTGAAATGTAAAAAGTGATCTCATTGATCTTTGTCATGTCAATGCCTGTGAAGACCGATAACGGGATGCTGACTTTCTGCCAGGTTGTTGTGATACCGCCCGGCAGATAAGTGTCCACTGCCGGCACCTGTAACGGGCTGGCTGTGCCGGTGGAATCGGTCAGTTCCACGAACATATAGTTCATGACTCCCGAAGCTGTCCGCGTCCAGAATTCCAGGGTATCGTATGTGCCCAGGTTATAACTGCCTATGCCGGACCAGCTGAAATCGAAAAGACCCCACCAGTTCGTAAAATTAAAGGTCAGGTCAAGCCCTTTGGCCCCGCTGTGCGCCGCTGCCGCGTTCTCCGCGCCAATTGTCCCTGTGTAACCATAGGTCCATCCGTTGGACAAATTGACGTTCCCGGCCCCTGTCTCGCCGTTATAGGCGGCAATGCTTGCGCAGGCCGTAGGCGCAGTCGTAGGACTGTAGGTGGCTGTCGGGATGGGTATAAGAGTTGGCGTAATAGTCGGCGTGCCGCCTGCCGGCTGGAAATCAAAGACCATAATTGAGTAAGCCGGGAAATTATAGCTGAAGTTATTTGACGCGCCACCAAATAACGCCTGTGTTGGCGGTGTATTCGGCGATGCGTGATAGGGTTGCGCGGTTGTTGTAAGCCACTGGTAATTTGCCGGGCTGTATGAATATGTGTTTGCGGATGCCTGAGGGGTAAAGCCCGCTATCTGCACTGTGCCGGCGCAGTCGTTGTTCGGGTCCTTGTTGACAACGATGAGCGACAAATGTCCGTCAGGCCGCAGGTCTGCGTAGCCGTCCAGGGTGTTTGCGGTGCTGGTGCAGTACACCATAGTGTGGCTGCGGGTATCGTTGGCGATGGCCCAGTCCCCGGATATCATCTGCATTCCGTAGAAACTGGCGTATGGCAGGAACTGGTACGGGCCCGGCGAGCCGTCGAACATGCCCAGGTTGCCGCAGGTTGCGCAATACATGGGCGAGCCTGACTGGTTGCCTCCGCCGATAGCCGCGAACTGGTTTGCCCAGGCGCGGGTTCCGAATGCCTCTATGTACCTGCCCAGCCAGTCCACAAGGAACAGGGCATTAACCAGCCGTACAGTGAGATTGGAGCCGCTGGAATCCGAGTTAAACTCGGACATCACCACGGGCAGGGAAGATGCATTCGGGATGCCTGTTGTGCCGGCGGCAATGGCTGCCGCGCTGGCCGGCCAGGTAGACGGAGACGCCAGCGTGTTTGCGTCTGTGCCGTCGCCGGGATACATGTGTATGCTCACGCCGCCAAGGGCAGAGCCCATGCCTGCGGACAAAAGGCGCTGGGAGAAATCCTTGATATAAGTATCAGTGTTGAGGTTTTCTGACGCGTCGCCCGGTCCGTACACCGGCCCCAGAAGCTTGACGCCCGGGTCAACAGCTATCATGGCATTATAGTATTCTATGAACCTGCGGCCGTAGTCGGTTGAATTCAGCGGGCCGCCTATTTCCCAGTTGCCGCCCAACTCATTGCCGACTTCCCAATATTTGATGTTGTATCCTTTAACTATGTTGGCATAGTGCACCCACGCAGCCGCTTCCTGAGGTGAACCCGTTCCAAAGTTCAGGATGATTATCGGCTCAGCCGGCGGGTTATATGAGCGGCACAGGTCCATGAATTCCTCGAAATCCATGTTAATGGGACCGGCCCATGCGCTTGTTGGGATCGTGCTGGAGACCGTGGCGCCGGTCGAACCGGGCGTTACCTGCGTGGCGCCGTTGAAAAGCTTAACTTCAGCGACAGCGTACGCGGCCGCCGGGCCGCCGGAGCTTGACAGCATGAGGATGCGGATATAATCGTGCGTCACTGAATTGAAATTCACGGTCTGCTGCCCGGGCGTGCCTGCGACAGTGCCTGCCGAGGTATCAACCCACAGGTTGGATGTGGCTTTCCAGGGGTAGGGCCATGAAGGGCCGTTCCAGTACTGCACCTTGAACGATGCCGCGTACGGCGCGGCCCACCATATCTGGACCTGGTTGACAGCAACGCCTCCGGTGTCTATGTAAAGCCACTGGGCATTAGGAAAGTCGGTGTCCGCATTGGAAACCCAGGCTGTGTACGTAAGTCCGTCGGTTATAAGTGAAGTCCCGGAGGCCGAGGTCCCGTTGTTTATAGGCGCGCAAATGAACCCGCGGCTGTAATTGGTGTCATCCGGTACCCAGGCACCGTTATTATAGGAGCCTGTGCCGTTCCAGTGAAACCTGTCGCCGTCGGATCCGCCGGGGTAGCGCATGAAGCGCATGCCGGCTGACTGCAGGCTTGGCTGGATAGTCAGGTAGTCGGCCTCGAAATTACCCCACGCGGTGTTGGTGCCGAAGACCTGTATTGGGATGAAGGTGTTAACGGTTGTGGAGGCGTCGATGTTGATTGTGGCCGTGGCCGCCGTAAGGGGCGTTGCGGAACAAAGGATTAGGAGCAGGAGGAATAAAATATTATCCCTTAACTGGCTTTTAGCCGTCATTTTTCCATCTCCTTTGATAATCATTTATCATATATTATTCTACACCAGAAAAAATGATTTTCAACGAAAAAGAGCGGTTCTTTGCCTTGGATTTTTTACCAAACTGTATATTTTATTCACGAATCCGGCAATGGGAAAATGACATATTTTACCTACAATGATATGTTAACCCCTTATTGTATTGACTATTCCGATTTTAAGCGTATCGTTAATATTAACAGTATTGCATCGGTTTCATTTATACAGATTTAGCGAGTTTTCTGATTTGTCCGATGATAAAAATATTAAAGGAGTTCAACGTGGTAAAGAAACACAGAGTGTCCATGCTTGAGGATGAAGTCGCGGACGCAATGATTATGGAACGGAAACTGAAACAAAGCGTGATGGAAACGGCGGATTTTTCATGAAAAACATTCAAAAGATCTTTATTTCATTTGTAGGATTGGTTATACTGATTTTGGTTATTGTGGTGTCGGTAATATCGCTCGGGGTTTTCAGGCAGATCGAAGAAACAGCCGCATTACGCAAACACAATTTTATTGTGTTAAACCACGCGGGCAATTTGCTGTCTGAATTAAAAGATGCCGAGACGGGCCAGCGCGGATTTTTGCTGACCAATAACGAGGCTTTTTTGGAGCCGTATTTGGCTGTGCTCGGCAGCATACCGGAACATATGTCGGAATTGCAGCAGCTTATTGTAATCAGCGCCGCAAAAAAACATCTGGACGCAGCAGCGCCTTTGATAGATGCAAAAATGACGGAACTGGCGCAGGTCATCAGGAAGCGCCGCAATAATGACACTGCCTCCGCACTGGCGCTTGTAAAGAGCGGCAAAGGCAAACTTTTGATGGATTCGATCCGCGTCGAGATTAATGACTTAACCAGGATAGAGCAGGACGCACTCGCAAAGTCTGACTCGGAACTTCAAAAAGCCCTGCGTTTTCTTTTTACTCTCATCGTCACAGCCAGCCTGATCATGCTGTTGTCCGCGCTTTCGCTTGTTTATTTTATATATCGGGAAACACGGCAGAAAATCAAGGATATAATTCATACCCAAACACAGCGTTTACTCGTGATACAGGAGGATACAAATAAGCAACTGCAGCAGGTCAATACAGACCTGCAAATCAGCGAGGAAAAGTACGCGGTCACGCTCGGCTCCATCGGCGACGCGGTTTTGGCCACTGATGCGGAAGGGCGTGTTACTTACTTAAATATCATTGCCGAACATCTAACCGGCTGGACGCTCGCGCAAGCCTCAGGACGGCCGGCAGACGAGGTTTTTCGCATTATAAATGAGGAAACCCGTCAACCTTCCATAAGCCCGATAAAGGAAACTCTGGCGCATGACACCGTACAGAGCCTGGCAAATCACACCATACTGTTGGCGCGTTCCAGCAGCGAGTTCGCTATTGCCGACAGCTGCGCTCCAATCCACAACC